>CABUBZ010000070.1 GCA_902489945.1 uncultured Collinsella sp.
GCGGTCTTCAGCGTGGCGCTGTTCCTCACGCGCAGCATGCCCATCGCGGCCATGGCCATGGGTGTCACCGCCATCGCATCGCTCGTGCTGGTCACTGCGCCGCTCGCCCTGCTCGAGACCGAAAAATCGCGCCGCGTGAGCCTGCGCGAGGTCGGCCACCTGTTTGTCCAGTGCGCCCCGCTCTTTGGTGCGCTGTTCCTGTTCAACCTTATCGAGAGTATGCCCAAGTTTGTGATGGAAGGTACGCTGGCATACAAATATCAGCTGTACTTTAATGCCTTGTTCTTTCCGGCGCAGGCTATTTTGCTGAGCATTGGATTTATCTATAAACCGCAGCTCCTGCGCTTGTCGAGCATTTGGGCTAATCCTCGCAAGCGTCGTCGCTTTGACCTGATTATTGTTGCCGTTATGACGCTGATCGTGGTCATCACCGGCGTGTGCGCCGCATTTATGGCAGGTCCCGGTATTCCCCTCATGAGCTTTATGTACGGTCTCAGCTTTGTGCGCTACCGTACGCTGGCGCTGCTGATGGTCGTCGCCGGCGGCGTCACCGCGGCCATCGACTTTATCTACGCCATCATCACGGTGCTGCGCCATGCCGGCGACGTCACCAAGGTCTACCTGATTTGTTTTGCCGCGAGCGTGGTGCTGCCGGTGATCTTAATCAGCCTGCTGGGCCTGATGGGCGCCGTGGTGAGCTACCTGGCGATTATGGCCCTATTGCTGGTGCTGCTGATTATCGAATACGCCCACATCCGCCAACGCATCGAACGCGACCGCAACCCATACGGAGCGTAACGCCCACCTTGCTGCATTGAGGAAAAATGCCAATGTTTTGGCACCGACAGCGAGCAGCCCCGAAGTGCCCCAGGTTGGCGCGAAAGAGGAGCGACGCGTGCTTGTGTACGCGAGCGACGGTTTGAGCGACAAGATGGGGTGCTTCGGGGCTGCGCAGCGTCAACGTGACCGCCGTTCGGTAGAACGGCGGAACAAGGTTATTCGCCCGGGTTGATGTTCGCGTAGAACTCCGCCCCATCATCGAGCCGCAGGATGCCCACGCGACCGAACTCTGAGCCGGTGGCGGCGGCGCAGTCGATGTCGATGCGATCGGGCACACCGGCAGTGTCCTCGCCGCCCAGGCGCACGATCTGCCCGCGGCCCGACTCCTCATCGAGCCCCGCCAGACCACCGACCTCGCAATAGCGCCCAAGCGATACCGTGGGCGTATGACCGCTCACCACGACCGGGCCCTTGCCCTCGGCAGAAAGCAGCCCGGTCGGCACATCCCAATAGCCGTGACGAATCCATAGCAGGTCATCGGACGACTGCACCGCGAGCATCTGCTGCAGCAGCTCGCGATCGGCACTCACCGCACCGACGCCATTGGCACAATCGACACCATGCTCAAGCAAAAACGCGCACGCCGCCTTCATCTCGATTCCAGCATGTACCAGCAGATACGGGCGCTCCTCGGTCTCGACCACCGCGTAGAGCGGCAGCGCGGCCATCCATCGCACGAGCTCCTCGTATGCCTCAAATTCCATGTCGTTGAGCTGCTCGCGCGTCGTCCAGCCACCGTTGATATCCCAGGTCTCGGCATCGAGCGGATCCTGACCAATGATGGCATCGAGCATGATCTGCTCGTGATTACCCTTGAGCACGTGGGCGTTGGGCAGCGAGCGCACGAGCTTAATAACGCCGACCGGATCGGGCCCGCGATCGATCATGTCGCCCAGCACGTACAGCGTGTCGTCGGACGTCAACGAGATCTTAGACAGGACCTCGTCAAGCGCACGCACGTGCCCGTGAGCATCAGATGTCACATAGATCGCCATGGTACGCCTCTCCTTGCATTGCGGCCGAAGCCCGGTGCCGCAACTAAAACTTCAAGTTGAACTTAAACGTTACCCATTGTACTCCGTTGCAATAAAGCTGGAAAGGGTTTCCGAGCAGAGGCAAAGACGTCAGCCGTCTATGACGATATCGCGCACGCCCGCAATCCAACCCCATAAACCCACCATCTTTGGGTACAAATAACCGCAGACAACTGACCGTGCCACGCCAACCACCCAGGAGCGGACACTCCCTATGAACCAGATCCTTCTCTTTATCGGCCTCGTCATCATTTTGTGCCTGACCATCAAACCCGTCGGCAAAAAGCTCCCCTTCCCCACCCTGCTCATCTTTATCGCGCTCGGCATGCTGTTGGGTGTCAACGGCCCGGCGCATATCGACTTTAGCGACTATGCGCTTACCGAAACCGTCTGCAGCACGGCGCTGCTGTTCATCATGTTCTACGGCGGCTTTAACACCAACATAGACCGCGCCAAGCCCGTCGCTGCGCCGGCGGTGCTGCTGAGCACGCTCGGCGTCGTCATCACTGCCGGTATCACCGGCGTGTTCGCCCACTTTGCGCTGGGCTTCGACTGGATCGGCGGCCTGCTGCTGGGATCGGTCGTGGCGTCGACCGATGCGGCCAGCGTCTTTAGCGTGCTGCGCGAGCACAGCCTTTCACTGAGGGGCGGCACCGACTCGCTGCTCGAGGTCGAATCGGGCTCCAACGACCCCGTCGCCTACATGCTCACCGCCGTGCTCGCCACACTCGCGGCCGGCGGCGACATCAACATTCCCGCACTGCTGGCCAAGCAGATTATCCTGGGCGTGGGCCTGGGCCTTGCCATCGGCTGGGCGGCGGGCCGCCTGATTGAACGCGCGCACGCAACGGCCAAGGACGCGCAGACCATCTTTTTGTTCGCCGTGGCGATCGTCGCCTACGCGCTACCAAGCTATCTGGGCGGCAACGGCTTTTTGGCTGTATACCTGACCGGCATTGTGCTGGGCGCCAGTGACGTCACTGGCAAAGTCGAGATGGCGCACTTCTTTGACACCCTCACCGAGATGGCCGAGATGACGATCTTCTTCTTGCTCGGCCTGCTCGTGACGCCCGCGCGCCTGCCGCAGATGCTGCTGCCGGGCCTGGCGCTCATGGCGTTTATGCTCTTCGTGAGCCGTCCCATCGCCGTCGGCGTGCTCCTGGCGCCCTTTAAGACGAACCCTCGCCAGATCGCGCTCGTAAGCTGGGCGGGTTTGCGCGGCGCCGCTTCGGTCGTGTTTAGCCTCTTTGCCGTGGTAGCCGGTGTTCCCGGCGGTCACGACCTGTTTGACCTGGTGTTTGTGATTGCCGTGTCGAGCATTGTGGTGCAGGGATCGCTGCTGCCGGCGGTGGCCAAGAAGCTCGATATGATCGATGTGGCCGGCGACGTGCGCCGCACCTTTAACGACTACCACGACGAGGACGGCATGTCGTTCGTCAAGCTCAAGGTGGGCGCTGGCCATCCGTTTGCCGGGCGCTCGCTCGCCGATATTGGCAGCGCGACGGACATGCTCGTGGTCTTGGTGCTGCGCGACGGGGCGCACCCGGTACTGCCCAACGGCGATACCGTCATCGAGGAAGGCGACCTTCTGGTGATGGCAGCCCCAACGTTCGAAGAGCGTGCCGAGGTTACGCTGCGCGAGGTCACCGTGACGCCCCACGGTCGCCTGGCCGGTCAGCGCCTGCGCGACGTGCCGCAGGGCAAGCACCCGTTTATCGTGGTGATGCTCAAGCGCGACGGCCAAACCATCATCCCCGACGGCGACACCCTAATATACGCCGGCGACGAAGCCGTCATCGCCACACTGGCGTCGTAGCGGCCAGGGGTAGCTAATTTGCGACGAAGAGATCAAGCGCCTGGAAAGCCTGATGCGGTCGCTCGCAGACCTAGACCTGCCGGAGGAGTAAGGCCCCTCCCCCATGTAACCATCCTGTAAATCATAGCGGCGCACTCGAGTTTTACCGTGATGCGGTCGCACCTGGCGCTGCACTGTGCTAAAGTATCCCGAACGTTCAAACGACTACGAGGGGGACCTAGAAGATGGCACGTGTGCACAACTTCTCAGCTGGCCCGGCCGCGCTGCCCACCAGCGTGCTCGCCGAGATCGCCGACGAGATGATGGACTACCGCGGTTGCGGCATGTCCGTGCTCGAGATGAGCCATCGATCTAGTATGTACCAGCAGATCATCGACGACGCCGAGGCAACCCTGCGCCGCCTGCTGAGCATCCCTGACAACTACCGTGTCCTGTTTTTGCAGGGCGGCGCCACGCTGCAGTTTGCGGGCATCCCCATGAACCTCATGCGCCGCGGCCGCGCCGGCTACGTCGTGACCGGCAACTTTGCCAACAAGGCGTACAAGGAGGCCGCCAAGTACGGCGAGGCCGTGCTGCTCGCGAGCTCCGAGGACACCAATTTCGACCGCATACCCACCATAGTCGACATCAACGCGCGCATTGCCGCCGAGGCCGCGGGCGGCGGGCTCGACTACGTCTACATCTGCCAGAACAACACCATCTTTGGCACCATGTACCACGAGCTGCCCGCTTGCGACGACGTGCCGCTGGTCGCCGATGTCTCGAGCTGCTTTCTGTCGCAGCCGCTCGACGTTGAGCGCTACGGGCTCATCTACGCCGGTGCGCAGAAAAACGCCGGCGCCGCGGGCGTGACCGTGGTCATCGTGCGCGACGACCTCATCGCAGATGGCCCCGCTTTTGCGCAGACGCCGCAGTACCTGGACCTTAAGACCCAGGCCGCCAAGGGCTCCATGCTCAACACGCCCAACACCTTTGGTATCTACGTGTGCGGCAAGGTATTCCGCTGGGTTGAGCAGACCGGCGGACTTGCCGCCATGGCCGAGCGCAACTGGGCCAAGGCCAACCTGCTCTATAACCTGCTCGAGCACAGCGTGCTGTTCCATGGCACCACACAGGCCGACAGCCGCTCCATCGCCAACGTCACGTTCCGTACCGGCGATGCCGACCTCGACGCCGCCTTTGTCGCAGGCGCGGCCGAGCACCAGATTCAAAACGTCAAGGGTCATCGCCTGGTGGGTGGCATGCGCGCCAGCGTCTACAACGCCGTAACCATGGAAGACGCGCAGGCACTGGCCTCGTACATGAAGGACTTCGAAGCGCAGCATAGTTTGAGTCCGCGATCTAACTAGCCCGCAACGCGCGGGCTGACCAGCCACCTCAGACCACCCTGTTTAGATCAAAACCTGCTAAGGAGTTTTTCCATGCGTAAGATTAAGACCATCGACGACATCACCAAAGACGGCAAAGTCGAGTTTGGCGAGGGCTACGAGTTTGTGGGCACCGCCGAGGAGGCCGACGCCATCCTGATGCGCTCCACCGACCTGCACGGCTACGAGCTGCCCGAGGGCATCCGCGCCATCGCCCGCTGCGGCGCCGGCGTCAACAACATCCCCGTCGAGGAGTACGCCAAGAAGGGCGTCGTCGTCTTTAACTCCCCCGGTGCCAACAGCAACGCCGTCAAGGAGCTCGTCCTGGGCATGCTGGTGCTCTCGAGCCGCGGAGTAGTGCAGTCGATGAACTGGGTGCGCGACAACGCCGACGACCCCGAGATCCAGGTCGATGCCGAAAAAGCCAAGAAGGCCTTTGTGGGCCGCGAGCTCAAGGGCAAGCGCATCGGCGTCATCGGCCTGGGCAACGTAGGCTCCAAGGTCGCCAACGCCTGTGTCGACCTGGGCATGGACGTTTACGGCTACGATCCGTTCATTTCCGTCGAGCACGCGTGGGTGCTGAGCCGCGAGGTGCAGCGCGTGGGCACGCTCGAGGATCTGTGCCGCGGCTGCGACTACCTCACCGTGCACGTGCCCAGCAAGGCCGATACCATCGGCATGATCAGCACCGAGCAGATCGACCTGCTGGCCCCGGACGCCGTGCTCATCAACTACGCGCGCGAGACCATCATTGACGAGGACGCCGTCGACGCCGCCCTGCGCGCGGGCAAGCTCAGCTGGTTTAGCTGCGACTTTGCCACGCCCAAGACCGTCAAGATGCCCAACACGTTTATCACCACGCATTCGGGCGCCGGCACCGGCGAGGCCGAGGCCAACTGCGCCGACATGGCCATCAGCGAGCTCAAGGATTACCTGGAAAACGGCAACATCGCGCACAGCGTCAACTACCCCGCCTGCAGCATGGGCAAGGCGCGCGCCGCAAGCCGCATTGCCTGCCTGCATGCCAACGTGCCCAACATGATCGGCCAGATCACGGCCATTCTCGCCAAGGACAACGCCAACGTGCAGCGCATGACCAACGAGTCCGCTGGCGAGAACGCCTACACCATGTTCGACACCGATGAGCACCTGGACGGCAGCACGATCGAGGCACTTAAGCAAATTCCGTCGATGTATCGTGTGCGCGTGATTAAATAGCGCCGGCGCCAATCCTGCCAGACAGACCACGAAGCCCATTCGGCCCCCGTTTTCACGAAACGGGGGCCGATTTTGTTGCTCCGGACGACTTTAAAATGATACCCAGAACAAGTTTTTTCAGATAATCGATAGTGAGGCTCAAGTCGCTAAGCACACCCGCTTTGATAAACAGCTTTATCAGGGACTTTAGTAGGTAAAAATCGATCTCTATGTGCCGAATGTAAGTTGACTGTCCATTTTCCGAAACAACTTATTCTAGATAGCATTTTTAAGGCCCCTCCAAGGCGAAATATAAGTCTTTTTGTGACCAAAACTCTAGTCCGCGCGACCGTTTTCCACCCGCGCGGCTACATTCCTGCCCAATCGATAAAAATCTCCTCACGAAGCCGCCGTTCGAGCTCCTGCTGTCGCGGCGTCTTGTCTTTCAGCGGCACATCGAGATAGGACATGATGAGCTCCATCACCACGCGGAAGGCATCGGAGTCGGCCAGCTGACCATAGGTCATCAGAATGACGGGATATCCCATCGCTTGCAGCGCCGTCGTTCGATCGGAGTCCGAAATCTTGGATTCAATGGATCCGTGAATGGCTTTACCTTGGCATTCAACCAGACACTCTCGGCTGCCGTCCTTATTTGCCAGCAGGATATCGGCATAGCGCCTATCAAGCCCCGAAATCAGGCGGGCGCTGCGCGTCAAGCGAATCTCGACGTTATTGGTAAGGCGCAGCCCTTCGCCGCCGCGCAACCTCGTAAGGCCAAACAGCATCGAAGCCTGGACCTCGAGCGGCGATGCCGCCACCCCCCTAATGCACTTCGCGGCACGTGTGAACGATTTAGCGCCGCGGAGCCCCTGGATCTTATCGACGTACTCTGTAAGCTCAGAGAGCTCAATCAAGGGAGGTCGTTTCCACAAGTCCGTTGGATTCCCCGAGACATCCTTTACGTTTTCCCAGCCCGACCGTGCGTCACTCCACCGGCTCCCATATGCCTGCACAAGTGTCGACTTTACCTGAGGCGCAATCTTGCACACGGCGAAGGTGCCGCACATCTCATACATGCACATGATCAGACGCTCGTTTGAGACCGAGGAAGCCAGGGACAGCAGGGTAAAGAGTGGGGACGCGACATCGAGGCCAAACTCTGTCTGCCGCACGAAATCAAACGGCCTCTCCCCGTTCCAAACATGCCTGACAATGCGATCGCCCTTACGCCCGCAGCCGCCCTGCGCCAAAACGTGTAACGGGGTGCCCAGGAAATGCGCGACGAGCGGATGCTCGCAAAGGCGCTCCCTGCGCGGATCGTCCGCAGAATCGGGCAGGTCCGGCATTATCGCCAAAACCTGTGGAGGTATCCGGTGATACCGAAAGGCAGATATGTCGCACAGCATGTCGTCCATAAAGGCTACGTACCCACCGCGCCGTTTGTAAACCCGCTCGGACGGCAAACGCGCTGGCTCGGCCTGCGAACGGTAAATGCTGCTGCGCGCGCGTCGCGAATCTCTCAGGAGGCTTACAATCGGTTTGGAAAGCAGACTGATTGTGAGGTTGCATATGGTTGATGAGGACTTTGCCTGGCGGCTTGCTCAGGAGCTCGT
The DNA here is from genome assembly GCA_902489945.1 of uncultured Collinsella sp. Taxonomy (GTDB): domain Bacteria; phylum Actinomycetota; class Coriobacteriia; order Coriobacteriales; family Coriobacteriaceae; genus Collinsella. The sequence continues at coordinate 7,871 of CABUBZ010000070.1, forward strand.
GCGGATCGACAGCTCAGACCCGGGCGCGTATGAGGATGAAATTGAGCGGTATATCAAAGCGCTGGTTGAGGCTCAGCTGGAGCGGTTGAGTCATCCGGTGCTCCATGCCGTGCAGGTTGAGGAACTCGAGGTGCTCCCCGGACGCCGCAACCTTATGATTACCATACCGGGCGTGAGCGACGAGCCGCGGCTGGTCTATATCTGCCACATGGATACCGTCACCTTGGGCGACGGCTGGGATACAGGCATTCCGCCGCTCGGAGCAATCGTGCGTGACGATAAACTCTATGGCCGCGGTGCCTGCGATATGAAGGGTGGCCTGGCCTGCGCCATTTCCGCACTGTTCCATACGCTCGAGCGCATGACGGCAAGCGGTGAGCTGCCCCGACGTGGCTTTTCGCTCATCTGCTCGGTCGACGAGGAAGACTTTATGCGTGGCTCCGAGGCGGCCATTGATGCCGGCTGGGTCGGTTCGCGCGAATGGGTGCTGGACACCGAGCCCACCGACGGACAGATCCAGGTGGCGCACAAGGGGCGCACATGGTTCGAGATTGAGATGGCAGGCGTCACGGCGCACGCGAGCCAGCCTTGGAAGGGCGCCGACGCCGTCGCCGCCATGGCAGAGGTCGTCTGCGCGTTGCGCCGCGCGTTCATGGCGCTGCCCGCACACGATGAGCTGGGGCCATCGACCATCACGTTTGGACAGATCGAGGGCGGCTACCGCCCCTATGTCGTGCCCGACCATGCCAAGGTCTGGGTCGATATGCGCCTGGCCCCGCCGACTGATACGGCCGCCGCGACGCGCATGGTAGAGCAGGCCATCGCCGGCGCCGAAGCCGCGGTCCCCGGCTGCCATGGAAGCTATACCGTGACAGGCGACCGCCCCGCCATCGAGCGCGATCCAAGCTCTCCCCTTCTGGCTGCACTCAAGCGTGCCGCCGATGACGTGACGGGCACAGACACGACCGTCGGCTTCTTTACCGGCTACACCGACACTGCCGTCATTGCCGGCAAGACAGGCAACCGCAATTGTATGAGCTACGGCCCCGGCTCGTTGGCGCTCGCGCACAAGCCCAACGAGTATGTGCCCCATGCCGATATCGTTCGCTGCCAAAACGTGCTCATCGCGCTTGCCGATAACACGCTCTGGGACGCAAGCGGCCAAGTTGGGGCATAATAAGCCGCGAACAAACCGACTCGCGCGTTAGGACCGCCCATGAAAGCACTTCCGTTTCCCTGCATCCGCCCAGCTCAGGACCGCGTGCTCGAGGCGCTGCCTGCGATGGGCGGTATCCTGAGCGGCAACGACGCCCTGCGCGGCGCCATTGCTGACGGCCTAATGCTCAAGGATCCAGGCGCGGCGTATTACGTGTACGAGTGTTCGGGAGAGCTGGGACGCGTGACGGGCGTTGTGGCAATTTGTCCGGTTG
>CABUBZ010000071.1 GCA_902489945.1 uncultured Collinsella sp.
TCTGAGCGTCGCGCTTGGCAACCTCTTGTGCCAGCTGCTGAGCTGCAGCGTTCTTCTGCTCGACAAGCTGAGCGTCGCGCTGAGACTCTGCCTTTTGCAAAGCAGCCGTCGAGCGCGAGCGCTCAAGCTCCAGTGCCTGCTCGCCCTCGCGCTGGACCGCCTTCACGCGCTCATCCAGGTCGCGCGAGAACTCGGCATCGCGCACCTGCTTGACGATATCCGCATAACCGGACGCATCGACCTTAAAAACTTCGCCGCAATGCGGGCACTTGATCTCGTTCATGGCAGCTCCTCGATGGACGCAAATTTCAACCGCCTACACTCTACCGCGCCGCACGGACAAAAAAGACGCCGCCGCCATAATGGCAACGGCGCCAGAACCACCACAAAGGCGACTGTTCCCTTTGTGGTGACTTGGGTCCTTACAGGTCGCGGTAGTCGATCAGGCGAAGATCAGGTTGAGACTCAAGCCAAGTGCGAAGCTCGGGGTCGATCAGCGCATCGACTTCCTTGGTGCGGTCGGTCGTGAGCGAGCTGTTCTCCAGGATAAAACGATCGAGATAGCCCGGATGGCACACAAAGACGACCGTCTCGCCGTCCACCATCTCGCGAACCGTCTGCATGATTGCCTCTTTGGGCTCGTAGCCCGGCTCCATCGAGCGCATCACCATGCGCAGATCAGTATCTCCGCAATGCACCACAGCCGCGGGGTCGAAGCTCGCCTTTTGCTCCTTAAGGCCCAGCTCCTGAGCAACCGCCGAGATCGCTCGGTTAAGGTTTTTGCTCATGACGGCATGGGCCTCAAAGTAATCGGGTTCGCGGCCCACAATCTCTACAAAGCGGTCATGCTGCGCGCGGATCTCGATGCAGGCCTCATCAAAGTCGATCAGTTCTTCGCCGCGCTTAAAATGCTCGCGGAAGGTACGGCTACTATGGAACTCACCGCTCTCGTTGAGCATACTCGGAATGAGCTCCGGGTCGGCACACGGCTTGCCCAGGCACACGTTGGTATGCTGGCCCACCGCAATGCCGGCGTCCGCCACGAGCGACCAGCCACGCTCGGCCTCGGGCATATTGGGCATCAAGCCCGCCGAGCGCACCAGACCCTCATTGATGCTGCGGGCAATCCCCAGGTTAACGGCATACGAATAACCGATATCGTCGGCACGAATGAGCAATTGCTTCATAGCGACTCCAATCTATGCAAGGACCACCACAAAGGTGCCTGTCCCCTTTGTGGTGGTTTGAGGGCTACAGTCCAAAGAAGCCGAGAATCTGGTCGCGGCTAACGGGCTTGTAGTTGTTGGCATCGAGGCCAACGTCGTAGCGAAAGATAGGGCGCTCGCGATCGCGATTGCGCGCGTTGGTGCGGTCTCCCCTGCTGTGAATGTGCCCGTGCAGCATGATGGCGCCGCGCGCCTTGCCATTCCAGCTGAGCATGGGGTAATGGCTCATTACCAGGCGATGGCCCTTAGCGTAACCGGGGGCGACCTCCAGATAATCGCGCACCTCATCCCAAATGTGCGGCGCGTCCGGATCTCCCCAATCGCCATCATGGTTACCACGGATGAGCGTCACGTTCTGGCATTCGATGCGCTCGCGCAGGCGCGCTGCCTCCGCCATGGGCAAACGATACGTAAAGTCTCCCAGGATATAGAGGCGGTCGTCCACAGCCACGTACTCATTGATGGCATCGATGACCTTGCGGTTCATCTCCTCGACCGAATCAAACGGTCGATCCATGTCGTGCAAGATATTCGTATCGCCCAGGTGCAGATCGGCGGTAAACCACATCATCGTCTATGCCCTCATTTCGCAGCGCGTATAAGACCTGTTTAGTATACAGACGCGGCGATGAGACAGTCACCCAAAGAGCCCGCCGAACAGGCCTCGGCGACGCTTGTCCTGCTTTTTCGAAGCGTCATCCCGCGCCTTCTTGCCCTGCCGCTTCTTACGGTCCTGCTCCAACTCATCGTCATCGAGTAGCATATCCCACTCAAACGGATCGTCTGTCAGATCGAACAGGTCATCGTCATCAAACACGTGCGCCTCCATTACCGATTAGCGAGCATCCACAACATAGTTGAGAAGTCTACGGGCCCGTGCGGACACAAATTCATCCCGTCCGCGTCTTTCAATCGCTTGCCGCAACGCTTGCGCGGCGGAACGCTTACAGCTAAGATAGGGACACGGATGGCACCCGTGGCTGCGGGTCTTGCCAACTCCGATACACGTTTTCATCGTGAGAAGTGGCCGTCTTCGCTTACGCGGGGGCGGCCACTTTGTTTTTCCCTATGCCATCTGAATCTAATGCACAAACATGCGCACGAACTTGTGCTTCCAGCTTGCGTAAGGAGCATAGCGGAATGGCACGTCCAGCCACGTTGCCTTGTTCACGATGCTCTTCTTGTGGCTAAACGTATCGAAGCTCTCGCGTCCATGGTACTGCCCCATACCGCTCGCACCCATGCCACCAAAGCCCATATGGCTCGTAGCCAAGTGCATAATCGTGTCGTTGACGCAGCCGCCGCCAAAGGGCACGTAACGCACAAAGCGCTGCTGAACTGCGCGATCCTGGCTAAAGATATACAGAGCCAGCGGCGTCGGACGATCCGTAATAAACGTCTCGGCCTCGTCTAGGCTCTCAAACGTCAGCACCGGCAAGATGGGGCCGAAAATCTCCTCCTGCATCACGGCGTCATCGGGGGTCACGCCGTCCAAAATCGTCGGCTCAATCTTGAGCGATGACTCGCGCGCCGTGCCTCCAAGCACAACCTTATCGGGATCGATCAGCCCACGCACGCGCGCAAAATGCTTGGCGTTGACGATATGCCCATAATCCTCGTTATCGAGCGGATGCTCGCCAAACATACGGCGGGCCTCTTCCCTGATGAGGTCCAGCAGCTCGTCGTGCACGCGCGCATCGACCAGCAGGTAGTCGGGCGCCACGCAGGTCTGCCCCACGTTGAGCCATTTACCAAAGGCGATACGCCGCGCCGCAACCTTCAAGTTTGCCGTCGCATCCACGATGCAGGGGCTCTTTCCGCCCAGCTCAAGCGTCACGGGCGTGAGGTTTTTGCTCGCGCGCTCCATGACGAGCTTGCCGACCGGAACACTACCGGTAAAGAAGATCTTGTCCCAGCATTCATCGAGCAACGCTTCGTTCTCGGCACGCCCGCCTTCGACGACCGTCACCAGGCGCGAATCAAATGCTTCCTCGCAAATCTGCCTGAGCACCGCGCTCGAAGCCGGCGCATAGGCACTCGGCTTGATGACCACGGTGTTGCCTGCAGCGAGCGCGCCGGCGAGCGGCTCGAGCGTCAGTAAAAACGGATAGTTCCAGGGCGCCATGATGAGCGTGACGCCATAGGGCACGGCTTGCGTTTTGCACACACTAATGGCATTGGCGAGGTCGCAGGGGCGCAGGCGCGGGCGGCTCCATCGGGCCATATGCGCAATCTGATGGCGAATCTCGGAAAGCGACGTGCCGATCTCGCACATATATGCCTCGTCATGCGACTTACCCAAATCGGTCTTGAGCGCATGGGCAATATCGGCCTCGTGCGCCCGCACCGCATCGCGTAAACTCACGAGCGCACGACGTCGAGCATCGACATCAAACGTAGCGTGCATCTTAAAGTAGGCGCGCTGCTCGCCGACGATGCGCGCAATTTCCTCGGTGTTCATGGACCCTCCTAGTTCTCGTCCTCAAACATACCACCTGCAACAACTTCGTACATATGCTCGAGCTCCAGGCGGTCCATTAAAAGAGGAACGGGGTACAGGGGATTGGCCTCGGCATCGGCATGGGACGCCATTTGCGGAATATCGGAGCGGCGAATACCCGAGACATATTTGGGGATTCCCAGGGCCTCGTTCATGCGGTCGACCCAATCGATAAAGGCCTCGGACGCAAGACTGTCCTGCGCGGTAGCCGGCGCAATGCCCGCCATGCGAGCAAGATCGGCGAGCTTAGGAGCAGCAGTTTCGCCATAGGCGCGAAGCATATGCGGCAGGATGATGGCGTTGGCCAAACCGTGCGGAATTCCGTATCGGCCGCCCAGACTGTGCGCGATGGCATGAACATATCCGACATAGGAGCGGGTAAACGCAACGCCCGCCTTATACGCCGCCGAAAGCATATTGCGGCGCGCACGCATGTCGTCGCCATGCTCATAGGCCTCGAGCAAATTGTCGCGGATGAGCTGGACCGCCTGACGCGCCATCTTGCGCGTGTAGGGCGTGGTGCTACGGCCGATAAAGGCCTCGACAGCATGCGTCAGGGCGTCCATGCCCGTCTGCCCCGTAATGGAGGCAGGCAACCCGCGCGTAAACTCGGGGTCGTGCACCGCAAAACGCGGGATGAGCACAAAGTCGTTAATGGGGTACTTGTAGTGCGTCTCGTCATCGGTGATAACCGCCGCGAGCGTGACTTCGCTTCCCGTGCCTGCCGTGGTGGGAACGGCGATGAGCAGCGGCAGGCGACGATGAATCCGCAGCAGGCCGCGCATCTTGTTGATGGGCTTGTTTGGCTGCGCAATGCGCGCCCCCACGCCCTTGGCGCAGTCCATGGCCGAGCCACCGCCAAAGCCGATAATGGCCTGGCAGGCGCGCGCTCGATACAGAGACGCCGCTTCCTCCACGTTTGAGACCGTGGGGTTCGCTGATGTTTTGGCATAGATCGCAACGCCGATTCCCTTGGACGCGAGCGCTGTCTCGAGCGGTGCCGTGAGCCCCAGACGGGCAATGCCGGGATCCGTCACGATAAGAACCCGCTGTATCGAACGCGCCTGAAGCACTGTGGGCACATCCTCAGCGTGCTCCAGAATGCGTGGCTCGGTATAGGGCAGCACCGGCAATGCGATGCGAAAAACCGTTTGATACGTTCGGCACCAGGCGCGGCGGGCTAGATGCATAAAGGAAGCTCCCTCATTTGTTGATTGGTCAACATTTGCTCGACCGATTGTACTCAGTGGCGGTCAAAGACGGCCTGCCAATCGTTAATCAATCAACATCTTCATATCTCAAAATTGTTTTATTAAAAATCATTCCTAATAGGCTTCACATTTGGTTTCATTTATGGATAATAGAACCCGTCAAGACGCACGTCCGGAGAGGGCCCTTACGGGACCGGACAAGCGCCCCATCGCCATCGATCGAAAGGATCGAATCATGAAGTTTGTTTGCCCCGTTTGCGGTTATGTGGAAGAGTTCGACGGCGACCAGCTGCCCGAGGACTTCAAGTGCCCCCAGTGCGGTGTTCCCGGTTCTCGTTTCCTGAAGCAGGAGGAGGGCCAGCTCGAGTGGGCTGCCGAGCACGTCGTGGGCGTCGCCAAGATGGAGGGCGTCTCCGAGGACATCGTTGCCGACCTGCGTGCCAACTTTGAGGGCGAGTGCTCTGAGGTCGGTATGTACCTGGCCATGGCTCGCGTCGCTCATCGCGAGGGCTATCCCGAGATCGGCCTGTACTGGGAGAAGGCTGCCCACGAGGAGGCAGAGCATGCCGCCAAGTTCGCCGAGCTCCTGGGCGAGGTCGTGACCGACTCCACCAAGAAGAACCTCGAAATGCGCGTTGAAGCCGAGAATGGCGCCACCGCCGGCAAGACCGATCTTGCCAAGCGTGCCAAGGCCGCTGGTCTCGATGCCATCCACGACACCGTGCACGAGATGGCTCGCGACGAAGCTCGCCACGGCAAGGCTTTCGCTGGCCTGCTCAAGCGCTACTTTGGCTAAGCCAACTGCCTGAGACATAACCTCTAGCTCGATGAGGCCCGGACCGCATGGTTCGGGCCTTCTTCGTGGGCTTATTGCAGCTGCTCTTGAAGAACACTGAGCGACTGAGGGCTCAGGTCGTCGTATTGTATGAGGACGCGAGATGGAGCGTTCTTAGTCGATGCCCGATCAGCCGTCCACAGGCAATCGGCGATGTTGACATAGGAAATACGAGCGTCAGCGAGAGCCTTCGCGAAACTCTCCCCCGCCTTGTCCTCGGCCAGGGCAACAGTGCAGTAAAGGCCCGCGTCTGCATGCTCGATCGAGACCTCCCCTGCCGGAAACGCTTTCCGTACAAGCGCTGCCAGGCCATCGCGTGTCTCGCGAGCACGCACGCGCACGCGGTTCACATGCCGCTCGTAATCACCCGATTCCAGCAAGCGCGCTAAAGCGACCTGGTCAACAGAGCTCACCGACGAAGCGTAAAAACCAAGGTCGCGCCCAAACCGTTCCATCAGCTCATCGGGCAACACCATGTACGCCAAACGCAACGCCGATGAAAGGCTCTTCGAAAACGTGTTGGTATAGATGACCGATTGAGCGGCATCGATCGACGCGAGCGCGGGAATCGGCTTGCCGGCAAGGCGAAACTCACAATCAAAGTCGTCTTCGATGAGATACCGACCCGGCCGCTCGGCGGCCCAGCTCAGCAACGCATAGCGACGTGCAATGCTCGTCACAAGACCGGTCGGATACTGATGAGACGGCATCAGATGAAGGACATCGGTCCCGGTTTTCTGCAGCGTGCTCAAGTCCACGCCCTCAGCATCCAACGGGGCATGCCGCACTTCGCAACCCATGGCCTGATAGATGCGCGTCAAGCGCAAATAGCCTGGATCCTCGACGGCATACACCTTGTCCGCGCCAAGCAACTGAACCAACATGGTATCGAGCAGCTGGGCGCCCGCACCGATAACGATATTGTCGGGATTGACATTCATGCCCCTTGTCCCGCGCAGATGGTGCGCAATCGCACGTCGCAGTCGAGCGGTGCCCTGCGCCGGTGCGGGCGAAAAGATTTCACGCTCATCTTCGGACGTCAGCGTCGCCCGTAGCGCACTTTGCCAAAGCCGCGCCGCCTCCAAAGCGGAAGGAGAAAGCGCATCAAATCGCTCGATCTGTCCGTTGACATCATGCGCGCTGGGACCAACAGGGACGGCATCTCGGTCGATATCCCCCGCAGCCAAAGCCAAAACCGGCGCATCCGGAAGCTCGCACGCGTAGTAGCCACGACGCGGCATTGAGCAAATATAACCCTCGGCAAGCAACTGGCTATATGCATTCTCGATGGTAATGACACTGATACCCAGATGACTCGCAAAGGCGCGCTTAGACGGCAGATGCTCCCCTGCCGCAATGCGCCCGGCAACAATATCATCGCGAATTTGCTGGTAAACATACTCATAAAGCGATGCTTCGCCGCGATTTTCCAAATTGTAGTCAAGCATGGGTCTATCACCTGACCTTATCGAATCATTCAATCTGATATTAGTCTGACCTTATTATTATCTCTAAAACTGATTATTCCGCTATACCCAGCTCCCCTATAGGATGTTCCGTCAAGCAATACACATGCCAACCAAGGGAGCAACCATGGCAGAACAGACCAGCAAGGCCGATCGCGTCAAACTCAATCGCGAGCTCGCGCAGATGCTCAAGGGCGGCGTCATCATGGACGTCACCACGCCCGAGCAGGCACGCATCGCCGAGGAGGCAGGCGCCTGCGCCGTTATGGCACTCGAGCGCATTCCGGCCGACATCCGCGCCGCAGGCGGCGTCTCGCGCATGAGCGACCCCAAGATGATCAAGGGCATCCAAGAGGCCGTCTCCATCCCCGTCATGGCCAAGTGCCGCATCGGTCACATTGTCGAGGCGCAGGTCCTGCAGGCCATCGAGATCGATTACATCGACGAGTCCGAGGTTCTCTCCCCTGCCGATGACGTCTATCACATCGACAAGACCCAGTTTGACGTGCCGTTTGTCTGCGGCGCCCGCGATCTGGGCGAGGCGTTGCGCCGTGTTGCCGAGGGCGCCACGATGATTCGTACCAAGGGCGAGCCGGGCACGGGCGACGTCGTTCAGGCCGTGCGCCATATGCGCAAGATCCAAAAGCAGATCCGCGACGTTGTTGCTCTGCGCGACGACGAGCTCTTTGAGGCAGCCAAGCAGCTGCAGGTTCCGGTCGAGCTGGTGCGCGGGGTCCATGCCACGGGCAAGCTCCCCGTCGTAAACTTTGCCGCCGGCGGAGTCGCGACCCCCGCCGACGCCGCGCTGATGATGCAGCTGGGCGCCGAGGGCGTCTTTGTTGGCTCGGGCATCTTTAAGAGCGGCGACCCCGCCAAGCGCGCCGCCGCCATCGTCAAGGCCGTGGCAAACTTCACCGACGCCAAGCTCATCGCCGAGCTTTCGGAGGACCTGGGCGAGGCCATGGTGGGCATCAACGCCGACGAAATCGAGATCATCATGGAGGAGCGCGGGCGCTAGTCCAGCAGAAAGGATCGCACATGAGCGATTATGCAGACCAAACGGTCGCCGTGCTGGCGGTCCAGGGCGCTTTTGCCGAGCACGAGGCAAGACTGTCCGAGCTGGGCGCACGTTGTATCGAGCTGAGGCAGGCGGCCGATTTGCAGCAGAACTTTGACCGTCTGGTCCTCCCCGGCGGCGAGTCCACCGTTCAGGGCAAGTTACTTGCCGAGCTTGGTATGCTCGATGAGCTTCACACCCGCATTGTTGAGGGCATGCCCGTCCTGGGCACCTGCGCCGGCTTGATTCTGTTGGCGCGCGATCTTGCCGCCCACGACGATAAGGGGACGCCGCGCTTGGCAACCATGGATGTGCTCGTTGAGCGCAATGCTTACGGCAGACAGCTCGGCAGCTTTCGCACCAAGGGGCAGGTAGGCGGTATCGACGGTGAGGTGCCGCTGACGTTTATCCGCGCGCCCCGCATCGTCGAGGTCCACGGCGACGCCAAGGCCTTAACGAAAGTCGACGGGCGCATCGTCGCCGCCCGCCAGGGCAACCAGCTCGGCGTAACCTTCCACCCCGAACTCGACGAAGACACCCGCCTCCACGAACTGTTCCTGCAAATGTAGGTAGAACAAAAACGAGAGTGGATAATCTCCCACTTTGAGCTTGAATGCAGACTCAAACCGGGAGATTATCCACTCTCATGCCATGTAGTCGTTGGGGACGTTCTTAAACGACTAGTCAAACAAGAACGTCCCCAACGACTACATCGCGATAGACGGCCACGTTTGCCCAGATAATACCGACCAAAATAAACCTGTCCCTTTTTGGCAGGTTTGAATCAAGGCAACGCCGATGTTTTGGCACCGACAGCGAAAACCCGCCAGAGCGAGCAAGGTGCCTTGAAACGAGGCGGCATTGATCTTT
>CABUBZ010000072.1 GCA_902489945.1 uncultured Collinsella sp.
CGATCTCTAAGGTCCAACCTTGCCAAGGTTGGGGTCGCGGGTTCGAGCCCCGTTGTCCGCTCCAAACGCAGCAGCCCGACTACTACGGTAGCCGGGCTTTTTCGTACCCATCGCATGGGCTCGAACCCGAGAGGGAGCGAGTGTTAAGCAAACGCGGAGCGTTTGTAGCGAGCTGGCGAGGTCGCCGGCAGGCGGCCGAAGCCGGTGCGAATCCGCGAAGCGGATACGCGGACGCCCCGTTGTCCGCTCCAACTATGTTACGCGGTTCTAACGAACCGCGTTTTTTGTTGACGCTGTGCGAGCCCCGGGCACCCCATCTTGCCCCTCAATCGTCGGTCGCGTACATAAAGTACGCTTCCCTCCTCTTTCACGGCAACCTGGGGCACCCGGAGCCCGCTCGCTGTCGTGGCCGGGGGAGTGAGTCTTCCATTCTTTTCGCCTCATTGGTCAATCCGCCCCAGGGGGCTCGAACCCGAGAGGGAGCGAGCATTTTTTTGGAGCGTGGGTGGGGCGTTGTTTGTCGCGAATGTCTGCCTTGGGCGTATCATCGTGGACATCTCGCAAACCTCGTTGCAAGGGAGATATGCCCCATGGCTACAGAAATAACCTCTTCGCGCTCATGGATGTCCGATGCCGCGATCTATCAGATTTACCCGCGCTCGTTTAAGGATTCGACCGGTTCGGGTCTGGGCGATATCGCGGGCATTACCCAGCAGATGGACTATCTTGAGCGGCTGGGTATCGAGGCCATCTGGCTGAGCCCGTTTTACCCATCGCCTCTTGTCGATGGCGGCTATGATGTGGCGGACTACTGCGATGTCGACCCACGTCTCGGCTCGCTTGATGACTTCGATGACATGATCGCTGCGGCTCACGCGCACGGCATCAAGGTCATCGTCGACATCGTGCCCAACCATTCATCCAACCAGCACCCTTGGTTCAAAGCCGCTCTTGCCGCCGGCCCCGGATCGCCCGAGCGCGCCCGTTATATCTTCCGCGATGGCCGCGGCGAGCATGGCGAGCTGCCTCCCACCAATTGGAATGCCAACTTTGGCGGCCCCGCCTGGACGCGTGTTGCGGACGGTCAGTGGTATCTGCACATGTTTACGCCCGAGCAACCGGACTTTGACTGGTCATGCCCCGAGGTTCACGCGTTCTTTTGCGACGTCCTGGCGTTTTGGAGCGATCGAGGCGTCGATGGCTTTCGCATTGATGTGGCGCACGGTCTCGCCAAGGATCTCGACCGCGATGACCTCGACCGGTGGCATCTCGCCGAGGGCGATGACATGGTTGACGACGGCACCCATCCGCTGTGGGACCGCAACGAGGTCCATGAGATCTATCGCGAGTGGCGCCGCGTGTTCGACCGCTATAATCCGCCGCGCAGCGCCGTTGCCGAGGCATGGGTGCTGCCCGAGCGCCAGTATCTCTACGCGCGTCCCAGCGAGCTTGGCCAGACATTCAACTTTGAGTTTGCCAAGGCCACTTGGACCTATGATGACATGCACGCTGCAATCGAGGAGGGCTTGAAGGCGGCTATCGAATCCAATTCTGCCTCGACCTGGGTACTCTCCAACCACGACGTGCCGCGCGTGGCGACGCGCTATGCCCTGCCGCAAATCAAGGCGACGCGCTACCACCAGATTGCGCTCGACTGGCTCTTACGCGACGGGTCGTCTTATGACGAGGACCGTGAACTCGGTGAGCGCCGCGCGCGGGCGGCCCTTTTGCTTGAGCTGGCGCTTCCGGGCTCGGCATACGTGTATCAGGGTGAGGAGCTCGGCCTTTTTGAGGTGGCCGATATCCCGTGGGCCGCACTCGAAGATCCTACTGCGACCAATACGCACGGACCGAAGCGCGAGAAGGGGCGCGACGGCTGCCGTGTGCCCCTGCCGTGGGTGGCGGCGGACGATCCCGCGCAGGGCGGATCGTTTGGGTTTTCACCGGCGGACGCCGATGCGGTGCCCCATCTGCCGCAGCCTGCATGGTTTTCCGATTACGCTGCCGATAGGGAAGAAGCGGACCCGGCATCGATGCTTGCGCTCTATTGTGACGCCCTCTGGCTGCGGCGCAAGCTGCGCGGGTGCGCCAACGATCTCGCGTGGCTCGATCTTGACGGGCGCACCGGCCTTGCGGATGGTGCCGAGGGCGCTGAGGGCGGCGTCATCGCCTATCGCCGCGACAACGGCTGGGCGTGTGTGACGAACTTCGGTGCAGCACCCGTGGAGCTGCCGGCGGGCAGGGTCCTGCTCACCTCATCACCGCTTGTAGACGGCAGGCTCGCGCAGGACAGTTCTGCCTGGATCATGCTCGCTGAGTTGTAGGGGCCTCTTGCGGCGAGTTTGCGTTTGCCTGCGCTTTCCGTGGTGGCTGATGTCTTTGCGAGGTTCGCGAGGGCGTCGCAAAACTTTTCAAAAAAAGTTCTTGCATAGGATGCGGGTATCACGTAAGATTAATCCTCGTAAGCGGACATGGCTCAGTTGGTAGAGCACAACCTTGCCAAGGTTGGGGTCGCGGGTTCGAGCCCCGTTGTCCGCTCCATTTGGGCGTTTAGCTCAGGGGGAGAGCGCTTCCCTGACACGGAAGAGGTCAGAAGTTCAAATCTTCTAACGCCCACCAAATGTTCGCAGCTCAGAGGCTATGTCCTCTGGGCTGTTTTGTTTTGCCACCAAGCACGCCGCCAAATAAGCCGCCAAATATTGATCCAAGGTCTGTACGCGATGGTCTTCGCATCCCGTAGAGGTGCCGGCAGATTGCATACGTCCTGGCCGATCGTGACCGCAACATGTTGGTCAAGCATAATCTTTTGGATTCTTTTGGCGTGAGCGGCTTGGTTTTGGTAGGATTTGTCAGCGGCGCGGTTGAGGGGGTTTCAAAACTGCCGTGCAGGTAGTCGAGCTGATAACGTTTTAGCACTCTGCCAAGAGCCCTTCATTTTTAATGCGTCTGCAAAATGACTAATTGCTTTGACCTGCTGAAACACTATATGTTGTGTTTGACCTAAAAAAAGAATACAGGATATAGATGCCTCTTTGTCGTATGATAGATGGCGGACAGAGAACGAAGACCTTAACTGCCTCTTTTGAACGTGTCCTTGAGCCGCTTGATCGGCTCCTGGGAATGTCCGCATGGAGGCTTATGGTTTATCGAGAACACAGATTGCGCGACGGCGCCGCAAGACAGGGACAGGCCCTGCCGGGCATCGTTTGGCTCTGAAGCGCAATGAGACTACGACGCGAAAGAGGCAAGAGGATGAAGATCATCAAGCGCAGCGGCACCGAGGTTGTCTTTGACATCGATAAGATCGTCAATGCCATCCGCGCCGCCAACTTGGAGGTCGAGGAGAGCTCTCGTCTAACCGACCGCCAGGTGGTTTATGCGGCACAAAACGTCGCCGAGGCATGCGAGAACGCGGGCCACACCGTTTCGGTCGAGGAGATCCAGGATTTGGTCGAGGACGAGATCATGCGTCTCGACTGCTACGAGGTTGCTCGCCACTACATCATCTATCGCTATGTTCAGAGCCTGAAGCGCCAGAAGAACACGACCGACGACAAGATTTTGTCGCTGATCGAGTGCAATAACGAAGAGGTCAAGCAGGAGAACTCTAACAAGAACCCGACCGTCAATTCCGTCCAGCGTGACTATATGGCCGGCGAGATTTCCAAGGACCTGACTCAGCGTGTGCTGCTGCCCCAGGAGATCGTGGATGCCCACAATGAGGGCCTGATCCACTTCCACGATTCCGACTACTTTGCCCAGCACATGCATAACTGCGACCTGGTGAACCTGGAGGACATGCTCCAGAACGGCACCGTTATCTCGGGCACGCTGATCGAGAAGCCGCACAGCTTCTCGACTGCCTGCAACATCGCGACGCAGATTATCGCCCAGGTTGCTTCCTCCCAGTACGGCGGCCAGTCTATTTCGCTGACCCATCTCGCCCCCTTTGTTGAGGTGAGCCGTCAAAAGATTCGCGGCGAGGTTGCCCGCGAGCTCGAGGAGCTCGGTGTTTCGGCATCTGCCGAAAAGGTCCGTGAGGTCGTTGAGGACCGTCTGCGTGACGAGATCCGTCGCGGCGTCCAGACGATTCAGTATCAGGTCGTGACCCTTATGACCACAAACGGCCAGGCGCCGTTTGTGACGGTCTTTATGTATCTCAACGAGGCTCGCTCAGCGCAGGAGAAGCACGACCTTGCCATGATCGTGGAGGAGACGCTTCGTCAGCGCTATGAGGGCGTTAAGAACGAAGCCGGTGTGTGGATTACCCCGGCATTCCCCAAGCTTATCTATGTACTCGAGGACGATAACGTTCACGAGAATTCCCCGTACTTCTACCTGACCCAGCTGGCTGCCAAGTGCACCGCCAAGCGCATGGTGCCCGACTACATCTCCGAGAAGAAGATGCGCGAGCTCAAGCTGTCTAAGGGCGAGACCGCCGGCAACGGCGATTGCTACACCTGCATGGGTTGCCGCAGCTTCTTGACGCCCGACCGCTCCGGTAACGGATTTAACAATGTGGCCAACGCGCTGAACTATGACCCGAACAAGCCCAAGTACTACGGTCGCTTTAACCAGGGCGTTGTGACCATCAACCTGCCCGATGTCGCGCTGAGCTCGCACCAGGACATGGACAAGTTCTGGAAGATCTTCGACGAGCGTCTTGAGTTGTGCCACCGCGCTCTGCTGTGCCGTCATGAGCGTCTGATGGGCACGCTTTCAGATGCCGCACCGATTCTTTGGCAGTACGGTGCCCTCGCCCGCCTGAAGAAGGGCGAGACGATCGACAAGCTGCTCGTGGGCGGCTATTCCACCATCAGCCTGGGGTATGCCGGTCTGTATGAGTGCGTCAAGTACATGACGGGCCACAGCCACACCGAGAAGGAGGGCACGCCCTTTGCCATGGCCGTCATGCAGCGTATGAACGATAAGTGCGCCGAGTGGAAGGCCGAAAGCGATATTGACTTCTCGCTGTACGGTACCCCGCTTGAGTCGACGACCTACAAGTTCGCCAAGTGCCTGCAGCGTCGTTTTGGCATCATCCCGGGCGTGACGGACAAGGGCTACATCACCAACAGCTACCACGTCCACGTGTCCGAGGAGATCGACGCATTCGACAAGCTCAAGTTCGAGGGCATGTTCCAGCAGCTTTCGCCGGGCGGTGCCATTTCCTACGTCGAGGTTCCCAACATGCAGGACAACCTCAAGGCTGTCATCCGCGTGATGCAGTACATCTACGACAACATCATGTACGCCGAGCTCAACACCAAGAGCGACTACTGTCAGGTGTGCGGCTACGACGGCGAGATTAAGATTGTCGAGGATGACGGCAAGCTGGTGTGGGAGTGCCCCAACTGCGGCAATCGTGACCAGGAGAAGATGAATGTCGCCCGTCGTACGTGCGGCTACATCGGTACCCAGTTCTGGAACCAGGGTCGAACCGAGGAGATCCGCGACCGCGTGCTGCATCTCTAATAACCATCCCAGGCTGCCCCGTAGCGAGGCCCCGGACCTTTACTCGCTATTTCGGACAGTCCTGGCTCACGACGGAGGCGCCACTGGCGCCTCCTGTTCGTGCGGAACTCATATCGAGCAAAGGTCCGGGGCCTCGCTACGGGGCGGCCAAGTTGACGTAGCTGAGATGCAGCATGCGGTCTGCTCACTCCTCGAAGTTCTTAGCGGAAATGAGTCGACTTGCAATAACGGTTTGCTTGCAGCAACGGTTGAGCTGCAACAATTTTTTATTGGACCTCGAACCCTATACTCGATGTTCGCTTCGTTCATTGAGTGTCGCTCGCGAGGGGTCTGGAGTATATCGTTCCGCCCGCAGTTTCGCAGGCCAAAGGCCGAGAATGTTTGAGGACGGAATGATATACTCCAGACCCTCAGGAAGGTTACTTATGAACTACGCGAACATTAAGTATTTCGACATTGCTGATGGGGAAGGCGTTCGTACTTCTCTGTTTGTGAGTGGGTGCCGTCGTGGGTGCAAGAACTGCTTTAACTCTGTCGCGTGGGACTTTGCTGCGGGCGAGCCCTTTGATCGCGCCGTCGAGGACAAGATTATCGAGAGCCTCGACCATCCCTTTATCGATGGTCTGACGATTCTGGGTGGCGAGCCCATGGAACCCGAGAACCAGGTGGGGCTCGTTGACTTTATTGAACGTGTGCGTGCGACTTATCCTGTGGAGTCGGGGAAGACCATTTGGTGCTTTACCGGCGACGTGCTCGAGGAACTTATGCCGGGCGGTCGTCACCATACCGAGGTGACGGACCGCATTCTCGCCTGCCTCGATATGTTGGTGGACGGTCCGTTCGTTCAGGATCTGTACGATATCTCGTTGCGCTTTAGGGGCTCGAGTAACCAGCGCGTGATAGATATGAACGCCACGCGTGCCCGTGCCGAGCGTGAGAATGTTGTGCTTTGCGACGCCGTGGAGCTTTGGCGGGATGATCCGGTCTATTCGACCCATACAATGTAGCTTGTGGCCGATGCCGGAGGGCGTGGTACCATAGCGCGAACGCGAAATCGAAAAAAGTGAGGCCCAGATGGTCGATCAGGAAAAAGTCGAGACTGCCATTAAGCTGCTGCTTGAAGGTATAGGCGAGGACCCAACTCGTGAGGGCCTGCTGGAGACCCCGGCGCGCGTTGCCCGTATGTATGGTGAGATCGCCGGCGGCATGGACCAGAGTGCCGAGGAGCACCTGTCCAAAACCTTTGCCGTCGCTTCGAACGATTTGGTTATCGAGCGCGACATTACGTTCTACTCGCTGTGCGAACATCATCTGCTGCCGTTTTATGGCAAGGCCGCCATTGGTTATATCCCTAACGGTCGGGTGGCTGGGCTTTCCAAGCTCGCCCGCACGGTTGAGGTTTATGCCCGCCGTCTTCAGCTGCAGGAGCAACTGTGCGCACAGGTTGCCGATGCCCTCATGGATTATCTCGCTCCCCAGGGAGCGATTGTGCTGATGGAGGCCGAGCATATGTGCATGACGATGCGTGGCGTGCAAAAGCCCGGCACCAAGACCGTGACGCTTGCTCGCCGCGGCGTCTTTGAGACCGATCCCGCGCTCGAGGAGCGTTTCTTTAGGATGCTGGGCCGCTAACCATGAGAGTCGTCAACGACTTTACATCGAAGACCGATGAGGGGACGTCGCGTCGCGGCTTTATGGCTTCGGGCCTGGCCCCCTTTGGTGCCATGCCTCGCATTGATTACATTTGTGCCAACGGGCTGTTCCGGCGGCACCTGGGCAACATTGCACAGTTGGAATCGGGGCGTATCTTCTGCCGCCACGGTATTGACCATCTGCTGGATGTCGCGCGCATTATGTGGATTAAGAATCTCGAGGAACAGCTCGAATTTGACCGCGAGGTCATCTATGCCACGGCACTTCTTCACGATATCGGCAAAGATGAACAGTATGAATCGGGTATATCCCATGATGTTGCAAGCGAGCGCGTCGCTGATGCAATACTCGCCGGCATGCCCGATGACGTGGCGTTTGAGCCGGCCGATGCCGCAGCCATTAAGACGGCCATTCTGGGCCATCGAAAGCTGCGCGTGAACAGCCAACCGCTTGAGCGTCTGCTCTATGCAGCCGACAAAGCGTCGCGCGCATGCTTTGCATGCCCCGCGCGCAATGCTTGCAACTGGAGCGATGATAAAAAGAACCTGTCGATTCGCGTGTAGCTAGTTTGCGCGGTCGGGGTTCTAAACGAAGGAGACGATCGCGATGAGTAACAAGAAACTGCCCGAGAATGCAACCAAGACTGAAGGCGCCGAGCTCGCCCGCCGTGGAAGGGGCGAAATATCCACCGCAACGGCGGTGCCTCACGTGAGCTATGACGATCTGCGCCATGCCGATCGCATTGTCATTGACGGCCTTGAGGTTTTTGCCAACCATGGCGTGTATCCCGAGGAGAATGCGCTGGGTCAGAAGTTCATCGTTTCTCTGGTGCTCTATGCCGACTTGCGCGCGGCGGGGGAGCACGATAACCTGGATGCCTCGATTGACTACGGCTCGGTGTGCCACGATGTCGATGGCTATCTGCGCGAGCATACGTTTAAGCTCATCGAGGCGGCAGCCGAGGGTGTGGCCCAGATGCTGCTGCGTCGTTACCCCCTGCTGCTTGGCGTGCGTGTTAAGCTCGATAAGCCTTGGGCGCCCGTCGGTCTTCCCCTGGCAAGCTGCGGTGTCGAGATCGAGCGCGTGCGCTAGTCGGTTCTAATACGTCTCTATGGGCGGCTGCTTGAGTCGCTGAGACAGTGCTCTATTGTTGGGGCAGTACGTGTCGAGCAGGGTGTGAAACCGCCGATTGTGGCTTGGCTCGAGCAAGTGGACAAGCTCGTGGGCGACAACCATGTCGAGGCATTCGACGGGGTAGGCGGCGAGCTCGCGCGCGATGCGAATGGCGCCGGTTTTGGGTGTGCAGGAGCCCCAGCGCGTCTTCATGCTGCGCACGGAAACGCGGGAAACGGCGACACCCATTGCGATTTCGTATGCGTGCACCATATCGCGCAGCGCCGATGTGACCTCGGACGTATAAAGCTGGTCGATGTGGACTTGGAACTCATCGGACGTTAGGCCGTCGAGGGCCGTGCACTGCTTTGCCTGCGCGCGCCCACTTGGCTCATCGGTACCCATAAAACTTGCGAAGGTGGCCTGTTTGGGTCGCGGTGCGGGTGATGCAAAGTTGTGATCGAGTGCATCCTGTACCGTGATGGGCTTGCCCCAAAGCGCAATGATGGACGAGGGACTGAGCGGCTCTTGCGCTGTCGCCTGACGTTGCTCACGTTGGGCAAGTCGGCTGATAATCCAGGCGCTGTTGCGCTTCACAAACGCTTCGATGCGCTCGCGGCTGGCGCCGAGCGGTGCGCTGGCGTGGACCTCGCCGCTCGATGTGACGCGTAGGTTAAAGTTCTTGACGCGCTTTTTGGTAACGACGACGGGGATGAGCGTTCCATCCGGTCGGGATGCGGAAATCGTAAATTGCTGCGTCAAATGTGATCCTTCAGATTGGGGACGGGCCGGCATGTCGACCGCTCGGCATGCCGGCCCGCTC
>CABUBZ010000073.1 GCA_902489945.1 uncultured Collinsella sp.
CGCAGGACTGTAGAGCAGCAAACTCAACCCGCGCCCGCCGGCCCCGGAGACCCTCCCGGAGGGACCGAAAAATTTTTTCAAAAAAGTTGTTGCGCGCCGGACAGACTTCTGTGTATACTAATCCCCGCAGCGCACGCGAGCGGAAACAAACGCGAACGTCTGCCTGGGGAGTTAGCTCAGTTTGGTTAGAGCGCCGGCCTGTCACGTCGGAGGTCGCGGGTTCGAGCCCCGTACTTCCCGCCAACGCAATTAAAGCCACGTCTTCGGACGTGGCTTTTTGCGTTTGATGCACTTTGTTTCGATAGAACGATCGCCCTGGTGCATCTTCGCCCAGAATCCCCGCGCCTTCGGGAACGCAAGTAAAATCTAATAAGTATATCTGTCTGAACAACAGCTTTGTTGCGCAACACCTGTTCTACGAGACAGGGGGTTAGGTTATACTAAATTGCACTGTGCGCCGCATCTGATGCATTTCGCTCCAAGCGCGGCACTCAGTGGATATCCGATTTACCATTTGGATGTCCTGGCGGTCATTTAGCGTCTCGACACAAGCTCGGCCCCGGAGCTCGTTCGAGCTGTTCGTATTCCTTGAAAGGGGAAAAATGGACATATCGAGGAAGACTGATTACGCCCTTCGCATGCTGGCGATGCTTGCCGAGGATCCGGAGCGTTTGCTTTCTGTTCGCACCGCTGCCGAAGAGGTCAATGTCCCGTATTCGTTTGCCCGCTCGATTCAGCACGGTTTGGTCCAGGCCGGTATTGTGGAGAGCCTGCGTGGCGTCCACGGTGGCATGCGTCTCAAGGTCAGTCCGGACGACGTCACTATCCGCCAGGTCGTCGAGGCCGTTCAGGGTCCTATGGTTATGAACGATTGCACCGCGCCCGATGGTGACTGTGCGCGCATGGGCGCGTGCTGCTATCATCCCCTGTGGGCCGGAGCCCAGGCGTTGATGCGCGACTACCTCGATTCCGTTTCGCTCGGCGACATCGTCGCTCACCGCCAGTTCCCGGCCGTCGATCCCAAGTTCGCCGACCGCGAAGCGTTTCCCGAGTACGCCACCTGCGCGTGCGCTTACCGGGAGGAATAGCGCCGCATAAGGAGCATAGCCATGATTCAGGACCCCTTTCGTTCGATGATTCGTTCGGAAGGGGTCCTGCGTTATCGCGACCTTCCGTGGCGCCGCACACGCGATCCGTACATCATTTGGCTTTCTGAGGTCATGCTGCAGCAAACGCAGGTGCCGCGTGTGGAGGCGCGCATGCCGGTGTGGCTCGATCGTTTTCCGACTGTGCAGGCGCTTGCCCAGGCCGCGCCTTCCGATGTTTTGGACGCTTGGCAGGGCATGGGCTACAACCGACGCGCTCTGGCGCTTCATGGGGCCGCTCAGCGCGTTGTAGAGGACTGGGACGGGGAGTTTCCGCGTGAGACGCGTGACTTGGTCGCTCTGCCCGGCATTGGCCCGGCAACGGCGCAGGGCATCCGTTCGTTTGCGTTTGATCTTCCAGGCGTGTATCTAGAGACCAATGTGCGCACGGTCTTTTTGCATCATTTCTTTCCCGATGTGCCGGCCGTTCCCGATCGCGAGCTGGTGCCGCTGATTCAAGCCGCCTGTCCGGCGGCCCCTGGTGCGGCGGCGGATGAGATTGCGCCCTTTGCCGTGCCTCAAGACGATGCCGACACGCCGCGCGCATGGTATTACGCGTTGCTGGATTACGGCGCGTATCTTAAAAAGACGCTGCCCAATCCGTCCAGGCGGTCGGCGGGCTATAGTCGTCAGTCCAAGTTTGAGGGCTCGCGTCGCCAAAAGCGCGCCCACATTGTGCGCATGCTGCTGGCGGCGCGCGATGGACAACCGGCAGGTATTACGCTCGATGAAGCCGTTGCAGGCGTTAACGAGATGGAGACGGCAGCCGGCCGAGAGCCGGTCGAGCGCGAGCTGGTCGCAAGCATTCTTGCCGATCTGGAGCGCGAGGGCTTTTGCGGCTCCGAGGGCGATCGTTGGCTGAGTGTGTAGCTCACTCGAATCTGAAGAACGGGATTGTAAGGTTTAAATTCTCGGCATGAGGGCATCCTTAAAGCAAGGCCGCTCAAAGTCTGTGGGCGGCATGCGTTGAAGGGAAGTACACCTATGGATTTTGAGAATTCCCAAACCAAGAAGAACCTCGAGACCGCTTTTGCCGGTGAGTCCCAGGCACACACCAAGTATCGCTACTATGCATCCAAGGCCAAAAAGGACGGCTACGTTCAGATCTCGAATATTTTTGCCGAGACGGCGGGCAACGAGTCCGAGCACGCCAAGCTGTGGTTTAAGTATCTGCACGACGGCGCCGTTCCGGGCACTCTGGACAACCTGCGCGACGCCGCTGCGGGCGAGAACTACGAGTGGACCACGATGTACGACGAGTTCGCCAAGACCGCCGAGGAGGAGGGCTTTGTCGAGATCGCCGAGAAGTTCCGTGGCGTCGCCGCCGTCGAGAAGGCCCACGAGGAGCGCTACAACAAACTCGTCGAGCGCATCGAGTCGGGCGAGGTGTTTGAGCGTGAGGGCGTGAAGGTGTGGAAGTGCCTGAACTGCGGGCACCTGCACGTTGGTGCCGAGGCGCCTGAGGTGTGCCCGGTGTGTAACCACCCGAAGGCGTACTTTGAGGAGCAGGTGGTGAACTACTAGCGCTTGGCGCTGGCGTGAGCTGGGCCGGGAGGGCCGGACTACCTTCCCTCCTCGCTCACGGCTTCGCAGGGTCGAAGGTAGTCCGGCCCTCCCGGCCCGCTTTGGTTCGTTGCGTGCTCGCTACAGAAAAGCTGATAACTAAGTTTGTGTGCCGCCCCTATCGGGGCGGCACGTTTTTGTATGGGGACTGGTTGGGACGGCACCGTTCATGGGTGGGGTACACTGGGTGGCGACTTTTAGTTTATCTACTACCTGATGGGGTGTTTTTGTATGGGTAAGAAGTCTCGGGCTCGGGTTGCTGCGGCGGGAACTCGCAAGGATCCTGGTCGTCGGGTTGCCGAGGGTAAAAAGGTCGATCGTGTCGAGAAGGACAAGAAGGTTGGCGCGCATGCTCATCCTGAGTGGGCGCCTCACCTCAATACGGCTAGCGAGGATCTGACTGCTAAGTTGTTTACTCTGGTCGAGGTTATCTTGGGCGTGGTGCCCGTGGTGGTCATTGGCTTGTTCTTGGCTTCGAAAGATGCCACGAGTGTCGATAAACTCACCGATGTCTTTTCTCAGGACCCCTCGATGGTGGTTACGTTTATCTCTGCGTGCCTGCAGCCGTTTGTGGCGTACATGTTGTACATGATTTATCGCAAATACTGCGAGGGCGACGCTGGTTTTGCCGCCGGCAACCTGATCGGTCTTTTGTGCTCCGAGATCCTACTGCTCAATATCCCAGGCGTCATCGGTATGGGCATCTTGCTGTGGCGTGTTTGGCGCAACGTCGCCCCGCACTTTGAGAGCTGGTTGTTTGAGCGTCGTGCAATGGGCGTGCTGGCAGACATTGCGGGCTCGCTCGTGATTTTAGCCTTGGCGTTTATGTGCGCCACCGCCGCCCGCGGTCTCGCGGGCATGTAGTCTGTCCTCACCGACCACGGAGCGCAGGGCAACTGCTGGTTTCACCGCTCCGGACGTCAGACCCGCGGCGCATCCCTTTCCCTCTCGCTCACGGCTTCGCAGGGTCGCGCGAGGCAAAGACATACGCCGCGGGTCTGACGGCGCGAGCTTGCCAACGAGTTTTGACTAATAGATTGGTTTGTGTGCCGCCCCTTTTGGGGCGGCACGTTTTTGTGTGTGTGGGGTCCCTGTCTTCACAATTTTCGTCAAGCTTTTGGTTAGATTTTGGTCAGTTGGCCTAAGGGTGGAAGGCCAAAAGATTGCTGGCGAAAAAAGCTCAGAGAAAGTGCTGGTAGGGGAGTTGTTGAGCTTTTCGACAGCTTTTGAGCAAAAGAAACTTTGTGGCTATTGCCGGCGATTGCGTTGTCGCGGTCATGACGGTGCGGGATGCTGGTCGTAAGCGTCGAATGCTCCGATTTTGGAGGCCAGCATGGATCTGTTTCTTGAGACTCCGCAGCAACAAGCTGAGCGCATGCTGCGTCAGCAGCAACGACTCATGGAGATGCAAATGCAAGGGGCGGCAGCCCAGCCCTTTGCGCAAAATGTCGTGCCCGCTGCTGTACCTGCAGCTGTGCCCGGGTATGCATCGGCGCCAGAGGCCTATTCCGTACAGCAAGATTCATATGCGCAGGAGCTCGCGTTCGACAAACGCCGCGCGCGCCGCCGCCGTTTGGGCCAGCGCCTGCGCACATTGGCGATGATTGTGCTCATCCCGCTGGGGCTTGCGGCCATCTTTCTGGCGTCGTATGCCCTCACGTGCATCCTCAACGGCGCATCGCCCAACGAGGTGCTCCAGCATCTAGCGGCCCTGGGCCAGCGCCTAGGTGACGTCATAACAACCATCCGCGCCGGCTGGGAGAGCTAGCGTTTGTCACATTAGGACTTCTAGGGTGTAGGGATTATCGCCACGAGTAAAACTCTTGCATCCCGTGGGTCCTGTCGTGCGATTGATAGTATTATCGAAGATGAATAATAATAGGATTTGCTATGTATAAGCATGATTTAGAGCAGACTCTTTTGGGCATTGACGAAGAGGCAGAGCTGGAAATAGGTCCAAGAGACGATAGGCCGAGCGTTGTATTGGTGGGAGGAAGCGCCTTCATGCTAAACGATGTGACGAATCGGTCGGTTACACATGACATTGATGTGTTTGAGGCAGACAGGTGCCTCCGCGAGATCATAGCTCGATACCCCGAGGTGAATGGTATGGCGGTGGCATATTGTGATCAGATGCCATTCAATTACGAAGATCGTTTGATTCCCTTGGATATTGGGGCGCGTTTTATCAGGTACTTTACGCCATCCTTGGAGGACCTGGCGGTGATGAAGCTCTATGCCTACCGTCCGAACGACATCGTCGATCTTCATAGTCAGGCATTCGTCGATCGACTTGATTGGGGGCTGCTCGAACGGCTTATATTCGACGAGGGGGAGGCACTGGCGTCGTCGCCTTCGGAGCGGAGTTATCAAGAGATGGTCTGCGCATACAGGCAATACAAAAAGGAGGTGCTCGGTTGAATCTGACCTTTGAGGGATTCTTAAAAGGCTATTGCCGAGAGCTATCCGGACAGCAGTCACTGAGTTTTAGAAAGCTGGTTGAGCAGGCGACGACGGTTGCGCCGCGCGTGGCGGAGCCTCTGTTTTTGCTTGCTTTGGCGCAAGGAAAAGCCGAATACGTTCTGGGTTTATCCGAGGGCTCATGGATGGAAGAGGATTACCGAGACGTTTTGTCCTTGTACGGTCAAGCGGGTAGCATAATATCTTTATGCGCCAAAAGTGAGCTTCCTAATCGTTATGCCAACGTTTGGCGTGCGTATAGAGCGGTGAAGGAAAAGCCGGTGGCGAACAGAAGGATCAACGCCCTGATGCGAAAAAGAATACTGGAAGCATTGGAGGAATCGGGCGTAACGCGCTATGGCCTCTGCCGTGCTCTGCACCTGAATAAAGGAAACGTATACGCATACTTGGCCGGCGATGA
The DNA here is from genome assembly GCA_902489945.1 of uncultured Collinsella sp. Taxonomy (GTDB): domain Bacteria; phylum Actinomycetota; class Coriobacteriia; order Coriobacteriales; family Coriobacteriaceae; genus Collinsella. Next base: position 5,590 of record CABUBZ010000073.1, read on the forward strand.
CTCAAAGGTGAGCAGGGAGACGGCGCGCCGCATTATGGAATATGCGGAGGAGAGGGGCACCCAAGAAGGGGCCGGCCGCCCGGTGCGTGTGGCGGGGTAAGATTGATCGCGGTTTTGATTGGTGTTCGATTGGGTTTGTTGGACGGAGTCTATGTCTGCTATTGATGTTGCGCTTGTTGTGATCGCCTTAGTGGCGGTGGGGGTTGCTGTGGCTTGTGCCCTGCAGCTCAAGGGCCTTCGTGCCGAGCTGCGGGAACGCGGCGACAACGGAACGGAGACGCTGGCGGCGCTTGAGCGGGCCAACAATGCACTCGACGCCCTCAATGTCGCGCTGGCCGAAACTCGGCGCACGGCAAATGCCATTGCGCAACAGCAGACGACCGATGCGGCCGTGGAACAGCAACGCTACCTGACCATCGCGCGCGAGTTCTCGCAGGCTGGCGACCGCATGGACGACCTGCGCCGCGAGACCGCCCAGCAGCTCGGCGCCAATCGCGAGGGTATCGAGCATCGTCTGGACAAGGTGCGCGAGACGGTCGATGCCCAGCTGGGTGCCATCCGCAAGGACAATAACGTGCAGCTCGATCAGATGCGCGCGACGGTTGACGAGAAGCTCTCCCGCACGCTCAACGACCGTCTGTCCGCATCGTTTAAGCAGGTGAGCGACCAGCTCGAGGCCGTGTACAAGGGCCTGGGCGATATGCAATCCATTGCCACCGGCGTGGGCGACCTTAAGCGCGTATTGGGCAATGTGAAGGCGCGCGGCATTTTGGGCGAGGTTCAGCTGGGTGCGATCTTGGCGGACATCCTCACGCCTGGCCAGTATCTGGAAAACGTCGCCACCAAACCCGGCGCCTCGGAGCGCGTTGAGTTTGCCGTCAAGTTGCCGGTGGACGAGGGTGACCCTGTGCTGTTGCCGATCGACTCTAAGTTTCCGGGCGACGCGTACGAGCACCTGCTCGACGCACAGGAGTCGGGCGACGCCGATGCCGTGGCAGCCGCACGCAAGACGCTCGACACGATGGTCAAGCGCGAGGCCAAGGATATCTGCGAAAAGTATCTGAGCGTGCCGGCGACCACCAACTTTGGCATCATGTTCGTGCCGTTTGAGGGCCTGTACGCCGAGATCGTCAGCCGTCCCGGGCTTATCGAGACCCTGGGCCGCGACTATCACGTCAACGTGGCCGGCCCCAGCACCATGGCGGCGATTCTCAACAGCCTGCAGATGAGCTACCAGACGTTTAAGCTGCAAAAACGCACCGACGATGTGCTGCGCGTGCTCTCCGCCGTCAAGGCCGAGCTGCCGCGCTATCAGGCGGCGCTGCGCCGCGCCCAGCAGCAGATTGAGACCGCGGGCAAAACGGTTGAGGGCATCATCACCACGCGTACCAACGTTATGGAGCGCAAGCTCAAGGACATCGACGCGCTGGAAGATGCCAATCAGGCCGAAGAGATTCTGGGGCTCACGCCCGCGGGTCTGCTCGCAGATCAAGAAGACGAGGACTAGCTACAACAGGCGGCGGGGTACCAGCGCGGATGCGGGCGCCCCGCCGCTTTTCGTATCGCACTTGCCTAGAGCATGCTTCAATGTGCAACAATGGCGTTTCGCCCTATCAGATGCGAAAGGAAGCCCATGTCTCAGAGAAGCACCAGCCCGCTCAGCCGCTCCACCGTGCGCCGCACGCTGCGGCGGTTTTGGGGTGTGACGCGCACGCAGCCGCTGATTGTCTTTCTCTCGGTGTTCTCGTCGGCGGGCTACATCTTTTTGCTGACGTTTGCCAATACCTATGTGATGGCCCTCATTGTCGACCGCGTCCAGGCCGGCCCCGTGGCGGGCGACAAGGTGTTTGAGGTCTTTGGCCCTTACATTCTGGCGCTCGTACTCGTTAACCTGGTGGGTCAGATCCTCTCCAAGTTACAGGACTACACCGTCTACAAGCTCGAGATCGCAGGCAACTATCACCTGGCGCGTCTGTGCTTCGACACGCTCTCCAACCAATCCATGACATTCCATACCAGCCGCTTTGGCGGATCGCTTGTGAGCCAGACAAGCCGTTTTATGAGCGGCTACACGGGCTTGGTCGACGTGACGGTGTATTCGCTTATCCCCACTATCACTTCGGTGGTCTGCACGGTGGCGGCGCTCGCCCCGGTGGTGCCCACATTTACCGTGATCCTGGTGGGCATTATGGTCATCTACATCGCGTCTGTCTGGCTTATGTACAAGCGCATCATGCCGCTTTCGGCCGCGACGTCCGCCGCGCAGAACAAGCTGTCGGGCGTGCTTTCCGACGCGGTCACGAACATTCTGGCCGTCAAGACCTGTGGGCGCGAGGACTTTGAGCGCGACCTGTTCGATACCGCCGACCGCGCCGCACGCGATGCCGAAACGGTTTCGATGCACGCCATGATGCAGCGCAACTTTACGACTTCGGGCCTTATCGTCATCACCATGGCCGTGGTGAGTGTGTTCGTGGCGGGCGGCAACGCGTGGTTTGGCATCTCGGCGGGCTCGCTCGTCATGATCTTTACCTACACCTATAACCTCACCATGCGCCTGAACTACGTGAGTTCCATGATGCAGCGTATCAACCGCGCTTTGGGCGATGCGGCCGAGATGACGCGCGTGCTGGACGAGCCACGCTTGGTGGCAGACGACCCGGATGCCCCCGAGCTCAAGGTGAGCGAGGGCGCGATTGATTTTGAGCACCTGAGCTTTGCGTACCGTGACGCTGCGGCGGGCGAGAACGTGTTCGATGACCTGACACTTCATGTGGCGGCGGGCCAGCGCGTGGGCCTGGTGGGCAAATCGGGCTCGGGTAAGACGACGCTCACCAAGCTGCTGCTGCGCCTGGACGATGTCCAGGGCGGCCGCGTGCTCGTGGACGGTCAGGATGTCTCGCGCTGCACGCAGCAGAGCCTGCGCCGCCAGGTTGCCTACGTGCCGCAGGAAGCGCTGCTGTTCCATCGCTCCATTCGCGAGAATATCGCCTACGGACGTCCCGACGCCACCGACGAGCAGATCCGCGAGGCGGCTCGCTTGGCTAATGCGACCGAGTTTATCGACCGCCTACCCAACGGCTTTGACACCATGGTGGGCGAGCGCGGCGTCAAGCTTTCGGGCGGCCAACGCCAGCGCGTGGCCATCGCCCGCGCCATCCTCACCGACGCGCCGATTCTGGTGCTCGACGAGGCGACCTCTGCCCTGGACAGCGAGTCCGAGGCGCTGGTGCAGGAGGCGCTCGAGAACCTGATGCGCGGGCGCACCTCCATTGTGGTGGCGCACCGCCTGTCCACCGTGGCGGCGCTCGACCGCATTGTGGTGCTGGCCGATGGTGAGATTGTCGAGGACGGCACGCATGCGCAGCTCGTCGAGGCGGG
>CABUBZ010000074.1 GCA_902489945.1 uncultured Collinsella sp.
GAAATCGGGCGACGATGCAAGCGGCGGCTCCCCTGCGGGAACGGCTTCAAGCGCCGCGGCCGACTTCCACAACGCCGATTTGGGCTGCGGCTGGGAGCCGACGGGGGCGCTTCAGCTTGAATACGCCAAGCACTTCACTGTCGACGAGTTCGAAGGCGGCTTGCGGCTTATCTGCGTTTCGAACGGGGAGCGCTTCCTCGTGGTGCCGCAAGATGCGAAGGTACCTGACGGGTTGAGCTCCGACATCGCGGTCATAAGGCGCCCCGTCGACAAGGTGTACCTCGTGTCGTCGGCGACGATGTGCCTGGTCGACGCGCTCGATGCGAACGACAATATCTTAATGTCGGGCACGAAGGCCGACGATTGCTCGGTCGCGGGCTTCAAAAGCGCGCTCGAAAGTGGGGCGATCGCCTACGGCGGCAAGTACAGCGCGCCCGACTACGAGCGAATATCAGCCTCGGGCTGCACGCTCGCCATCGAGAACACCATGATCAACCACACGCCCGATGTGAAGGAAAAGCTGCAGAAGCTCGGGCTCGTCGTGCTCACCGAACAGTCGTCGAGCGAGCCCGAAGCACTCGGGCGCGTCGAGTGGATTAAGCTTTTCGGCGTCCTGTTCGACAAGGAAGACGAGGCCGCGCACCTGTTCAACGAGCAGAAGGCCCGCGTCGAGCAAACGTCGGGGCTCGCGTCGTCAGGTAAAACCGTGGCGTATTTCTACATTAACTCGAACGGGGCCGCCGTCACGCGGCGGAGGGGCGACTACGTGGCGCAGATGATCGAGCTCGCAGGCGGCAGCTACGCGCTCGATGACGCACAGACGGCGTCGACGTCAGGTTCGTCAGTAACGCTCGAAATGGAGCGCTTCTATGCGACGGCGAAGGATGCCGACATCATCGTCTACAACGGCACCATCGACGAATCGGTTGCCACCTTGAACGACTTCGTAGGCAAAAACGCACTATTGTCGCAGTTCAAAGCCGTGAAGAGCGGCAACGTCTGGGTCACAAGCGCCGACATGTACCAGCAGATGACTTCTACCGCCGACATTATCGACGAGCTGCACGGGGCGTTCACAGGCGATGACGCGAGCGACTTCCATTATCTGAGGAAGCTCGGCTAGCGCCATGAGAAGCCGGCTTTCCATGACATACGACGAATCGGGGCGCGCCGCGCGGTGTCGCGTCGTGACGGCGCTGCTCGCTGTTGCCCTCATCGTGCTCGTCGGGGCCAACCTGTGCATCGGGAGCGTGCTCGTACCCGCAGACCACATCCCCGGCATCCTTTCGGGCGGCGCGGCCAATTCCATGGAAAGCCAGGTCATCTGGGAGATTCGCCTGCCGCGCGTGCTTTCAGCCGTGCTTCTCGGCGGGGCACTTTCGCTCTCCGGGTTCCTGCTGCAGACGTTTTTCAACAACCCCATCGCCGACCCGTTCATCTTGGGCGTCTCCTCGGGCGCAAAGTTCGTCGTCGCGCTTACGATGATCGTGCTTCTGGGCGCGAACCGGGCCATGTCCTCGCCGGCCATGGTGGCCGCAGCGTTTCTGGGCTCGCTTATTACCATCGGCTTCGTGCTCCTCATCGCACGGCGCATAAGTTCCATGGCCATGCTCATCGTGGCGGGGGTCATGGTGGGATACATCTGCTCGGCGGCGACGAACTTCCTCATCGCCTTCGCCGACGACCAGTCCATCGTGAACCTGCACAACTGGTCTTTGGGTAGCTTCTCGGGTTCGAGCTGGGATGACGTCGCGGTCATCGCGGTCGTGGTGATCACCGTGAGCGCATGCGTATTCGCGATATCGAAGCCCCTTTCCGCCTTCCAGCTGGGAGAGGCCTACGCGAAAAGCGTCGGCGTGAACGTCGCACGCTTCCGCGTGGTGCTCGTCCTTCTAGCGAGCATGCTCTCCGCCTGCGTGACCGCGTTCGCTGGTCCGGTGTCGTTCGTAGGCATCGCGGTTCCGCATCTCGTGAAGTCGGCGCTAAAGTCGTCGAAGCCCATCCGCGTGATTCCTGCGTGCTTCTTGGGAGGCGCCATCTTTTGCGCGGGCTGCGATTTGATCGCGCGCACGCTGTTCTCTCCCGTCGAACTATCCATCAGCGCTGTCACCGCCATCTTCGGCGCGCCGGTGGTTATCGCGCTCATGTTGAAGAAGCGGGTGAGGTAGATGGGGGAATTCGTGCCGCGGCCCAAAACGCTCGGAGGGGACATTCCATGCTTAGACAGTCCTGAGCTCACACGAAAGCGCCAGAAGGCACTTTCGGCTCGTGCGGAACTGCGCGCGGAACGCCTCCTCCGGGCGGAGTCGAACCTCGAAACCCCGGTCGAAACGCAGGCTGACGGAGCGCCGCTTTTCCGCATAAGCGACCTGTCGGCGGGCTACGACAAGAAGGTCGTAGTCGAAGGCGTCGATCTGGAGGTTCGCGCGGGCGACGTCGTGGCGCTCATCGGGCCGAACGGCTCGGGCAAGTCGACCATCTTGAAAACCATCACACGCCATCTTGCACCGCTTGCCGGCGCGGTCGAGCTCGACGGGCGGGAGATTTCCCGATGGAAGACGGCGGAGTTCGCAAGGAACCTTGCCGTTATGCTGACGGATCGCCCCCGGACCGAGCTCCTCACCTGCCACGATATCGTAGAGACGGGAAGGCATCCCTACACCGGGCGAATGGGCACACTCTCGCCCGACGACCATAGTCGGGTCGACGAGGCCATGAAAATCGCACATGTGGAAGAGCTCGCCGAGCGCGACTTCATGCAGATAAGCGACGGACAACGCCAGCGCGTCATGCTCGCACGCGCCATCGCGCAGGATCCGCGTGTGCTCGTGCTCGACGAGCCCACGTCGTATCTCGATATCCGCTACCAGATCGACCTGCTGCGAATACTTCGCCACCTTGCGAAATCGCGGAATGTGGCTGTCATCATGTCCATCCACGAACTCGAGCTCGCGCAGAAAAGCGCCGACAAGGTGATTTGCGTGAAGGGCGGCCGGGTCTTCCGCGCCGGCGCACCCGAGGACATATTCACGCGCGAGACGATTGGCGAGCTCTACGGCCTTCAACATGGCACCTTCAACGAGCGCTTCGGCAGCGTGGAAATTGGACGCCCGCACGGCGATGCACACACGTTCGTCATCGCCGGCGCAGGTACGGGGTCGGCTGTGTTTCGCCAGCTCATCCGGCAGGGCAAGGCGTTCTACGCGGGCGTTCTGCACGAAGGGGACATCGACTGCGAGCTCGCGCGCGACCTGGCGGCGGAATGCGTGGCCGAGCGCGCCTTCGAGCCGATCGGGGATAAAACCATAGCCCGCGCCAAAGAGCTCCTCGTCCACTGCGTGCGCCTTATCGTGTGCCCCGCCGCCTTCGGCACCATAAACGCCCGCAACGCAGAGCTCGTCGAGTTCGCACGCTCGCATGGTATCGAGGTCATGCGAGCGTGCGAAGGCGCATCGGAGGATTCCCAATTGGAGTGGGAAGGATAAACTGGACTTTCATTTAAGGATCCTCAGGCTATAGCTCCTACGCCGGCGAGGTCTCCAAGGCGCCGGAGAACCTCGTGAACAGGTATTTCCACGCCGACGAGCCCAACTAGGCCTAATCCAAGCGAGATTCCAGACTCGACAGACCATTGAGAGTCAGATCGTTGGCGACCTCAGAGACGCGCTCGATAGGAACCGAGCCGTCAGACAGCGCCCACGTGCGATAGATACCGATAATACCCGACAGCAAAAACGCCAGATAGTAGTCGAACATCTCGTCCTTGAGACCTTGGGGCAGCAGATCGCGCTCGGCAATCTCATGTTCGAGCGGCGCACGAAGACGAGCCATGAAATCATCGAGCGGAATATTCTCGATCAGCTGACGATTGAGCACTAAGTTGTTGCACAGTGCCTCATTAACGGTTTTAAAGAAGGTCGCCGCCGCGCCCAGGGCGCGCTCGTTGGTGTCGCCGTCCATGGAAGCAAGCGTTTTCTCGACCGAGTCGACAATCATCTCCACCACATCGACGGCAATGGCATCGAGCAGGCCATCAACCGTGCCAAAGTGAACGTAAAAGGTCTTGCGGTCGACATTGGCCTCGCGCGCGATGGCACTCACCGTAATGTCTGCCAGCGGCTTTTCCATGAGCAGGCGCTCGAAAGCGGAAAGGATGGCATTGCGGCTGCGAACGATGCGGCGATCAAGGCGCGGTTTGCTGGTTGCCATGGGCGTGTCCCTTCGATATACGAGCAATCATCAACAGATGAGAGATAATCTACGTAAGAGGATTATCTCTCAAACAGCACAAATATACCCCGCATCATGAAGAACGCACGACTGCCCTACTGCGACTTAGGGTGCTTCTTCTTATTGAGTGCCGACGGAGATACGCGAATAACGTCGCCCGTCTGGCGCACATAGGTTTTATGAGTCGGCTTAGCGGTCCCAGGAGCCTTCTGAGCGTGCTTCTTGGGATCAACGGTAACAGCATTCGTGGGGTGCGGCTTAGTGGGCGCAGAGGGCGTCTGAGACGTGCAGCCGAGTTTGCGCATCACGCGATCCCAGCGCGCATGGATGCTCTCGTTGTGGGCGCTCTTAAGGCCCAGCAGGGGCGCAGCCAAAATGGTCGGCGCAATGAACGTAATGAGGCGCCACAGCAGATAGCCGGCGGTCGAAGCCGACCCAAAGAAATGACCCAAGAACAATGCAAAGCCACCCTCAGCGCCACCAGTTCCACCGGGCAAGGGGACCGCAGAGCTCAGAAGCTGGACAAAGGCGCTCGCGGCCATGACCGAGAAAAAGTCGACCTCGTGGTGGCCAAAGGCAAGCATCAGGAAATACGGCACCAGATAGAAAAACGCGAGCTGCAGCATGGTGATAAACACGGTGAGCAGCATGGAAGAAAAATGTCCGGCTGAAAGCTTGAACTTCTCGGAGAAGGAGTAGATCTCGCCATCGACAAACGTGCGCCATCCCTCGATCTTAGTGGCCGAGACACCAATGCGCTCAAGCCAATTGATGATGCAATGGGCAACGCGCGTGACGGTCTTAGGCATGAGCGCGACGGCGAAGATGCCCAGCAAGATGCAGCAGTGCCCACCAAAGCTAAAGACGCACAGCAGCGTCATGTCGCCATAGCGCTCGGCAAAAAACGGCATGCGAGCAAGCAGTAGGATAGCGCCCCAGGCAACGAGGCCAAACTGATACACGATAAAGCGCGTGAACTGCGTGGCTCCGGCTTCGCCGACATTTTGGCCCGCTTTGGTCAGGCGGTAGATCTGGGCAGGAGTCGAGCCCATCATCATGGGCGTCAGGTTGCCAAAGAAGATGCCACTCGCCTCGACCGAGATCAGGTCGCGAATGCCGACGGGCGAATATGGGTCGAGCCAGACGGCGATCGCATAGGCCACAATGCCAAAGAACAGATACATGAACATGCAGAGGCACGCGACAACGAGCCATGGCGCCTGGACGCTCGACATAGCGGCCCAGAACTGCCCCATCTGTCCGGTTACTACCAGATAGACGATATAACCCACCAGCACGACGCCGATAAAGATGGCGCCGCGGCGTGCGCTCTTATTGTCATCTCCGCCCGAGGCCTCAACCTCGACCTGGGGCTTAGACGTATGCTGAGAGGACTCCGTCATGAGACTCCTTCTAACAGTCAAAATATCTCGGATATTGTACCCGTAAGGACCATAAGCAGAACGCAAAGCTCTGGTTCAAACGGGAATTGCAGACGTTTGTTTGAAAATAAAAAACCCGATCTTCCACGAGAAGACCGGGTATCAGATGCGTGGTAGCCCGTACCAGATTCGAACTGGTGATCTCCGCCTTGAGAGGGCGGCGTCCTAAACCGCTAGACGAACGGGCCATAGGCCTCAGCAGAAAAGAAGTGGTAGCCCGTACCAGATTCGAACTGGTGATCTCCGCCTTGAGAGGGCGGCGTCCTAAACCGCTAGACGAACGGGCCACATGACATCTGCACTGCCGTGCTGCGAGGATATATATTACGGGACAAAAAACGTCAGCGCAAGAAGAAATTCCAAATTGCCGAAAAATTGTCGGCAGGTTATGGAACACGCAGGTAAACTTGGTAGCTAATTCAAGTTGAGATGGAGCAAAAGAGCTTCGCGCTCGTTGGGAATGTTGTCTTCGATCACGGCGTCGAGGGCGGAGTTGAGAAGCTGACCCAGTTCCGGCCCGGGCTTGACTCCGGCACGGATCAGGTCGCCGCCGTTGATGGCGAGCATCTTGAGCGTATAGGGCTCCCCTGCCTTCAGCAGCTCGTGCGCCATCGCGCGCATCTCCTCAATCGTCTCAACGTAATAGAAGCACGACGGGGCCTTGCCGAGCGTGTCAGCACGCTTAAGGTCCATGAGCTCGTCAATCAGACGGGCCGTGTCGACGCCCTCGCCAGAAAGCGCACACATCATATTGAGCAGGCAGGATCGCTCGGGACGCAGCGGTTTGTCGTGATATTTGATGAGCAGGCACACGTCGCGCACCAGGTCGTGCGAGAGAGCCAGGCGATCCATAATGACGCGCGCTTTCTTGGCGCCGAGCTCAGGATGACCGTAGAAGTGTCCGCTGCCGGCGTGATCGACCGTGAAACACTCGGGCTTGGACACATCGTGCAAAAACGCCGCCCACATAAGGCTCGACGAGGGCGCGACGCCGTCACACAGCGCGAGCTCCCCCGCCACCGTCAGCACACGGGCGATATGCTCGTAGACGTTAAACGCATGATAGACACTTCGTTGATCAAACCCGCGACCCGCTGCCAACTCGGGCACGGCGGCGCAGATGAGCTCGGGATAGCGGAGCATCGCGTCTCCCCCATGACCGGTCGAAAGAATGCCCTCGAGCTCAATACCCACACGCTCACGCGCCACGGCATCGAGCAGCGGCGCGCACTCGGCAAGCGCGCGCTTAGTCTCGGGCTCAATCATAAAGTCCAGGCGGCAGGCAAAGCGCACCGCACGCAGCATGCGCAGGGCGTCCTCGTTAAAGCGACGCTTGGGATCGCCGACAGCGCGAATCAGCTTGCGCTCCAAGTCACCCTGGCCGTCGTAGCGGTCGACAAGCCCGCGCTCGGGATGCCAGGCCATGGCGTTGACGGTAAAGTCGCGGCGCGCCAAATCGTCCTCGAGCGAGGCGGCACGCTCCACACTCTGGGGATGGCGACCATCGGTGTAAAAGCCATCCAGACGGTACGTGGTGACCTCAATACGCTCGCCATCGGAAATAGCCGTAATTCCGCCAAATTTAATGCCCGATTCAACCACGGCGATATCCGCGGCCTCGAGCGCCGCCTTGGACTCCTGCCACAGGCCGCTACAGCACATATCAACATCGTGGCTGGGGCACCCCATCAGGGCGTCGCGCACCCAACCGCCCACGTACCAAGCCTCAAGACCAGCCGCCTCAAGCGCGCGCAGGACGCGCAGGGAGGCATCAGACGGTTGCGTACCGTTGAGCGAAACATTGCACATGCCTATGGCCTCCTGCACTTGCGAGCGTTAATCGATGGTTCTCAAGAAGTCTAACAAGAAACGAGAAAGCGCGCACACGCAATTGCTTCGTCGATTCGATAAAACGAGACAGCAGACGCCACATACGTTCAGCGCGCAAAAAACACCCGCCTTGGTAATCCAAAGCGGGTGTTCGGCAACGATGTATCGATGCGGCTAGCAGACCTGGCGAACCTCGATGTGCTTCTTATATTCGTCCACCTTGGCAAAATCGCCCAGACCGGGGCACTCGACCACGTTGGCGCCGGTAGCCATCGACAGACGGAGGGCATCCTCGACTCGCTCGGGGGCGTCGTGCCATACGGACAGGAAGGCAGCGAGCGAGGAATCGCCGGCGCACACCGTCGACAGCAGCTTGACGTCGAAGGTGCGGTTGGCAAACCAGATATGCTCGCCGTTGGAGAAGTACGCACCGGCGCCACCAAGGGTCAGCAGCACGTTCTTGGCGCCCTTGGCATGAAGCTCAGCCATTGCGCCCTTGACGGACTCATCGTCGCCACCGCTCACCTTGATGCCAAAGATGTCGAGCAGCTCGTCGTCATTGGGCTTGATCAGCAGCGGCTCCATGGCAATGAGGTCTGCCAGCTGATGGCTCGAGATGTCGAGGACGAACTCGGCCCCCTTGGCCTTGACGCGGCGCAGGACCTCGGCCAAGAAGCCCTCGGAAGTGTTGGGAGGCAGCGAGCCGCTGATGACCAGGCAGGTCATGTCATCGAGCGAATCGATGAGCTCAAACATCTCCTGCTCGTTGGCCTCGTTGATGGTGGCACCGGCGTTGACCATGTTGTACTCGGTGTCGGGGCCGGCGTTGAGGAACACGTTGACGCGCGTAATGCCGTCGGTCCACACGGGCTTGACGGGCACGCCCAGGGCCTCGGCGCCCTTAACGATAAACTCGCCCGAGAAACCGGCGAAAAAGCCCAGGATCGTGGTGTCGACGCCGTAGTGGTCAAGCGTAAACGAGACGTTGAGGCCCTTGCCGTTGGGCGTGTAGACCGCGTTGCGGGTACGCGTGACGGTGTTGGCAGCAAGACCGTCGCAGGCGATGTTGTAGTCAATGGCTGGATTTGCAGTGAGCGTGTAAATCATGAATGTTCCTTTCACGAAGCAACGTGTTAATGAAAGTATATTCCACGCATCGGTAAAAGGCTAGGACAACTCGGCGAACGGTGTGGAAGCGATGAAGTACGGCGGGACACCTCTCCCCCG
>CABUBZ010000075.1 GCA_902489945.1 uncultured Collinsella sp.
TCGTCAACGGCAGCGCCTCCGAGGTCGGCGCGGGCGGCTACACGCTCAAGGACGGTGACTCCGTCGTCTGGTGCTACTCGAAGTACGGCGACCCCGCGCCTGTCGCTCAGGTCTCTGCCACGTGCTCCGTCGTCGGCACCGACGCCAAGGGCGCCCAGCAGACCTGGGCCGCCGCGCAGCGGATCACGCTGAAGGAGGGCTCGACCGCGGCCGACCTCTCCGAGCAGCTCTTCAAGCAGGCCGGCCTGACCACCGACTACGATCCCAACGGCACCTGGGGCTGGGCGCTCAACACGATCACGTCGCCCTTCGATAAGGACCGCAAGCTCGGCTACGACTCGGCGACCGGCGCGTACTGGCAGCTGTTCGTCAACGGCAGCGCCTCCGAGGTCGGCGCGGGCGGCTACACGCTCAAGGACGGCGACTCCGTCGTCTGGTGCTACTCGAAGTACGGCGACCCCGCGCCCGAGCAGGTTTTCGTCACGATGGAGATTATTGGCAAAAAGGCCGGGATGGCTCAGCGTTGGACGAGCCCGTCGACCCAGGTGTTTGTTAAGGGCACGTCGATCAAGGATGCCTCCGCTACCTATTTCGACGCCCTTGGCATCGAGTCCAAGATGTACGACCAATTCGGCTATTGGGGTGTCCATAGCCTCGTTTCTCCGCTTGATGGTACCGAGCTGTCCGGCGCTTGGTCGTTCTTTGTCAACGGCGTTCCTGGAACTCAACTCGATAACGACTACGTGCTTAAGTCGGGCGATAAGGTCGTTTGGGCTTACGCCCCTGGGGATACTTTGCCCGGTGTCGACAACGTTGTTCTTAATCCGAGCGCTGCACGCCCTAACTGGGATAGCGACTGGTCGGGCTTTACAAGTGCCGACAAGGTTACCGACGCACCTGTGCCCACTAAGGATGCAGATGAGAAATGGGTAAGCGAGCTTAAGACGCGTGCGGACGGCAATAAGGGTGTTTCCGATGCGTTGCTGATCGGTGACTATCTCTATGTGGCAGTTGGTTCTAAATTGCTCAAAAAGGATGTCGAGACGGGCAAGACCGTTCTAGAGTCACCTTTGGCTGCTGCAATTGATTCCACCTCACGCATGGTATATACCAATGGTGTTGTGCTTGTTCCGCTTTCAGGCGGTCGTCTTCAGGCCTTAACGGTTGATGTGCTTGCGACGGTTTGGGTTACCGATGGGTTGCCGGCCGGTCCCGATGGCGCGCAGCAGTCGCTTGCTTCTGTTTCGGTTCGCGATGGCTATGCCTATTTTGGTACCGCTTCGGCCGATTGGATTGACTCGAGTGACGGCTACCTGCTTTGTGTTCGTATTTCTGACGGTAAAGTCATGTGGCAGCACAAGAATGAAAACAGCAAGGGCTATTACTGGGCTGGCATGGCGTTCTCGGGCGACTATGGCGTTATCGCGGATGATTCAGGCACTGTCAGCACGGTTGATCCTTCGACTGGAAAGACCGTAGCAAAGCTTAAGATCGCCGATCGCGTTCGCGCGAACGTGCTTGTTGATGGGGCTACTGCTTACGTTGTGAGTGCCGATGGCACGCTCCATAAAATTGCTATCGCTAATGATGGGGCCCTTTCAGAACTGGGTAAAGTTACGTTTGGCAGCAGCTCGACCTCTACACCCGTGTTTGTCAACGGTAAGATTGTAGTTGGCGGCACGTCGATTGAGTCCTTTATGGGCGGTCCCCAAAACAGTCTTACGAGCCACTATGGTCAGCTTGCAATTATCGACGCCGATACGCTTACGGTCGATTATTCAATTTATAAGGCAGACGGTAACTTCATCCGCGAGGATTCTTCTGCAAGTGGTTTTACGGGCAGCGGCGATGTTAAGTCACAGCCTGTGGTTTCCATTCAAGATGGTCATACCTATGTATACTTTACGCCCAACAATAATCCTGGCGGCATTTATCGCTATCGCATAGGTGACGAAGAGGCTGAGCTGCTCTATAGACCGTCGGCCGAGAACCAGCAGTACTGCATGTCGTCGATTTCGGTCGGTTCTGATGGTTCACTCTACTACGCTAACGATTCGGGCAAGTTGTTCGCGATTAAGGGAAATGGCCAGAAGGTCAATCGCTATACTGTCTCGTTTGACGCAAATGGTGCAGATTCTATTGTGCTCGATTCCCAACGTATTAAGGCTGGTAAAACTGCTACGGAGCCTGCTGTAAAACCGCGTCGCAAGGGCTATACCTTCGGCGGTTGGTATACCGATGAGGCGTGCACGCAAGCGTATGACTTCAGTACGCCGGTGACGGCCGATCTGACGCTGTATGCCAAGTGGACCAAGAATGCCACCAATTCTGGTGACAATGGCGGTTCTGGCTCCAGCGGCGGCAGCGGTTCTGGTACTGGTACCGGCACGGGCACTGGTACGGGTTCCGGCGCTGCTTCCGGCTCTAAGGGCCCGCAGGCCGGCGGCGCTATCGCCCCGGGTCAGAAGCCGGTGACCAAGACGACGGTGTCGACCAAGACCGAGACCAAGGAAAACAAGTCCGACAAGAAGGGCTCCGATAAGTCCGACAAGAAGGATGAGAAGAAGTCTGAGAAGAAGGACAGCAAGTCCGACAAGAAGTCCGATTCCAAGTCCGATACGGGCGCTGCTTCCACGACCACTGCTAAGAAGTCCTCTGGTGCTTCCGAGCAGGAGACTGGCACCAATCCGCTCGCCATCGTTGGCATCGCCGCCGGCGTGATTGGCCTTGCGCTAATCGCCGTCTTCGTGCTGACCAAGCGCGACAAGGGTGACGGTAATGCCCGATAAGCCCAAGGAGACCAACGGGCAACAGCCCGACTCCTCGTTTATCCAGCTCGATGATCCAAAGCAAAAGGGCGCCGCTTCGGCGGCGTCCGCCCCTCGTCGCAAGGCACTCCTTGGCGTTCTGACTGCCGCTTGCACCATTCTGATCGTCGTCTCGCTGGGTTTCGTCCACCCTTCCACAAGCGGTGCCTGGTCCATCGACTGGATCATTCAGACCGTGACGGGGGAGAGCGTCGTCACCAAGGACACCAAGGTGTCTGGCTCGACTACGACTTCGGGCGAGGCCAGTTCCAAGGATTCCAAGTCATCGAATGACGCAAAAGATGAGTCCAAGCATTCTGATGAGTCCAAGTCCAAGGACGATTCCGAGTCTTCAAACAAGGAATCGGACAAGAACTCGGATAATAAGAAGTCCGAGGACCAGGACGGCAAGAAGTCTGGCGATAAATCCGCTGCCCAAAATACGGGAGTCGGTGATACTTCCAATGCGTCTGGCGGTGGCCAGTCGTCTGATGGAGCCTCATCCTCTAATGGTGGAAACGCCTCCTCGGGCGGCCAGAGCGGCTCGCAGGAGTCCAGCTACATAACAGTGACGGTTTCGGTCACATCGAGCGCTGTGGGCAATCCTGTGTCTTCTGGTGGCACCTTTACCTTTAACGAAGGCGCTACCGTCTACGATGCCCTGTGCGCGCTGGGTCTTTCCGTCAACGCACATGGCTCGTCGTACGGCACGTATGTCTCCGCGATTGGTGGTTTGGCCGAGAAACAGTACGGCGGCACGAGCGGCTGGATGTACTCCGTCAACGGCTCAACGCCCATGACGGCCTGCAGCAACTACGTTCTCTCCAACGGCGACAACGTGGTCTGGTATTACGTTACAGGCTAGAGGCCTCGACATAGCGCGCCAGACGGGCGGTTCGGACAAACATCCGGGCCGCCCGTTTTTCAAGTGAATGGGACTGGGTCGCCGGGTCTTTCGGCAAACAAAAAAACCGGTTGGAATGGGAATTCCAACCGGTTATACATTCAAGCAAATAGCGAATCGACTACGACCGTGCGCCCTCGAGAAAGAAGCGACGGCTGAAGTAGTTGTACCAGGTGACGAGGAACGTGGCGATGGCCTTCATGGCCTGGTAGCCGATGCTCAAAAACGTGACGCCCACAAACATGTATAGGTCGTTGAGGCCCAGACCGATCACCGACAGGATGGTGAAGATCGTGAACTCGCGCTTGCGGCTCATTCCCTCGCGATGGTCGAACACGAACTTCATGCTAAGCCAGTAGTTGACCACGACGGACGTGGTAAACGAGACCGTGGTGCTCATCAAAAAGTCGAGGTGAAACAGCTCGACGAGCGCAATGAGCATGCCCCAGTCGATGCCAAAGGAGACAAGACCCACGACAGCAAACTTGAGGAACTGCTTGGTATGAGGTTGTGCCAGCGCCTTGCGCACGTAATCACATCCAATGCGTTGATGAATCGAGCAGAGGATACTTTAGAGCTTTTACAAGGGAAACGTAAGGTCTTTGCCAGAACTATATGAACTCGCCAAATTTTCAAGAGCTAATCCGCAAACGTTGAAAATTTGCCCGTAAACGAGCGACACCCACGGACGATACTGCGCTGAGTGCGCGTCGTCCGTGGGCGCCGTAATGCTGCAGGGGTTTCGAGCTATTTTGTTTCGTCGCCCTCCAGGAAGATTTTTCGGGTCACAAAGTTGTAGACCATGACAAGCGCGGTGGCGCAGATCTTGGCGATATTGGCCTCGAGTCCCAGGCCGGCGTTGAGTGTCAACACGATACCGTCGTTGAGTGCCAGGCCGATCACGGACAGCACGACAAAGATAATGAACTCGCGCCGGCGGCTCATGCCCTCCTTGTGCGCAAACACGTACTTCATGCTGGCGAGGTAGTTAAAGATGAGTGAGATGATAAAGCCGCTGGTGTTGGCGATTAGGATGTTGAGGCCCAGACCGTAGTGGAGCAGATTCATAATGCCAAAGTCGATGACCGTGGCAATGACGCCGACGACGCCAAACTTCATGATCTGCGCAAGGAGCTTTTGCATGGTACCTGCCTTAGGGTGGCGCCGGGACGCCGTGGGGATGACAAACTCAGCAAGTTTAGCCAATCCCCGCGGGTGGGGCTAGGCGCGCTCCTCGATAGCACCGTTTCTATATGCATCGAGCAGCTGGCGCAGGTCTTGGATCTGGCTGCGGATCTTGGCTCCGGAATCGGTGTCGCTCACCATGCGGCGACGGTCTGCTTGGTCAAAACGGTTGGTCTCGCTTTCGATGTCCACGTTGCGTGTGAGTGCCTCGGCAACCGTCGTAAAGGCCCGGTGCGACTTGAGACGGCAGCCGCGCGAGCTCGAGATGAGCGTATAGCCGGCGATACCCGTCTTGGGATGGTAAGCGCGGCAGAAGCCGCCATCGATGACCAGCAGCTTCCCCTCGGCTCGGATAGGCTGCTCGCCCTTGGTGGTTTTAACGGGTGTGTGGCCGTTGATGATGTGACCGGTCGGTGAACATGCCATGGGCGCGACGCCAAACTCGCGCATGATGTCGTCGCAGACCGAGGGCGACTTGGTAAGTGTAAAGTACGGGTCCATCGGCTCGACCCAGGTGCTCTTATCGGCGATATAGGCGCGCTCAAAGGTACGCACCAGGCGTCCGCTGGCGGGTGAGTTAAAGCCAATCCACAGGTACCACATCCAGTCGAGAGCGTCGCGGTCGCCCATGCGCCAGGCGCGGCGGGCGATGTGGTCGCAAAAATCAAGATAATCGCGGCCAGCGTGCCAGGTGCCCAGGCAGTTCATGCTGCTAAAGGTGCCGTCTTCGTTGAGCGGCACGCAGCCATGGAACAGCAGGTTGCCGTTGGTGACCTTGTACATCGAGCCGTGGGAATAGAGGAAATCGATATGGCGATGCAGGTGATCGGCGGTGACAAACTCGGACACGAGCTTGTCGATGATGTGCTGCTCCTGGGGCGTGAGCGTATAGGGGTCCGCCGGGTCGACGGTGGGGAAGTCGCTGGTCGTGAGCGGCCACACGCTGCCATCGGCGAGCGTGACCGTGCCGGTGTCGTGATCGATCTTGTCGAGTAACAGACGGTCGGTCATATCGAACTCGGGGTGGCGCTGGATAATCTGGCCCTCGAGCTTAAAGAGCAGCACGTTGATGGCCTTGATCAGCGGGGTGATGGACTCACCGGCGGTGTAGGTGGCATCGGCAAAGGCGACAAGCTCGCGCAGCGAGATGCCGTAGTCGTTCTCGAGGATCTCGTAGTTGTCGTAGCGTAGGTTGTTGCGCAGCACCGTGGCGATGCAGGCAGGTTCACCGGCCGCAGCGCCCATCCACAGCAGGTCGTGGTTGCCCCACTGGATGTCGAGTGAATGGTAGGTGAGCAGGCGGTCCATAATCTTGGCCGCGCCGCCGCCGCGGTCGAAGATGTCGCCCACCAGGTGCAGGTGGTCGACGGCCAGGCGCTTGATAAGCGAGGCGAGCGACTCGATAAAATCGTCGGCGCTTGCGGTCTCCAGGATGGACTCCACGATGCGCTCGTGATAGCGCACGCGATAGTTGTTCTCGTCCGGGTGCGTGTGCAACAACTCGTCGATGATATAGGCGTAATCGCGCGGGATGGCCTTACGCACCTTGGAGCGCGTGTAGCGGCTTGAAAGCGAACGCGCGACCATGATGAGCTGGTCAAGCATCGTCTTGTACCAGGTGGGCGAGTCCTCGCGCCGGCTGCGGACCAGGTCGATCTTCTCGCGCGGATAGTAGATGAGCGTGCACAGCTCGCCCTTCTCGTCAAAGGAGAGCGTGTCGCCAAAGATCTCGTCGACATGCTCGCGCACGACGCCCGAGCAGTTGTTGAGGATGTGCATAAAGGCTTCGTACTCGCCGTGCACGTCGCTCATAAAATGCTCGGTGCCTTTGGGTAGGTTGAGGATGGCCGAGAGGTTGATAATTTCGGTAAATGCGGATTGTTCGGTGGGGAACTGTCTCGACAGCAGGCGCAGATACTTAAAGTCTTGCGGATTGCGATCGAATGCGACCATGAAACACCTTCCGATATGGTTGATAAAACTGATAAACAGCGTCAAACGTTTATCAGTATGCGCCGCTTTTGTTTCGATTTTGCGCCAGCGGCTGAATTGTCGGCTGAACGGTTTGGTAAATCGATTTAGTGAAGGTAGATATGGCGGTTGGGTGGAGACGATAGAGGGTGTTTTCTCAGATATTTATGCGTGGGGTCGGTGGAAACGATGGTGGTAAAGATGTTCGCTATTTTTGGTTCGATTTGGTAAATAGTGGACATATGTACCGTATGTAGGCTCACTGTGCGATAATTTGCGCAGCAATGAGTAAGGAGCCTCATATGAGTGATTTTGTCCTGACCTGTGAATCCGCCGCCGATCGAACTCGGGAGTTCTTTGAATCGCGCAATATCCCTGTCGTGTGTTTTCATTACGAGATCGACGATGTTGTCTATACGGACGATCTGTATCAGTCGATTACGCCGGACGAGTTTTTTGCCCAGATTGCCGCAGGCGCCATGCCCAAGACGTCTCAGGTGAGCGTGGGTGAGTACGAGGAGTTTTGGGAGCCGCTTGTTGCCGAGGGTAAAGACGTGCTGCACCTGACGTTGTCGTCGGGTATTTCGGGTACGTATGGCTCGGCTTGCGTTGCGGCGCAGATGCTCGCGGATCGCTATCCCCAGGGCGGCAAGGTGCGCGTCATCGATTCGCTGGCGGCGTCTTCGGGCTTTGGCCTGCTGGCGGAATGTGCCGCCGACGTGCGCGATAGCGGGGCTTCACTCGACGAGACGGCTGCCTGGATCGAGGAGCACAAGCTCAAACTGCACCACTGGTTCTTCTCGACCGATCTGTCGAGCTACCTGCGCGGCGGTCGCATTTCGGCTGCGAGCGCGATCATCGGCACGGCGCTTAAGATTTGCCCGCTTATGACGGTCGATTGCGAAGGTGGGCTGTCGCCACGTGAGAAGATTCGCACTAAGAAGCGCGCGATTTCCGAGATGGCTAAGACCATGATGGCACACGTGCAGGACGGTGCGGATTATTCGGGTAAGTGCATCATGTCGCACTCGGCGTGCCGCGAGGATGCCGAGGCCGTTGCGGCGCTGATCGAGGAACAGATTCCGCAGCTTAAAGGCAAGATTGAGATCAATAACATCGGTACTCTGATCGGTTCGCATACCGGACCTGGTACGGTGGCGCTCTTCTTTATGGGCGACAAGCGCGTGGATTAACTTGGCCCATCACGTCGCTGTATGATTGCTCAAACGAAAACGGCCCGCCTCACGTTTGTGGGGCGGGCCAAGATGTTTTGCTAGCGTTTCTTTCCGCGGAAGAAGAAACCGTGCAGCGAGGGTTTGAGTCCGCGGTTGGCGCGACGCTCCTCGATATGATCGTGGATCGAAGCGACGCGTTCGATGACTTCGTCGGGAATCGGCACGTCGGGATTCATGTTCTCGACTTGGCTGACCTCGGCGGCGGAGACCTGGTCGATAATGGGCACATCGTCGTGCGAGATGACAGGTGTGGCGTCTTCCTTCATCTTGCGATAACGCTGCATCATGTCGGTCTGCAGCTGCTGGGCCGAAGGCGGCGTCCAGATGATGGCGTTGGCGCCGGCGGCGATGGTTTCACGGATGCTCTCGGGCGTCTTGCCGCCCGGCGCGATGAGCGGCAGGTTGGGATAGTGCTTGCGCAGCTCGCGTAGGACCTGGGGCGTGTTCTTGCCGGCGGCGATGTTGAGAATCTTGGCTCCAGCGCGCACCTTGGCGTGGGCATCGTCGTCGCAGCGAACGACCGTAGCGATGACGGGGATGTCGGCGATGTTGGTGATGTGCTCGACCATCTCGGCGGTGGCGGGGGAGTTGACCACACAGCCCGCCGCG
>CABUBZ010000076.1 GCA_902489945.1 uncultured Collinsella sp.
TAGCCGGCATCCACGTCGACCACATCGATAACCTGCTTGCCCAAGCGGCTCACGGCCAAGCGCTTGAGCTCCAGCTCGTCACGCACGGGCGGCACGTCGGCGATCAGCTCACGAGCGGCATCCACGCGAAACTTGGGCTTGGTGGAACGAGCCTGGGCACCGCGGCTCAGCCACGCGAGCTCCTTGCGTGCCATGTTGCGACGGTGCTCCTCGGTAACTGCGGCCATGCGGTCGCGCTCCACGCGCTGCAGGATGTATGCCGAGTAGCCGCCCTCGAAGGGATCGACCTGGCCGTCGTGGACCTCCCACATGCTGGTGCAAACCTCGTCCAAGAACCAGCGGTCGTGCGTGACCACGAGCATGGCACCCTGGCCGCGCTGCCAGCGGGCCTTTAAGTGACGCGCGAGCCAGTTGATGGTGCGCATATCCAGGTGGTTGGTGGGCTCGTCGAGCATGAGCACGTCGTAATCGCCGATCAGCAAGCGCGCGAGGTCCACGCGACGGCGCTGACCGCCCGAAAGCTCGCCCACCGTGCCCTCCCAGGGCACATCGCTGATGAGGCCGGCGAGGATCTGGCGCGTGCGGGGGCTCGACGCCCACTCGTACTCGGGGGCGTCGCCCACAACGGCATGATGCACGGTATCAGTATCGACCAGGTTGTCCTTTTGGCCGAGCAGACCGATCGTCGTGCCGCGGCGATGCGTCACGCGTCCGTCGTCGGGCTCCAGCGTGCCAGCGAGCACGCTCAGCAGCGTCGACTTGCCGTCGCCGTTTTTACCGACAATACCAATGCGGTCGCCCTCGCCCACGCCGAGCGTCACGCTATCGAAAATATGCTTGGTGGGAAACTCTAGGCTGACGGAATCGCATCCCAAAAGAATCGCCATATGCCCTGCTCCTTCGTAGAAATTCAACGTTGTCCATGATAGCAGCGAGCCCCACCCCAAACCACCACGAAGGCGCCTGTCCCCTTTGTGGTGGTCGTTTCGGTCGCAGAGCAAAAGGCGGGCCATCTCCCGCAAGAGATGACCCGCCCCTCCAATCAGTCCCGCGGTAACCGTGGCCGCCGCGGGCCTCAAGCATGTCCCGGACTAGGAGAACATGCCGGTGAGGTAATCATTCAGCCGTTTATCCTTGGGCCGTTGGAAAATCTCGTCGGTCTCGTCGTACTCGACCATATCGCCCATGTAGAAAAACGCCGTGCGGTTGGAAACGCGCGACGCCTGCTCCATGTTGTGCGTCACGATGACGATGGCGCGGTCGGCCACGATCGACGACATGAGATCCTCGATCGCCAGCGTCGAGATGGGGTCGAGCGCCGAGCAGGGCTCGTCAAACAGGATCACGTCAGGGTTGAGCGCCAGCGTGCGCGCAATGCACAGACGCTGCTGCTGGCCGCCCGAAAGCGCGTAGGCGCTCTTGTCCAGCTTGTCCTTGACCTCGTCCCACAGGGCCGCACCGCGCAGGCTTTCCTCGACCATGCGATCGAGCTCGTCGCGGTCGGTGATGCCGTGGCGCTTGGGCGCAAACGTGATGTTGTCTCGAATGGACTTGCGGAAGGGGTTGGGCTGCTGAAACACCATGCCAATGGACCGGCGCAGCTCGTAGGTATTCTCGGTCTTGGTGTTCACGTTGCGTCCGCGGTAGCTGATCTCGCCCTCCACGCGGCAGCCGCGAATCTCGCGATTCATCAGGTTGAGGCTGCGCAAGAAGGTCGACTTGCCGCAGCCCGAAGGCCCGATGAGCGCCGTGATCTCGCCCTTATGGAAGTCGAGCGACGTATTGTGCAGCGCATGGCGGTCGCCATAGTACACGTTGACGTCCTTGGCGGAGAGCACGACCTCGTCGCTCACGGCCTTGCCGCTCACGCGCACGCGCCTCTCGCTCTCCCCCACGCTCGACAGAAAGTCCTGGGTGTCGGACGCGGCCGCCTCGGTTGCGGGCGTTGCATTCATATCGCTCATTCGGCCGTCATCTTCCTTGCCAGTTGCTTGCCCACGATACGGGCGACTACGTTAAACAGCAGCACGCAGGTCATCAGCAGTGCGGCGGTGCCCCAAACGATCTGCTGGGCCTCGGGGCTGCCCTCGCCATAGATCTTGTAGATGTGCACGGCCAGCGACTCGCCGGGACGGAACACGTTCCAGGCGCAGGTGGGGCTCGACAGGTTAAAGCTCAAGAAGTTCAGGCGAACCGGCGAGCTCATGCCCGAGGTAAAGAGCAGCGCCGCGGCCTCGCCAAACACGCGGCCGGCCGAAAGCACGATGCCGGTCACGATGGCGGGCATGGCCTCGGGAATCAGGATGTGCAGTGTGGCCTCCCAGCGAGTGAGGCCCATGGCCAGGCACGCATCGCGCTGGGCCTGCGGCACGTCCTCGAGCGCCTGCTGAATCACGCGCACCAGGATGGGGATGTTGAACATGGTGAGCGCGACGGCGCCGGAGATGATGGAGTACTTCCAGCCCAGCTGCACCGAGAACACCAGAAAGCCGAACATGCCTACGACAATGGAGGGCAGCGAGGACAGCGTCTCGATGGCGGTCGAGGCGATGTCGCGAATAGGCCCATCGGGCGCGTACTCAACCAAAAAGACCGCGCCGCCCAGGCTAATGGGCACCGAGATGATCAGGGTGATCAGCAGCAGATAGAACGAGTCGAACAGCTGGTAGAGCACGCCGCCCTGCGTTCCGTTGGCGCGTGCGGGCTGCGTGAGAAAGCCCGGCTGGAACAGCGTCGAGATACCCTCGAACAGGATGTAGGCCACCATGGAGACGACGATAAGCATGACGATGGCGACAATCGCCGTCAGCACGCCCGTGGCGATGCGGTCCTGCTTTTGGACACGCCCGAGTCTCGCCTCGTCGATGTGGATGCGCGTGCTAGCCACGAGCCTTCGCCCCCTTGCGGCCGATAAGGTGGATGATCAGGATAAAGATGAGGCTCATGCCCATCAGCAGCAGGCCGAGCGCCCACAGGACGTCGTCCTGGGCCGAGCCCTCGGCATAGACCGCCATGGACGTGGTGAGCGTGGTGGTGATGGTGGACGCCGGCGACAGCAGCGACGTCGGCATGGCCTCGATGCCGCCAATGACCATGCGCACGGCGAGCGTCTCGCCAAAGGCGCGGGTCATGCCAAGGATGACTGCGGTCATGAGCGACGGCATGGCGGACTTGAGCACCACGTGCCAGATGGTCTGCCAGCGGGTGTAGCCCAGCGCGAGCGAACCCTGGCGGTAGCTATCGGGCACGGCGCGCAGGCCATCGACCGAAAGCGTGGTCATCGTCGGCAGAATCATGACGGCCAGCACGATGGCGCCGGGCAAGATACCCAGGCCTGTGCTCACGTGGAAAACGCTCTTCATAAGGCCGACGACCACGTGAAAACCGATGAGGCCAAAGACGACCGAGGGAATGCCGGTCAAAAGCTCAATAAGCGGCTGAAAGACCTTGGAGCCAAACTTAGGCTGAATCTCGACCGCAAAGATGGCAGAGCCGATGGCGATGGGCAGTGCGATGAGCGTGGAGAGCACCATGACCGCAAACGAGGTGACGATCAGGGGCAGGGCGCCAGTGTAGGGCAGGCCGTTTTCGGCCGTGTTGGCCAGGTCCCACTTGGTACCGGTAAAAAACTCGACGATCGAGACGCCGTCCTTGAAAAAAGCCGAGAGGCCCTTTTGGGCGACCATAAAGATGAGCGCGGCAACGACAAGCGTCACGAGCGCTACGCACGCACCCGTGACGCCCAGGCCCACGTTCTCAAGCTCGCGCTTTGGCAGCTGTTTTGCCATTGCAAACCTTTCCGGGGGCGATTACTTATTTAGCGGAGACCTTGCCACTGGCGTCCTTGACGACCTTCATGGCAGAAACGGGAATAAAGCCCTGCTCCTCGACGAGCTTGCCCTGGACGTCTTCGGAAAGCATGAACTCCAGGAAGGCCTTGGTGGCCTCGTCGGCGTCCTTCGCGCAGTACATGTGCTCGGTCGCCCAGATCTTGAAGGAGTCGTCGGTGACGTTTGTGCTCTTGGGCTCGACGCCCTCGACCATGATGGCGTTGAACTTGGAGTCATCGAAGTGCGAGAAGTCCAGGTAAGAGATGGCGTTGTCGGTGCTACCCATCTGAGTCTGGACATCGCCGGACTTGTCGAGCTCAGCGTCGCCCTTAAAGTCGACGGCCTCGTCGCCAAAGACGGCGGCCTCGAAGGTGGCGCGGGTGCCGGAGCCTGCCTTGCGGTTGAGGACGACGATCTTGGCGTCGTCGCCGCCGACCTCCTTCCAGTTGGTGATCTGGCCGGAGAAGATGCCCTTGAGCTGCTCGAGGGACAGGTCGTCGACTGTCACGTTCTTGGAGACGACGGGGCCCATGCCCACGACGGCGACCTCGTGATCGACGAGGTTCTTGACCTGATCGGCCTCGAGCTTGGTCTCGGCGAAGACATCGGAATTACCGATGGTGACGGTGCCGGCGGCGACAGCGGTCAGGCCCTTGCCCGAACCGTTGCCCGAACCGGAGACGGAGACGTCGGGGTTGGCATCCATAAACTTCTCGGCAGCAGCCTCGACGAGAGCCTGGAACGAGGAGGCGCCGTCGTAGGTTACCTCGCCCGAGACGGACTCGGCAGCAGCGGCGCTACCCTTGTCGGCGGCGTTGGTTGCGCCTGCGCCGCCGCAACCAACGAGACCGAGACCGACGATGCTGGCAAGACCACCAGCGAGGCCGAGGAACTGACGACGAGAATAAGCCTGATCGAGCATGATCTTCCTTTCATACAAGCGACTCGCGGGCACCCTGCCCGCTTTGCTGTTTGGAAAGATACGGTCTCGATCGGGCAGCGCCCGCGTCAGCTGCGCTTTATTACGGGCATCTGATAGACCCTTACCGCAAGCGCGGCTCGGCTTTACAAACGAATAACAAACCCGCCACCAAGCATGACCCGCCTTTTACACCAATAAAAACAAAGTTGCGGTGAAATAGTTCCTGCTTGGCCATCAAATGGCCCATTCTAGGAACTATTCCACCGCAACTTAGATTGGGAAACCGCGAGACCTTAAAGCTCTAATTCATTCAAACGGAGGATCGCCACGATGTAGATCTTGAGCGCTTGCTTGAGCTGTTCCTCGTTGGCGCACTCGTTGGGACCGTGCATCTGGCCGCCCCACTCGGGCAGCTCCAGACCGGTCTCCTCGGGGCCAAACGAGACGGCGCGGGCAAAGTTGCGCGCGTACGTGCCGCCGCCCATGGCAAAGGGCTCAGCATGCTTGCCCGTAAACTCGTTATAGGTATCAATAAGCGCCTTCACGGCCGGATCGTCGGCAGAGACCGAGAACGGCACCTTCGCACGACCCACACGGCACGTCACGCCAAAACGGCCCACGAGCGGATCGAGCTGCTCGCGGATGGTATCGGCACTCGTGCTGTCGGGGAAGCGCACGTCGATGACCTGCTCAATATGGCCATCCGCCACGCGGATGACGCCAGCGTTGCAGGTAAGCGGGCCAAACGCCGGACTCGTCGCATCGATACCCAGGCCGCGACCATAGGCGTCCGCATGCACAAAGGCCAGGAACTTGACGAACTCGTGCTCGGCAGGCGTCAGCAGGCGCTCGTCGCGTGCACCAAACGCGTCCTCGGCCTCGCGCAGATACGCCACGATCAGCCCGACGGCGTTGATCGTTCCCTCTGGCATCGAGGC
This sequence comes from uncultured Collinsella sp., assembly GCA_902489945.1. Classification (GTDB taxonomy): domain Bacteria; phylum Actinomycetota; class Coriobacteriia; order Coriobacteriales; family Coriobacteriaceae; genus Collinsella. Next base: position 5,691 of record CABUBZ010000076.1, read on the forward strand.
ATGACCGCCAATGCCGTGGGCGAAAATCTGCGCATGCCCGTTATCGAGTGCCGTAATCTCCAGGCGGTCGGCGTTCTCGACCGGCGCCGGTAGCTCATCAGCGGCAATCGCGAGCTCGCAGATAGACTGCGACGGAATGGCGTTGCTCGCCTCGGCGCCGCTCCAGGACACAATGCGGCCGCCGTCGATCTTGGAGCTCACAAACGTCGCCCCAAACTGGCCCTTCTCGGCATTGCAGACCGGGAACTCGGCATCGGGCGTAAATAGAAAGTCGGGGTCTGCGTAGTTCTCCAGATAGTGATGAACGTCGGACATGCCCACTTCCTCATCGCAGCCCAGCAGCGCGCGGAAGGTATAGCGCGGCACAATGCCGTGCTTGAGCAGATAAGCGCCGGCGTAGAGCGACAGCACCGCCGGGCCCTTGTCGTCGATCACGCCACGGCCGAGCAGCCAGCCCTCGCGGCGCTCCATCGCAAACGGGTCGGTGTTCCAACCAGGACCGGCAGGCACCACGTCCACATGGCAAATGGTCGCGAGCTGCTTGTCACCGCGGCCGGGAATGTCGGCGATGCCCACATAGCCCTCGTCGTCGCTCGTCTGGTAGCCGAGCTTTTGCGCGATGCCGAGCGCGCAATCGAGCGCATCACGGACCGGACGGCCAAACGGCGCATCGGGCTCCGCATTGGCAGAAACCGCCACGGACGGATAGCTCACCAGCCGCTCGATATCGGCGACGGCATCTTCCCAGACCTCGTCAACGTACTCGGTAACGCTCTGCTCCACCTGATTCATGGACGACCTCCTTACCAGTAAGGGGCAAGTGTGCCGCCCCTCACATCAAATACTTATATAGCGAAAAGTTTAGCAAGCTCGGCCACCGAGTGCACCACCGCATCGGCGCCCGCGGCCTCGTGCTCCCCCGGCGCCGCCGCGCCCGAATAGATGCCGATACACGGCACGCCCATCGCGTGCGCGCCCTCCACATCGTTAAAGCGGTCGCCAATCATCACGGCCTCGTCGGCAGTCGCGCCAAGCGCCGCCAGGGCGTCGCGGACCGAATCGGCCTTGGTCTCGCGTCCCTGCGGCGGATTCATGCCAACCACGGCCTCTAACTGCGAAAGCCCGAGCTCGCCCACCATGTCGATGCACTTTGCCTCCATGCGCGACGTCGCCACGGCCAAGCGATGCCCCTGGGCGGCCAACCCATCCAGCAGCTCGGGGATTCCATCGAACACAGGGTACTCTTCCGGTCCCAGCTCATCAAAAAAGGCACGGTACTCGTCGGCCACCACAAGCGACTCCTCGCGGGAAAAGCCATAAAAGTCGTGAAAGCTCTTCCACAGGGGCGGCCCGATCATGCGGCGTAGGTCACCCATCTGCGCTTCCGAAAACCCGCGCGCGGAAAGCGTCTTGCGCGTCGAGGTCATCACCGCCCGACCCGTATCGGCCACCGTGCCATCAAAATCGAACAGCACAATCGGCCGCCTGCATATCTCCAGTGCCTCCATCGGCTTCCCTCTTCCCCAGTTGATGATTTCCACACCGACACTTCAAACTGTTGACTATTCAACAATTGAACCTAGCAATGTGGAACGACTCTACTATACTTGTCGCACTTTGCTCTCAGAAGGCGGCGCGCAAACGCCCCAACGAAAGGTGCAATTATGTCTTTTGCCATCATAACCGACTCCACGTCGGACATCTCCCCCGCCCGCGCCCAAGAGCTCGGCATTTACGTGATTCCGCTGCATGTGATTATCGAGGGCGAGGACCTGCTCGACCAGGTGCAGATTACCGCCGAGGAGTACGTCTCCCGCATGGCCGGCTCCGAGCAGCTGCCGCACACCTCGCAGCCGAGCGCCGGCGAGTTCAAGGCACTCTTCGACCGCGTACGCGCCGACGGCCACGATAGCGCGATCTTTATCTCGCTATGCAGCGAGTGGTCCGCCTGCTATGCCAACGCATGCCTGACGGCCGAAACCCACGAGCTCGACGTGCGCTGCATCGATTCGCGCACCGGCTCGGGCGCCGAGGGCCTGCTGGTGGAGTACGCGCTGGCCATGCGCGAGGACGGCCGCAGCCTGGACGAGACCGAGGCGCAGATCCGCGCGACCCTGCCCGACGCCCACCTGTTGCTGATTCCGCGCACGCTCGAGAACCTCGTTAAGAACGGCCGCGCGCCCAAGCTCGCCGGCCAGTTGACGCAGATGCTCAACATTCGCCTGGCCGTTTCGCCGGAGTGGAAATCGGGCGAGATCAAGGCCGTCAAAAAGGGCCGCGGCGCCAAGCGCATCGTTGCCAACACCATGACCGATTGCCTCGCATTTTTGGCCGAGCATCCGGGCTCCAGCGTGCGCGTGCTCACGACCGGCGCCGCTGAGGAGCAAGAGCTCGTCAGCCAAGCGCTCGCAGGCCGGGACTACGTGGACGCCGGCACCGGCCCCATCGGCTGCACCATCGCCACCCATGTAGGCGTCGACGCCATCGCCATCAGCTACTGCCCCCGCTACCAGCCAACTCGCTAGGGACGCCCACATCAGTTGCGGTGAAATGGGGACTGTTTTTGGCTTATTAGCCGCCAATCAATCCCCATTCCACCGCAGCCCAAGAGAGGCGCTCGAATCCTTTGGAAGTTGCGGTGAAATAGTTCCTGTTTGGAGACCAAGAGAGCCCCAACAGGAACTATTCCACCGCAACTTTTTTACCGCGCCATCCATATACAAGATATTATTGGCAATCGGCGCATTCCCGGTCGCGCGCGCAGACATGGTGTAAGAGTGTCCTGAGGTCCGTCGCTGCAAGTCC
>CABUBZ010000077.1 GCA_902489945.1 uncultured Collinsella sp.
CCGTACCGGCTACCACCCGTTTTTGCTGGACATATGTTGCGCAAATGACCTTGCTACAGCCTTCCGTGGGCTTGTCCGATTTTTGGGCCGGTTCGGGCTTTGAAGACAAGTTATTGCAGGCCCAGGGCGATTTCTCGCTCAATGCAGGCCAGCACGGTGTGATCTATCTGCCAAACGACGAGATGATCGCTGCGGACTGCCCATCGCCACCTACGAGATGGAAGCCGAGAAGTACATCTACCGCGTGTACAAGTACGAGCTGTAGCGCTGCGCTTAGGTTTGACCAATGGAGTATGAAAACACGCCGTTCGCCGATGCCCCCTCCGCGAGTGGCAGCCATATGGTTTGATGTTAGAAACATATAGTTGTCGCCAGCCTGCTGGCGACGTTCCCCCTGATATCGGAGGTTCCAGGTATGTTTCATGCTCCGTTAAACAACTATCGGTTGGGCTAACATGGGTCGCCGTGCTATTTCGATAACCCTTGCAGTGGTCTGCCTGGCTGTGCTCCTGGGCGCTACAGGGCTGTTTGCTATAAGCCGAGAAACGTCCTATATGCAGGAATGCGCTTCCGAAGGGTTTGCCATTGATGGTTACTATCGGGATGACAGAACGAGTCGGGAAACCCTGGCCTTTCTTGAGGAGGATGGCTGTCGATGGCAACTGGTCAACAAAGACGGAAGCAGCGTTGACGGGCAGTTTAAGCGTACGGATGACCCCAACATCCTGATATTAAAGAAGGAAAACGGCGAAAAATTCGGCACGGTTCACGTTGCGTATATATCGCGCCGACGCAATCAGGGGCAGATTTACCTAATTAGAGATACTAAGGTGACCCGATTTTATCTTGTGAGCACCGATCCGGCGTTTACGGTGGAGTCTGGCGATGTCGATGCGGACGTCTGATTCACGGCAATAAAACAGCGAGCGGGGCTCGGGTGTGAACTACGTCCCGCTTTTTGCTTGTGCCTGCGTCGCGTCTGAGCCTCGCCGCGACTTGCGCCTGTGCGCGGGAGCCATCCCATGCTCCGTATTACTCCACATCAAACTCCACGCGATCGAGTTCGGGCACGTTGAGGTCAATGAGCTTGCGGGCGACGTGACGGTCGTGTGCCCCAAGCGCCTCGCTTGTCGTCACATGGGCGACAATCTCGCGCTCGACGATGCCCTCCTCGTCGCCTTCGGTGGCCGAGGTTTCGACGGCGACGGTGTAATCCTTAAAGCCTGGCAGTACCGCGGCAAGCTCGCGCGTGGTTTCGGTGACGCCGTAGCCGTCCTGCACGCCGGCCTGCGCCGAGCCAATAGACCCCGCGGTCATAACGATGCAGGGGATGGCAAAGATGGCCGTTCCCACGATGATGCGGCGGCGCACTTTGCGTGACAGCTCGTTGACCTCGGCATTTTCCTCGGCGGTCACAATGCCGTCGCCGTTGAGGTCACGCTTGAGCGGCACGCGCAAAAGAAGCAATACGGCTTCGGCGGCCAGCGCGATAAAGACGACGTTGATGCCAAACTCGTAGAGGGCCGAGAGGAACAGTGACCCGCTTGCAATGGCGATGCCATAGCCCGCCGCGCACAGGGGCGGCATGAGCGCGGTCGCCACGGCCACGCCGGCGATGAGCGTGGCGGGTTCCTGGTCGCGCGAGTTGCCCAGCCCGCCTGCAAAGCCGCCCGCGAGCGCGACGGCAAGGTCCCATATGGTGGGTGTCGAGTTGTCGATGATGGCGGCCGTGGTGGTGCCAAGGGGCGAGAGCTTAAAATACAGCGTGGACGTGACCAGGCAAAAGACCATCTGCAGTGCGAGGCTGGCAATGGCCTCGACGGTGATCTCGCGGTCGAGCGTGGCAATGCCGTATGCCATGGCAAGAACCGAGCCCATGAGCGGGCAGATGAGCATGGCGCCCACGATGGCGATGTCCGAGTCGATATCGAGGCCGATGCTTGCGATGAGCATGGCGATGATGAGGATGCATAGGTGAGAGCCGGTCAGGCGTGCCCCGTTTACAAAGCGCTTGCGGATCACGTGATAGGGCGCGCGACCCTCGCGAATGTTGAATGCGCGCTTGAGGAAGCGGGTGATGTTTTCCATGGCTTCGCTATGAGCGGGGCGGATGCCGTGACGCCGATGATGACGCTCGCGCAGTCGCTTGATCTGTTGTTTGTCGAGCTCCATGTCCACCTCGTTCCAGCGCGGTCCGCGCAACGCGCCCGTTGTCTTAACTCTACACCGTGGCGGGCGGGGTGTCTGTTGGATGCGGAATCCGATAGGGCGGATGACGCGGGAGCAAATGCAAATCACAGGCTCAATTCGATCCCGCAAGAATATGATGCACCAGCTCCTACATATGTGACGAAATTGTGAAGCACGAGAGCACGAATTTCAAAAAATCCGCTGGTGACCAATGTTGCGCAACAGAATTCAAAAATCAGCTCCTACATTTTGAGGCGTATGGATACATCCGTGTCAAAGGGAGAAAGCCATGGCAAACTATATCCCACAGCACTTTGAGCCTCGGGCCAAGGCCGTCAACGTCAAGGGCGTTGCCAACCGCGCCGTCGCAACCGTTTTGACGGCGGGCCTCATCGCTCAGCCGCTCATGTCGCCACTGGCGGCAATCGCCGCACCGACGGCAGATAACGGTGACGCCACGAAGGGCGACAGCGCTATCGAGAACACCGTTGCCACCGGTAACCAGGCGGTCGTAAAGACGGCTGCCCAGTTGGCCGAGGAGTCGGCAAAGCAGCTCAAGGACGCTCAGACCGCCTACGATGCCGCCCAGAAGAAAGCCGACGCGGCGGGCCAGTCTCAAAAGCAGGCGCAGCAGCAAAAGAATCAGGCCTCGCAGGCCGTGACCGATAACGCCGCCGAGCAGAACGAGGCCGAGGCAGCCGCGCTTCAGGAGAAGATCGACGAGCTTAAGGCGGCTGTTGACAAGGCCGAGCAGCAGCAGAAGAAGCTGGGCGACCTGAACGATCAGCTCGATCAGGCCAACAAGAGTGTCGAGGATAAGACCCAGGCGCTCAAGGACGCCAAGGCAAAGCAGGATGAGGCCAAGAAGGCCCTCGACGATGCGCAGGCCAAGCTCGAGGCCATGGGTATGGACGAGTACGAGGCCGCCAAGAAGGCCGTCGAGGACGCGCAGGCCAAGCTCAATGCGGCGAATGCCGATGTGAAGACGGCCGAGGGTGAGCTCGATGCCGCTAAGACCGCCGCCGACAATGCTGAGCAGGCAAAGAGTGATGCCGAGTCTGCTCTGACGACTGCCCAGGCCAAGAAGCAGGAGACCGCCAATGCCCTTGCCGCTGCGACCACCGCGTGCGGCAACGCCCAGGATAAGCTGAACGACGCCCAGAAAGCGCTCGATGCCGCCATCTCGGGCACGGGCATCGATCTAAAAGCGCTTGAGGCCGCCAAGAACGCTGCTGCCGGTGAGCTCAAGGACGCGCAGACCGAGCTTGATGCCGCGAAGGCTGCCGACGCCACCGCACAAACGAACCTCCAGGCCGCACAGACTGATGCCAGCGCCGCGCAGGAAAAGGTCAACGCCGCCAACGCTGCCGTTTCGTCAGCGCAGACTGCATACGACGAAGCCAACGGCAAACTTGGTGATTTGACCAGCAAATACAACACCGCCAAGGCTGCTTACGAGCAAGCTCAGCAGACCGAGGCCGACAAGAAGACAGAGTACGACCGTCTGGCAGAGGTCGCAAAGCAGAAGAAAAGCGCTCTTGAGAATGCTACCAGCGACTACAACAAAGCGAATGATGAATACAACACGGCCAGCGCAAACGTCAAAGCTCTTGAGTAGCAGATTTCTGAGCTAAAAGCAAACATGACGGTGGATACGGATGCTGTCAAGGCTGGCCTGCTTGGCTTTATGAATCACATCGCAAGTAGTACGTCGTTTACTGCTGCTCAGCGTGCCAACGCGAGCGATGCGGCGAAGTTACTTGATGGGTCTGCTAGCAAGGCGGCATGGTATGACGACTATGTCAACTTGGATGCATCTGACGCTGACAATGCTATTTCGCTCGTGAATCTGCAGAATACCTTGACCTACATGAATGCGGTCAATGGAATTCGTCGCGCAAATGGCTTGAGTGACATGAAGGTCAGCATTGTCTCTATGGCGCAGTCGGCGCTCGATGTTTGCTATTCGTCGAATGTTTGGGACCACGCAGGGAACAGCGGCGAGGGCTTTTATATGTCCTATAACGAAAACCTTGCCGGACGTGCTGGCGCCTACAAGGGGTCAGATAATCCTAAAGATTGGGAAACATCCTTCGATAACGGCGACAAATACGGCGATGATTGGCCGTTTATCGGTTGGTATACTGCGGAAAAGCGCGACTATGACAGGGGTGACTATAGCAACACCGGTCACTATGAGAACTTTATTGATTCAGGTGCTAATTCCTTTGGGTTCGCCGTCGGCTACGGTAAGGATGGCAACCGCTCAACGCCCGAGGATGACGGTGCACCCAGTCCTGTTTCAATTTATCAGGGAAACTGGGCCGAAGGCGATTTTACGGTTGACGAGTTCAAGAACCTGGTAAACACGTACGTAGACTCCGTTTATCATGCCGGTGGTACCGCCGCGCAGAAGGCGCAGCTGGCGCAGCTGCAAGATCAACTTGCGGCAGCACGGAAGGCGCGCGATGTGAAAAACGATGCGCTTGGCTCTGCGGAGTCATCCCTCGCTGCTGCCAAGAGTGCCGCGAATGAAGCGAACGGTAACGTTGCTGCTGCCAAGAGCGACTATGAAGCTGCGCAAGAGGCCACCGCTATCGCGAAGGCGGCATATGGCGCTGCCGATGTCAATTTGAAGAATGTTGACATCGAAACTCCTAGGGCAAATCTCAACGCCGCCAAGGACGAGGCGACCGTCGCGCAGGCCGCGCTTGACGACGCTAACTTCAAGCTCACCGAATGCCAGACGAACGCCTCCAAGGCTTCCGCCCGCAAGGCGAAGGCACAGGGCGATTACGATACCGCCAAGACAAAGTCCGATAAGGCCAACGAGGCGTATGGCAATGCCACGGCTTCGGTCAAGGACCTTGCCGCCAAGCGCGATGCCGCCCAGGCGGACCTTGCGAATAAGCAGGGCTCGCTTGACGAGGCAAAGAAGGCCGACGATGCCGCCCAGGCTGGTGTAGACAAGGCCCAGGCCGCAGATGTCCAGGCCGCGATTGCTCTTTCGGACGCCAAGCAGGCGGTTGCCGCCAAGGCGCAGACTGTGTCCGACGCGCAGGCCAAGGCCAAGGCTGCCGAGGGCGAACTGGCCGGCGCAAACAAGGCCTTCGAGCGCTTCGCTGGAGCCCAGAAGGCGGTCGACGACGCCAAGGCCGCCTATGACGCCGCCGTCGCCGGTGTCGCCGATGCCCAGAAGCAGCTCGAGGCCGCCAACGAAGCCGTCGTCGATGCGACCTTCGAGATCGTCGAGGCCAAGGCCGAGCTTGCCAACGACGAGGCGCTCAAGGCCGATCTTGAGGCTGTCGACCACAAGGCATCCCTTGCCGCGGGCACGACGGGCAACGAGAAGCTGGTCAAGCTTAACGCTGCCTACGCTCGCTATAAGGCCGCCGTCGATGCCGCCGCTGGCCTCAAGGCTGCTCTGAGCGATGCCGATGCCAAGCTGTCCGATGCCAACGACGCCTATGCCGCCGCGCTTGCCGAGCTCGGAGATGCCAAGGATGCCCTGGCTGCCGCTCAGGCCGAGTACGACAAGTATCATCCCAAGGCTGAGCCGCAGGCCAAGCCTCAGGTTGCGCAGGCTGCTGCAAAGGCCCCCGTTGCCAAGAAACAGGCTGCGCCTGCCGCGCTCGCCCAGACTGGCGACAATTCCGCGCTTGCGGGCGAGGTGTTCGTCATCGGCGGTGTGACGCTCGTGGCAGCGGGCGTGACGCTGGGCGATCGTCGTCGCAAGCAGATGTAGCGTTTCGAGCGTAGATTCTGCAACGAACTTCGGTTCATAGCAGGAACGCTTCGATAGCTTAACCGATAAGCCCGGCGCGCTGTTAAACGCAGCGCGCCGGCCTTTCTTTGTTTCGATATCAAAAAGCCCGGTCAGCAGCCGCAGAAGCTACCGACCGGGCAAGCCGTAGGCAATATGGTTGCTGTCGAGCAGCTGCTCGACTTAGCCCAGCAGGCTTAAGCCCACGGAGACAAACGCCAGGATAACGCCGACGATGGACTCGCCGCCGAGCAGGCCGCTGGCAACGACCAGACCCTGTTCCTGGAAGGCGGCGTCCTTGGCAGCTCTCTCCTCGTCGGAAAGACCAGCGGTGGCGTCGCGGTGGGCGGACCACTTGTCGTAGGCGAGCTTGACGCAGGAGCCCAGGAATGCCGTGAGTGACATGTAGAACGGCAGGTACACGCCCAGGCCGATCATCATGGCCGGAATGCCGAGCCAGTACATGACGATGCCGGCGATAAAGCCGCCAACGAACCACGGCACGCTCGGGATGCCCGAGACCATGGTGGCGACAACGCTTGCCTGCGCGGCAACAAAGCTCTTGTCGGGGCCAAAGGCGTCCGGGCCATAGGCGGTGACGAGCGCGACCATGACGGCTGCGGCGACCAGGGCGCCCACGATGCCGCCGATGGCTTGGCCGATCCACTGCGCACGCGGGTTGGTGCCCAGCACGGCGCCGGCCTTAAAGTCGTTCATGACGTCGCCCGCAAGGCCGCACGCCACGGCTACGATGCCGGCGATAAAGAACAGCTTGACCTGAGCGATCTGTGCGAAGGCAGCCACGATGAGCATGACGATGAGGCCGAAGATTTCCATGGGGTCGATGCCCGTCTGGCCGCAGCTCTGTGCGCTCATGATGGTGGTGACAAAGGTGAACAGCGTCACGATGACGGCCGGAACGGGGCCAAGGTCGAGCACGATGGCGACGATCACGGCGATGGCGGCAGCGCCCAGGCCGATGATGCCGGCGTCGAGCTTAAGGGAGCCCGAGATGAGCGACTGCTCGTCGGTGTCGGTGGAGCTGTCGGCGGCAAGACCGCGGACGATACCGGCGACCTGCGGCAGGATGTCCTTGAGGACGACGGCGACGCCAAAGCCCATCATGAGGCCCATGCCCAGGGACTTGACGATGCCCTGCGCAGTCACAACGTCGAACAGACCGGCAGCGGTGCCGCCGACGACGATGCCAAAGTTGCCCAGCAGGGCGCCGGCAAACCAGAAGGCGACCGGGGCGAATCCCACGAGGAAGCCGACGGAGAGCAGCATGGGCGAGTTGTAGATGCCAAAGGTCACGCCGGGAATGTTGAGCGTGCATAGCATGCTGGGTACCACGCCCAGGGCGTCGCGCAGCACGCTGTAGATGCCTGCGATGGCCATAGAGCCAAAGAGCTGCTTGCCGGTCTTGCCGCCGGCCTCGGTGGCGCGCAGGGTCTGAGCTGCGGCGTTGCCGGTGGGGAACTCCAACGCGGCATCCACGATAAAGTGACGGTGGATGAGCACGGTGGCCAGCAGGCCCAGGATGGTGCCGGCGAGTGCCACGATAAACATGTCGAGCCAGCTGATCTGGTCGGCATAGCCCAGCATCCAGGCGCCCGGGATGGTAAACGCCAGACCGCCGGCGACCATGGCGCCCGCGGACATGATGGTGTGGGTGACGTTGGCCTCGTTGAGGCTGGCATTGCCCATGAGCTTAAGGAAGAACAGCGAGATGACGGCAGCGAAGACGATCGGCCAGGGGAGAGCGCCCATCTTGAGGGCGGTGTAGGCCGAGCTTGCCGTGATGATCACGCAGCCAAGGACGCCGATGACGACGCCGCGCAGCGTGAGTTGCCCGCGCATCGAAGCGCGGTTCGAGGGATTGCTCATATAAAACTCCTTTGCGTATATCCGCTTCCCCCGGGAGCGCCGCTACGGATACGGCGCGGGAAGTCGGGTTACCAAGGGCCGCCGCGTGAGCTCGCGCGCGACCGCGCACCAGTATAGCCGTAAGCTAGTCATTTTGGGATGACTGGTTTAGGTAGGCGATATACTGCTGGGCAGACGAAAGGAGCGCCGACGATGCTTAATGGGTGCGCATATATATTGACGGTCGACGTGGGTAACACGTTCATTCGCTTTGGTCTGTTTGCCGAGGATTCGGCCGCGGCGCAGGAATGCCCGCTTGCGACGTGCGAGATCACGACGCCGTCGAGCATTACAGCCGACGAAGCGCGCATGAGGCTCGCGCAGGTCATGGGCGCGCTGGCGGCCGATGCGGGCATGCCCGGCGCGCTCGTTCCCGCGGCCGCAGTGCTGAGCTGCGTGGTGCCGGCGCTCGAGCGCCCGTGGAAGGTGGCGCTTTCCCGTACCTGCACGGGACGCGTGCTCACGGTGGGACCGGGACTTAAGACTGGCATGCCCGTCCACTACGACGACCCCGCCGAGATCGGCCCCGACCGCATCGCCGATGCCGTGGCGG
>CABUBZ010000078.1 GCA_902489945.1 uncultured Collinsella sp.
TCGACGAACTGCACCGTGTAGGCGTCGTAGGCCGTGAGGCCCGCCGGGACCGTGGCCGAGAGGCGCCAGTACAGGTCGTCGGTGACCGTTGCGTCGGCGGCCTTCTGCCATGCGGCGGTTCCGTCCTCCAGCACGTGCTTGGCCACCTTGGGGGTCGCCGCCTTGGGCTTGACGGTGACGGCGCTGCCGCCGACCAGGGCCATGATCGGCGCGGTGCCAGCCTCGTCCTGGGCGATGGCGTCGTCGTCGGCGACGATAAGCCAGTAGCCGCAGGACAGCTCGGCCGCCGTGCCCGCGTTAAGGGGCACGGACACGGCGCCTGCTTTGACAATCGCGCGAGCAAGCTTTGCCGTCAGCGCGGTCGTCATGTGCCCGTCGGCATTCATCCACTCGGCAGCCTCTTGCGCCGTCGATGCCGAGCCATCGAGCCCCGCATCATGAAGCACAGGGAGAACAGCTTGGCGAACGGTGTCATTCGTCCACGCTACGTCAGTCGCAACCTTTTGGTCGGCATCGCCGTCGTCAACAACGGTCGCCGAAAAGAGCTGATACGCGTCATATCGCGTCGCAACTGTACCGTCCACCGTAATGGCTCCGGTGTCGGCGGCGCGGGCCGCCCCAGGGGCGATCGCGAAAGAGAAGACGGCAACCATGGCCATCACCACAACGGCCAACGTTTGACGGAGCGACTTACTCACGACGACCACCTCGATCCAGGTCGCGATGGCGGCGAGCATGCATCCACGTCGCGGCAAAGCACAGCATCGAAGCGCCAGCCAGATACGTCATAGTCAAGCCAGCCCCGCCTGCCTCGGGAAGCGTGGTCGAATACTTGTTGGTAAAGGTCGGCGGGGTTGTGGGGTCAGCGCCGTCGTAGGCGACGGTGGTTTCGAGCTCATTCGTGCCATTGGTCACCGTAACCGTGACCTCGTGCTTAGCCGCATCGTAGGTGATGTGGTCCTTCACGTTATTTTTGGCGTCATCGGGGACGACCTCAGAGATGGTGTAGTGGTACTCGCCGGCCTTGTTGTAATCGACGCTGAAAGATACGTTTCCATCGGCGTCGTTGGTCACCGTCTGGAGCACTTTGCCGTCGCCATCCTTAAGTGCAAATGAGAACTGTCCCGCCTTGAAGGTTCCACCTTGGAGCACCTTCTTTGCCTTGATTTCCGCAGCGCCCTTCAAACGGTTGTCATAGACCCAAATCTCGTCCTTCTTATCGTCACCGATGATCTCCGCGTTGCCGACGATGGGCTTTGCCTTTTCAAGCGCGTTTCGGTAATCCTCGTCACTCGCTTTGCCCTTGAGCATGATCCACTTGAACTCCGCTGTGGCATAGCCCTCAGGTGCCTTCGTCTCCACGAGCTGGTAGAGCGTGCAATTGCTCATCGCGTTGCCTTCAGCGCCAAACGAAATCTTGCCGTTAATGTCGGTCTCGGCGGTTTTGAATGGCGTCTTGGCATTCTCCAGTCCCGATGCCGTGACCTGTTCCATATCCACGCTGTAAAGCGTAAACTCCGCACCCTCGAGCGGTGCGCCGACCTGCTGGGCGTCGTACTTGGTCATCGTGATGCCGTAGCCGTTGCCGCCCGCGCCGGCGGACGCATTTTTAATTTCCCAAGTCCGTTCATCGGCCGCGGAGCCATCCGTCACCCCCGTGAGCGCAGCGGTGTTGGAAAGAAACACCTTGTCGCCAGGATTTCCGCTCGGAATCACCTCATACTCGACTTTGAGATACTTCCCATCGGGCACGTTAAGCGTCAACTTAGTGCGTACGCCGGTTCCATCGTTGAGCTGCTCCACTTTTGATGAATAGTCCTTATCGGTCAGCTCAGACCAATCGTTGTTCGCGCGCTCATAGACCTTAAGCGTCGACGGCACCAAAGTGCACTTGGCATCCATGGTGTCGACCAGCTCGAGGATATCGGTGCCACTCTTAAGATCGACAGCTGACTCGTTGACCAGAATGGTGTACTTGATGCGGTTGCTGTTAGCGGGCTGCTCGCCGGTCTTCTTAATGACGTTGTTCTTAATGGTGACAGTACCGCTGCCGGAGCCAAACTCCTTGCTCCCCGACTCGGCGCTGGCAGAGTTGGTAAACCTCGCCTCGTTCGTGGAAGTGTCGAGCTTGCCTCGCTTGATCGCCGTCCGATACGTAAGTTTGGCGTAACCAGCATACTGGCCAAGCTTTGTTGTGGGGATGGAGAAGGTGACCGTGTTGCCGTTGCTTTTCACGTTGCCGGCATCGAGCTGTTTGTCCGTAACGATCGTCTCCGCCTCGCTTCCGCGACCGTAGCCGGCATGCTGATCGTAGGGATTCTGCACGAGCGTGTATTTGGCGGAATTCACAACGTAGCTCATACCGTCCGGAAGGGTGTCAACGATATTCAGAGGTTTGTTGCCGAGTTTTCCGGCTCCGTAGTATTCGTACTCACCATTTGCACCCTTGTTGCCCTACTGGCGGTTCGCGTACACTGTCCAGTCGACGAGCCAAGCGCCCTTCTCTGACGAGCCATCGACGGAGCTCCAGTCAAAGTTCTCGCTCCAAGACACCTTCGATTCCGCTTCCGGCTTCTCGACCGCAGGCGTCGTTTCTTTGTTGACAACGTACATAACGAGGTCGGTGTACTGCCGCTGAAGGTTCAGGCCCGACGCACTGACCGACGCGAAGTTCGAGTACCAGCCCGGCAACGCATCGGACGTGGTGGTGTAGGTGATGACGGCGTAGTCCTCGTTCTCGAGGGCGGCCTTTACCTTGTCGTTCACATTTATATCAAGGTTGAAATTTCTTTTTGTTCCACCGACCGCCCAGTTGGCCGTCAGGTCCCAGTCGGCGTTCCGCCCCCGTTCCAGCACAGTTTCGCCGATTGTGATGGAAATGGAGTCTACGTCGATGCCGAGATTTTGCGACCACGCCGACTGGAACGTGTCCTTCACCGTCACCCTGTCCGGGTGGACCGCATTAACAATCGCCTTCAACGCGACCTTCGTCTCCCACGTCGCTCTGCCCGTCGTCCCGGCCTCGTCGGAGCTCACGCGCCTCTTGGTGATCGGCGTACCCACTAGCTGCGGCGTAAACTTGCCTTCGGCTGTTCCCGAAACGCGATCTTCATGCTCGATAGTCGCACTGTTGTGCACGGTGTCATAGGAGTTCGTATCGTTCATCCTGGTGTGATAAACGATGCAGTAGGAGGCATACTTATCCTCAAGGTTGTCCGGGAACGTATAGGAAAAGGTTTCATCCGACGATTTAAGAGCGCCCCCGTCGATCCTGGCTCCATCCGATTCCGACGTACCCTTGTAAACCGTGTAGCTCCCCGTATACGTCTGCTTGTCGTCCAACTTATCGGTGAACTTGTAGCCACTCATGTCAGCCTTGAGCTCGCCTTGGTTGAGCCTGACCGTCCATTTGATGTCCGACGACGTGCCCGAGCCGTTGGACTTGTTGATCATGTCATAACGAAATTGACTAGGAGCAGCCGTGGCCGTACCGCTCTGGCGATCGTTAGGGCCGCCCCATTCCCACGCTGCCGTGTTTTTGGAGCCTCCCTGTTCGTTGATATACTCGCCGTTGTTCACGGAGACGTCACTCTTCAGCTTGGTTTCATACGTAATCGTATGGTCACCCTGGGGAAGGCTGCCCAGGTTCTCGATGGTCGCGGTCTGGCCTTCGATTTTTGGCTGCGATTCAATCGTCTTATTATCAAGCTTGAAGCTGCCCTCCACAAAGCTGAAGTTCTCGCCTAACGTATCGGTGAACTTGACGTTCGTGGCATATGACTCGGCGGTAAGCTTGACGGTCCAGGTGACCTTGGCCGTGCCGTCGGCATCCTAGGAGAAGGTTCCCGACTTCGTTCCCGTGACGCTGCCGTCCTCGGTGGGGATATTAATCGTTCCCGCACCAGGGAACACGACAGATGCGTTGCCACCAGAACCGACATCCTTGTTTTTAAGCTGGAACGAGAAGTTCGCCGCGACATGAACATCTGCGGGATTGGACGAGAGCCACGTCTCGTCAAACGTAAAGATAACCTTGTTGCCCTCGATCTTCCATGTGCCAGCCTTGGCAGCGGTAGCCTCCGGACCCTCCATGAGGTCACCACCGTCGTTTTCGTCGACGATAATGGTATCGGGAAACTCATAGACAGCGATGTTATTCCCGGGCTTAGGCGCCTTGCCGGTGTTGAACATTGCTGAGAAAGCTCCATAGAGCTTCGTAGTGGACGTTACAGCGCCGTCGAGCTTTTGGGTATGGTTCTCGTCGGTAAACAGCTCAACCGTAACGTCCGCCGTATCCCCATCAATCACAATCGGCGTCGGCGTTGCCGCATCCTCGGCGCGCACGGGGGCTGCGCCGTGAAAAACTGCGGCGGTGAGGCTAATCAAAATGAAAATCAGGGCCGCCATACCCAGCGACCGTGAGCGGTGTGCGTCCATAGTTGTCCCCTAATTCCTACAACACAGTGTGGAATACGGCGAATCGTCGAATCGAACACAAACCCCAACATCAACAAGAACCTACCTAGCGCATTGCAAGAACCCATTGGGAAGCAACTTCTAAGACGGTCCGTCTATGCCACAATGCATAAAATACAATATAGATACCAGTCATGTAAACCGCTGGTCAAGAGGTCTTTTAATTTAATACCAGTTGATATTTACCTGTTAACAGTTTTGTATCAAAACGTTTATATTTCGATAATTCCTGTATATGTTTAAACAACTTAACTTTGACCGGAAGCCAATCTGAGGGACAACTGCTCCCGCCGTGGTGCAAACTAACCTGACCCCCTTGCACCAAAAAGGGCGCCGACCATTGCGGTCGGCGCCCTTTCTTATTGGCGGTTATAAACCTCAGCGCTTATTTGTTGACCTGGCCGGCGCGGACGGCAGCCTTCTTGCGGTCGGTGGCGTTGAGGAGACGCTTGCGCAGGCGAATGTTCTTGGGAGTGATCTCGACCAGCTCGTCGTCGGCGATGTACTCCAGCGCCTCCTCCAGAGAGAAGGTGCGGGGCGGCACCAGTTGCACGGAGATATCGGAGGTCGAAGAGCGCTGGTTGCCCAGGTTCTTGGTACGGGCGATGTTGACAACCATGTCGCCGGCCTTGCTGCGCTCGCCCACGATCATGCCCTCGTAGCACTCGGTGCCCGGCTCAACAAACAGCTGACCGCGCTCCTGCAGCGTACCCAGAGCATAGGCAACGGCCTTCTCGGTGGTCATGGAAATCATGGCGCCGTTCTGACGGTTGCCGATCTCGCCGGCGTAGGGGCCGTACTCCAGGAAGGTGTGGTAGAACACGCCCTCGCCGTGGGTGACGTTCATGATGCGGTTCTTAAGACCCATGATGCCACGCGTCGGGATCTTGAACTCGAGGTGCGTCACGATGCCCGAGGTGTCCATGCTCGTCATGATGCCGCCCGAGGTACCGAAGACCTCGACGACCTTGCCCGAGTACTCGTCCGGGCACTCGACGACAGCCTGCTCGACGGGCTCCATCTTGTTGCCGTTCTCGTCCTTCTTAAACAGAACGCGGGGACGGCCGACCTGGAACTCAAAGCCCTCGCGGCGCATGGACTCCATCAGAACGGACAGGTGCAGAATGCCGCGGCCCGAGACCTCGACGCCGCTCTTGTCCTCGAGCTCCTCGATCTTCATGGTCACGTTGTTCTCGGCCTCGTTGAACAGGCGCTCCTTGAGCTGACGGGCGCCCACGATGTCTCCGTCGCGACCGACGAGCGGGGAGGTCGAAGCCTCGAAGACGATGGACAGGGTCGGCGGGTCGATCTCGATGGGCTCGAGCTCGACGGGGTTCTCGGGATCGGTGTAGACATCGCCGATATCGGTGCGGTCGATGCCCACGACGGCGGCGATGTCGCCGGCGCCGACTTCCTGGCACTCGGTGCGGCCCAGGTAGTCGAAGGTAAAGAGCTGCTTGACGGTAGCGGTGGCGCTGGAGCCGTCGTTCTTCACAACCAGAATCTGGTCGCCCTGATGGATGGCGCCGGAATACACGCGACCGATGCCGATACGGCCAACGAAGTTGGAGTGGTCGATGGTCACGCACTGCATGGCCAGCGGAGCGTTCTCGTCAACCTCGGGCGCGGGCATGTCGTCGATGATCATATCGAGCAGCGGATACATGTCCATGTTGCCGTCGTTGGGATCAAGGCGGGCAAAGCCATTCATGGCGCTGGCGTAGACCACGTGCTCCATGGCGAACTCAAGCTGGTCGTCGGTGGCGCCCAGGTCGGCCATGAGGTCCAGGCAGTCGTTGTAGGCCTTCTCGGGGTTGGCGCCCGGACGGTCGATCTTGTTGATGACGATCATGATCTTAAGGCCGGTGTCGATAGCGTGACGCAGCACGAAGCGGGTCTGGGGCATGGGGCCCTCAAAAGCATCGACCAGCAGCAGGGCGCCGTCGGCCATACGCAGCACGCGCTCGACCTCGCCGCCGAAGTCGGCGTGGCCCGGGGTGTCGATGACGTTGATCTTGACGTCCTTATACTCGATAGAGATGTTCTTGGCGAGAATCGTAATGCCGCGCTCGCGCTCCTGGTCGTTGGAATCCAGGACGCGGTCCTCGACCTGCTGGTTGGCACGGAAGGCGTCCGTGGCACGCAGGAGCTTGTCGACCATCGTCGTCTTGCCGTGGTCGACGTGGGCGATGATGGCGATGTTCCTCAGATTGTCTACGCGCATGTAGTTCCCCTATCTTCTATCCATATACAAACGGCACGCGTATGCGGCCCGCCCAGCGATACAACGCTCAGCGGGAATATTGAGCCTTTTACCGAAAACTCGTTTATTTTAGCGATTTTAGATGAGAGGGGTTTCCTCACCTGCAGGTTCAGGGTCGCTCCACATAAAACCATCGCCGGCGCCCATGCCCTCATACAGCACATATGCCGAAAAACCGCTCTCGAGCGTCGTCTCGAAAAAGCTCACGAGCAGGGCGTCATGGTAGCCGCCATCGATCTCGACGCAGCCGGTGTAGCCGATGGCATAGCGGACGATACGGCCCAGGCCCTCGTCCTTAAGACCCATCTTGTGCTCGGAGATAAAGTTGGTGGCCGCCTCCAGGCACGCCTCTTCGCCGTCCTCGTCGAGCGCCGCCAGATAACGGTTGGAAGCAGCATCCTCAATTGCCACGACCACGCCAGGGTTTTCACCGACGGCAAGGTCGTCCAAGAACGCGCCGATCAGATCGCACACCATGGCGTCGAGCTCGGCGGAGACGTTACCGGCGTCCTGCATATCCTGTGCCATCTTTAGACCTTCCCATCGAGTCTGGCGTCGTTACAGTTCCTGTGCCTCGGCAGCGATCTTGGCGGCAGCGTCGCGGGCGCGCATCATATCCATCGCGCGCTTGTCGAGTACCTTGATCTGGTTGGTCAGCATGACCGCATCGACCACACCCCAGATTACCAAGCCTGTTGAAATCGAAAACCCAAGCGCACCAACTGTACCACGAAGGCGCGAGCAGATTGCCGCGACAAGGGCGGAGACGACAACCATCTTGATAAACGAGCCGCGGCGCTCGCGAAGCGTGCGGGCCTGCGTCACATAGGCAATGCGAGCCGCCTCAGAAGCCTCCGAGCGCATCTGGGCCTCGCGCGCAATGGCCGCCGCCTCAGCCGATACGCGGGTACCCATCAGCGACCTCTCCGCTCGCGTGCCAGACATTTAGAAATCATCGGGGGAGAGCGTATGGACGAACTCGTCGAACTTCTCGAACTCCTGCTCGTCGTCGACATCCTCGGCGTGGGTGGAAACAGTGCCCAGGCGATTCATGATGTCGTCCTCCACAAACATGGGGGCATTGCTGCGCACGGCAAGGGCAATGGCATCACTGGGGCGGGCGTCGATCTTGCGCTCCTCGCCATCGGCCAGTACGACGATCGTCGCGTAGAACACCGGCGGCTCGGCGCGAACGATCTCGATGCGCTCGAGCTTGGCGCCCAGGGCGTCAACGGTATCGAGCAGCAGGTCATGGGTAATCGGGCGCTCGGCGCGGCCGCTATCGATGCCGCGGCTGATGGCAGCAGCTTCAAACGAACCAGTCTGAATGGAAAGGGAACGCAGCGGCGCGGGCGAGTCCGATTTGCTGCTGCGCTCACGAAGTACGATAAGCGATGGCACGGGACCGGCGGCCATGACGATGGTCTCTATGTCGACGCGAACCATGGAACACCTCCGGTACGTAGCGGTTAACACGCGGCAGCCCGCCGCATTGAATAGCTATACTACCCAATCTTTCGCACAGCACACAAAATCAAAGTAGTTAATTTGGGACGGGGCTTTTTTGACTACTTTCAGTAGGTAAGAAAAAAGCCCCGAGGCAACGCCCCAGGGCTCTTCACAGTTTTGATGGTGGACCTGACAAGATTCGAACTTGTGACCTCCCGGTTATCAGCCGGACGCTC
>CABUBZ010000079.1 GCA_902489945.1 uncultured Collinsella sp.
TCCCTGTCGACGGCGTAGTACTCGAGGGCGCGTCGGCCGTGGACGAGAGTGCGCTCACCGGCGAGTCCATCCCCGTGGAAAAGACCGCCGGCGACACCGTCAACGCCGCCACGGTCAACCGCACCGGATCGTTTACCTTCCGCGCCACGCGCGTGGGCTCCGACACGTCGCTTGCCAAGATCATCCAGCTCGTCGAGGACGCCAACGCCACCAAGGCGCCCATCGCCCGCATGGCCGATAAGGTCGCCGGCGTGTTTGTGCCCGTGGTGTTCGTAATCTCGGCCGTGACCTTTGCGGTGTGGATGGCACTGACCGGCAGCGTGAACGAGGCGCTCACCTCCGCCGTGGCGGTGTTGGTGATCAGCTGTCCGTGCGCACTCGGCCTGGCCACGCCCGTCGCCATCATGGTGGGCACCGGCAAGGGCGCCGAAATGGGCATCCTGTTCAAAAGCGCCGAGGCGCTGGAAAACCTACGCAGCGTGGGCACCGTGGTGCTCGACAAGACGGGCACGGTCACCCGCGGCAAGCCGGCCGTGACCGATATTGTGGTTGCCGCGCGCGCCGACGGCTCGCCCGCCATGAGCGAAAAGGCGCTGCTCAAGTTAGCCGCCGCGCTGGAGCGCTCGAGCGAGCACCCGCTGGCCGAAGCGATTATGGCCGAGTGCGAGGCGCGCGGAATCGTGGCGCGCATGGTCGAGGACTTTGCCGCAGTGCCTGGACGAGGCGTTACGGCGCGCGAGGGGCAGAATGTCATCGCAGCCGGCAACGTGCGCCTGATGAACGAGCTGGGCGCGGAGGTGCCCGCCGGTCTTGCCGAGCAGTTCGCTGCCGAAGGCAAGACGCCGCTGTTCTTTGCCAAGAACGGTGAGCTTGTCGGCACCATCGCCGTGGCCGACGAGGTCAAAGAGACGAGCGCTGCTGCCATCGCCGCATTGCGCAAGCTCGGCGTCGATGTGCGTATGCTCACCGGCGACAACCGCGTGACGGCCGAAGCCATCGCCCGCCGCGTGGGACTGAGCAGCGAACAGGTCATCGCCGACGTCCTCCCCGCCGACAAGGAACGCCACGTGCGCGAACTGCAGGGTGCGGGCAGCAAGGTCGCCATCGTGGGCGACGGCATCAACGACTCCCCCGCCCTGGCGCGCGCCGACGTGGGCCTTGCGATCGGCACCGGCGCCGACATCGCCAAGGAGGGCGCCGACGTGGTACTCATGCGCAGCGACCTCATGGATGTTGCGCGGGCCATCGAGCTGTCGCGCGCCACGATCCGCAACATCAAGCAGGACCTGTTCTGGGCACTGTTCTACAACGGCATCGGCATTCCGCTCGCCGCGGGCGTGTTCTTCCCGCTCACGGGATGGCAACTCTCGCCGATGTTTGGCGCCGCGGCCATGAGCCTGTCGAGCGTGTGCGTCGTAAGCAATGCGCTGCGTCTGAAATCCTTTAAGCCTAAAGTGGCAAAATAGGCTAACCATTAAGTCCATTTAGAACGGGTTTTCCAGGTGCCCGAGATTGACCTGAAAGAGGAGCGACGCGTACTTTGGTACGCGAGCGACGGCTTGAAGGTCAAGGTCGGGTGCCTGGGAAAGCCGACACAACAGAGAGGAATACCCATGCGTTACACAATCAAGACTTCCGGCCTCATGTGCGGCCACTGCGACGCCACTGTCGAGACGGCACTGCTCAACGTGGCCGGCGTGACCGACGCCGACGCCGATCACGAGACTCAGACCGTCCAGGTGGAGTGCGCCGACACCGTGACCGCCGAGCAGCTCGCCGCCGCTGTCGAGGGCGCCGGCGAGAAGTTCCACGCCCTGTCCGTGACCGCCGCGTAGCAGCTACCAGAAGCATTCGACCCCATCGACCAGAAACGAGGACCCGCCATGATGGCAGACCACAAATCGGTGACCCGCATGCTCAAGACGGCACGCGGCCAGATCGACGGCATCTTGCGGATGGTCGAGGAGGACCGCTATTGCGTCGATATTTCCACGCAGCTCATGGCCACACAGGCGCTCCTCGCGCGCATTAACGCCGACGTGCTCAAGGCGCATATCGAGGGCTGCGTGACTTCGGCAATCGAATCGGGCGACGAAGACCTCAAAGCCGCCAAACTCGCCGAAATCGAACGCGTCGTCGACAAACTCTCCAAGTAATTGGGGCATTGGGGACAGGTACGTTTGCACCGTCTTGGTATTCCGGGGACAGGTATGTTTGCACCACATTGGTGCAGATTAACCTGTCCCCCTTGCTCTAAATCGGGTATAAAGGCGTGCAGCATATCGAACGAAAGGCAATTTGCATGAATGACTTTATGAAGGGTCGCAATGGTGCCGATGAACTCACCATCGTGATGGGTTTTGCCGGCATCGTCATCGCGATGATCGGATCGATAGCCCGCATCCAGTGGCTCAGCTGGATTGCCATCGTCGTAATCGTGATTGGCGTGCTGCGCGGCCTGTCCAAAAATATCGACGCACGTCACAAGGAGAACGAGGCCTTTGTCGCCGCGACTGCAAACGTACCCGGCTTGGGCAAGTTTGTAGCTAGCTTGGGCGGCGGAGCTGCAGCGGCCAACGCCTCGCGCGCAGCCGGTACTAGCAAGGAAGACTTTGAACGTGCCAAGCGCACAGCCAAGAAGATGTGGAAGGGCCGCAAGACCACGGCCTATCTAAAGTGCCCCAACTGCGGCCAGATGCTCTCCGTTCCCAAGGGCAAAGGCAAGATCCGCGTCACCTGCCCCAAGTGCCATGCCAAGATGGAGACGCGCTCATAGCTGCCATACCATGGGACAAATAAAAGCCGAGGCCTCGCACTGGGACCTCGGCTTTTTCTGATTATGACAAAAGGATTGTCCCTTTGTCGCATCGCCATATCGCGCGCTTACGCCACGCCATCGCGGGTAAGCTCCTCGGCCAACGCCTCGGCAGGCATGGCCATAATCGCGTCGAGCTCGGCGTCCACCTCGGGAATACGCTTCACCTTGAGCTTGCGCACCAGATCACCGCGACACATCACGTGCGTCGGATCACGCAGTGCGCACAGGTCATCGAGCGGGTTCTCGCGCGTCACCAGGATATCGGCGGCCTTGCCGCACTCGATTGTGCCGGTCTCGCCGCCCAGCCCCAGCAGCTCGGCATTGACCTGCGTGGCCGTATGCAGCGCGAAGGCGTTGCCCACGCCGACATACTTGGCAAAATAGGCCACCTCACGCCACATGTCGTACTGCGTCACGAACGGGCAGCTCGAGTCCGTGCCAAGGCCCACCTTAACACCAGCTTCCAGTGCGGCACGGGCGCTCTCGATGATGCCCGAGCACACGATGTCACCGTTCTTCTTTTGTGTATCGGTCGAATGGGTCTTTTCCGGGTCGAGCAATACAAACGGCAGCGCCGGGCTGATCGTGCAGGTAACGCTGGGCGCACGCCCCTCGAGCTGCGTGCCCGCGGCGCCACGGTACAGTTCCATGATCTCGGGCGTCAACGGAGCGCCGTGCTCGATCGTATCGACGCCGGCCTGAAGCGCAGCGTTCACGCCTTCGGTGCTCTCGACATGGGCCATAACCGGCAGGCCCACCTCGTGCGCCGCCTTGCACGCCGCCGCGGCAACCTCGACCGGCATACGCAGCACACCCGGCTCGCCCACCTCGGTAGCGTCGAACACGCCGCCCGTCACGAACAGCTTGATGACGTCGGCACCGCGCGCATACAGGTCGCGCACCTGTTCGGCCGCCTCGGCAGGGCTGTTGGCCACCTGGGCGAACAAGCCCGCACCATGGCCGCCCGGCACCGTTACGCCCGTTCCCGGCGCCACCAGGCGAGGACCTTGATACTTGCCGGCATCGATAGCATCGCGCACGGCCAGATCGGCAAACAGCGGGTCGCCCGCGCCGCGCACCGTGGTCACGCCACTTGACAGTTGTTGTTGGGCGCTGCCCTTAAGAATATGGCGCACAATGGCGCGCCCCACGGGATTATCGAGCTTCTTCATCAGCGCGCCCGCATCGCCGGCCGAGACAGGCTTGCCCGAGCCGCACAGGTGCACGTGCATATTGATGAGCCCGGGCATGAGATACGCACCGGCCAGGTCGATAACCTCGGCACCCGCTGGCGCCTGCGCCACAGCACTCGGCCCCATCCAGGTGATGACGCCGCGCTCAACAGTCACGGCCATATCGGGTTGCGGCTCCATATGCTCCGAACCATCCAGAATGGTCGCATTGATAAACAACGTGGGACGATCGGCAGACGCCATATCGAGCTCCTCCCTCACGATTAACTTGAACATTTGTCCATTATTATCCAGCGCGGCAGGGTTGCTGCGGACATATCGGCTAACGGAGGGAAGAGGGGATGTGGGGGACGGAATACGTTGCAGCCCCACCCCAGCAACATCAGGGGAATGTCTCGATCTGTAACAGGTACAGGGTTATTGGGCCCCTTGATGTTACAGATCGAGATCTATCGGCAGCCGCCAACCTTCCGTCTCAATCTGTAACAGTTACGGGCCCAAACAGCCGCCAAACGTTACAGATTGAGATATTCTCCAGCCCCGTCGTCAAACGTCTAAATCTGTAACAGGTAGACAGGTTTTCGGCCTCTAGATGTTACAGATTGAGATCTTTCGGCAGCCGCCAACCTTCCGTCTCAATCTGTAACAGTTACGAGGCCAAACGGTCCCTTGTTGTTACAGATCGAGACAAACTCGGCAGGAACAACCACATTCGCGTCAGTTGCACCCCTTAGCACCCATACCACTGGCGTCTCCATTCCTCAGCCAGATCGGCCCGCTGTGGAATTCCCGCCAGTCTCATCTTTTCAGCCAGCTTTCCCGGGTTCTTGAGTTCATCAAATGTAAACCGAAGCACCTTATGCCCGAGCATTGTCAGATGAGATTCCCGCTGACGCTCTGCCACGAATGGATCGACCGGCTCCCGACCCTCGCCGTTCTGCAAGGTGTACTTCCCCTTTCCGTCGAGCTCGCCGATGACACACGTCCCGTCCTCGAGCCGCCAAAAATAGTCGACGCGAAACACCTGGCTCGGATCGAGCGGGTCGCGAAACTCCACCTGCAGCTCCGGAACCGGAAAGCCGTACGCAATAAAGAACGCTCGGAACCGAGACTCGCCGCCGTTTTCGGACATCCTGTCCGCATACGATGCAATCACCTGTGCCCTGCGATACCCTCGCCTGCCCTCGCAATCGGCGCGGAGGCGCTCGCACAAATCCCCACGTGATACGCCTTTCGCCCGCAGTGCAGAATCGGCAATCGCCAACCCGTAGGAAAACGGCGCACGCAGCAGACAATCCTCCACCGTGCGCCAAAACGGCGTCACTCGCACGCCGTCGACGCGCTCAATCGCACCCGCCATCTGTGGACGCAACAACCTGCACCCGCTGCTCAACGTCACCGAACAGCAAGTCTTAACAAGGAAACGCGGCCCGAGCAGATCATTCGGCACCTCCAGACCCCACAAAAGCGCCGCGTCATAGCCCCAAAACGCCCAATCGGGATGAAATTCCGCAAGCCCTCTGATAGTCCTCAGTGCTCGCTCCGCTGGCGTCAATGCATCCCAATCATGCTGAAAACAGAACAGGTACGGCTCGGGCTCCGCGATATCGTCGGTTCCAACATGGCGCCGCAGCCACATGAGCTCGGTATTGTCATGCGTTGCGAGCAGCGCACCTTGCTTGGCCGTCTCCGTGAGCCGCGCGAGCATCCTATTCCGCGCCAACGTGTTGCGAGTCGCATGTTTGTGTTTGAGAACGGTATTAGACACTTTCATCACCACCACGTCAGACAAATGGACCATCGCCGCTGTTGCCTCCGCTGGCAAATGTCTTGATCTGTAACAGGAAGACCGATTTTTGGCCGCTAGATGTTACAGATCGAGATCTTTCGACACCGCGTCCAACCTTTGTCTCGATCTGTAACAGTTAGACGTTCTCCAGCCCCCCAAACGTTACAGATTTAGACAAACCAGCGGCGCCCAAGCGTTCGTCTCAATCTGTAACAGGTAGACCGGTTTTTTGTCCCTAAACGTTACAGATTGAGACAAAGTCAGGGGCAGCAGAGCGACACCAGTCACATCCCCTACTCCCACTCCTGCTCGTAGATGTTGAGCGACTTTACGTACCGCCCCTGGGCGCCCATGATGTCGCGAACCAGACGCAAGAAGAAGCTGATGCACGAGGTGTCAAAACCGTCCTGCAGGTCCTCCGGATGCACCGCGCCCGGCCCATCGACCGCCGTGTCACTCAGGCACGCGATGTCATACAGATAGAGCTGTCCCGCCGTCAGCCAGACATCGTCGACGCAGGCAAGGCGCACCGCAATCGCACCGTCGCTCCAATGCTCCTTTTGCACGATATGCGGGTCGTAGACATCAAAACGTCGATCGGTGCGCGTATCCTTCAGCGCAACCATGCCGTTCGCAGGATCCTTGTCCAAAATGCCAAAGCGCGAGAAATACTGCGTGTCGCGTACCTGCTCGAGCCGCTTGAGCGAGGCAGGCGAAAGCGATGCCGGCGGCTCATCAACATACAGCTCGAGCAGCGTCTTGCCATGGCGATAGGGGCGCTCGAAGAGCAGCCAATCGGTAAATGCCATGTTGTAGGCCATGATTTCGTTTTGGGAAGGCTCGGTGCAATAGCCGAGCCACGGGTCGACAATGATCTCGAACTGCTCGCGCGCCGGCTCCAAAAACTGAAACTTCCGCAGCATCCAAAAATGGGCCATGTCGGCAATATCGTTGCCAACGGCTTCGGCCAGATGCGCTCGGTCTAAAACGTGGTCAGTCACGGCATCCTCCTCAAACTGATGAACCTCAATTTGAGCTTACGAGGAGGGTGGGCAGCCACTGTCAGCACGGACAAAATAGGCCTCCGGCTGCAAACCAACTGCTGACCAAACACTTGACGGGATGCTTGACCGAAAATGCGCACCGCAATAAAACCGCAGGTAAACATAGACGGCCAACCCGCCCTTTTGAGCCATATGCCCACAGCCACCACAGAAACAACAGGTGACCACAGCTCAAGAAGTCGACAAATGAACACCCGTACGTCAACAAACGAGCAAATCGCTCGCAAAGAGTGTCCCCAACGACTAGACAAAAAAATGACTAGTCATTGGGGACGTTCTTAAATGACTACGTTACAGCTCCAGCGCATCGGCGACTTCGGCAGCGCAGGCCAGGGCGTCGGCCATAGCGTTCACCACGAGCGAGCTGCCGTTGCGAGCGTCACCCGCCACATACACCGGCGCGGCATCCGCGGCGACGCCGTCGACACGGGCCGCGAGGTGCGAGCCCTCGACAGCCATCACGGGCAGCGGACGGCCAGCGGTGGCGACAGGCACGCGAACAGCGTCGAACACGCCATGCTCGGGACCGGTAAAGCCGCAGGCGATGAGCACCAGCTGCGCCGGCACCTCGTGCTCGGAGCCTACAATGCGCTCTGGCTTTCCTGCCGACCAGTCCAGATCGACCACGCGCAGACCCGCGGCCGCACCCTTCTTGTCCAACAGCACCTCGAGCGTATCCACGCCCCAGGCACGCATCTCGCCGCCCATCGCGGCGATAGCCTCCTGCTGGCCGTAGTCGGTCTTCTTCACGTTGGGCCACTGTGGCCAAGGGTTACTCGCTGTGCGCTTATCGGGCGCCGCCGGCAAGAACTCAAACTGGCGCACGCTGCGCGCACCTTGGCGCACCGCGGTACCCACGCAGTCGTTGCCGGTATCACCGCCGCCAATGACCACAACGTCCAGGCCGCGCGCGTCAATGGCGGGCTCGCCGCCGTCGAGCACCGAGACGGTCGATGCCGTCAGGTAGTCCACGGCGTATACCACACCCGGGGCATCGATGTTCGCAGCCGAAAGCCCACGCGGGGCACGGGCGCCGGCAGCCACCACGACGGCGTCAAAGTCGTCGAGCTTGGCGGCAACCTTAGGATCGCTCACGTCGGCGTTCAGCTCAAACACAATGCCCAGCTCACGCATGAGCGCCACGCGGCGCTCGACCACGGACTTCTCGAGCTTCATGTTGGGAATACCGTACATGAGCAGGCCACCCGGGCGGTCGTCACGCTCAAACACCGT
>CABUBZ010000080.1 GCA_902489945.1 uncultured Collinsella sp.
AGGCGCTTGCCGCCAAGCAGGAGCATTTTATGGGCATGCCGGTGAACCCCAACGAGAATATCGTAGTCACATGCGGCTCCACCGAGGCCATGATGGCCGCCATGATGACGGTCACGAACCCCGGCGACAAAGTGGTCATTTTCTCGCCGTTCTACGAGAACTACGGCGCCGACACAATCCTTTCGGGTGCGGAGCCCATCTACGTGCCGCTCAACCCGCCCACCTTCGACTTCGATCGCGAGGTCCTCGAAGCGGCCTTCCGCGACAACGACCCCAAGGCCATTGTCCTGTGCAACCCGTCCAACCCCTGCGGCAAGGTCTTTACGCGCGAGGAGCTCACCTTTATCGCCGATCTGTGCAAAAAGTACGACGCCTACTGCATCACCGACGAGGTCTACGAGCACATCGTCTACGCGCCCCACGAGCATGTCTATATGGCCACGCTGCCCGGCATGTTCGAGCGCACCATCAGCTGCAGCTCGCTTTCCAAGACCTACTCCATCACCGGCTGGCGACTGGGCTATACCATCGCCCCTGCCGAGATTACTGAGCGTATCAAGAAGGTCCACGACTTCCTGACCGTGGGCGCCGCCGCTCCCCTGCAAGAGGCCGTCGTCACCGCCCTCAACTTCGACGACAGCTATTACCAGGAGGTCCTCGACCTCTACACCGCCAAGCGCGACCTATTCTGTCAGGGGCTCGATAGCATCGGTCTTGAGCATAACGTGCCGCAGGGCGCCTACTACGTGATGATGGATATCTCGGAGTTTGGCTACGACAGCGACCTCGACTTCTGCGAGGACCTCGCGTCCAAGGTGGGCGTGGGCGCCGTGCCCGGCTCAAGCTTCTTCCGTGAGCCCGTCAACCACCTCATCCGCTTCCACTTTGCCAAGCGAGACGAAACGCTTAACGCCGCACTCGAAAACCTCAAGTCTCTGCGTGATAAAATCGAGCCGCGCGGGTAAGGACGGCCAGTAACTAAAGGCACTAAAGAAACCTCGTGAACCCGTTGGGCCACGAGGTTTCTTTTTATAGCGACCTAATTTATTTTTTAGAGCGCTATACTTTAGAGAAGAAGCAACTCATCCCGGAGAGAGGAATACTATGGCAGAGCAGCAGCTTATCGGAGCGCTCGAGGCCGGCGGCACCAAGATGGTCTGCGCCACGGGCTATGCAGACGGCACGGTCCTGGAACGCGAGCAGATTGCGACCACGACCCCGCAGGAGACCGTTGAGGCCGTCAACGCATGGTTTGCCGACAAGGGCATCGCCGCGCTGGGCATCGGCGCCTTTGGCCCCACCGCAGTCAACCCCGCCTCGCCCCAATACGGCAAGATCCTGGAGACGCCCAAAACGGGATGGCGTTACTTTGACCTGCTGGGCACCATCCAAAACGAGCTCAATATTCCCTGCGGCTACGACACCGACGTCAACGTCGCCTGCCTGGGCGAGGTCACCTTTGGTTGCGCCCAGGGCCTCACTGACGTGGTGTATCTGACCATCGGTACCGGCGTGGGCGCCGGCGTGCTCTCGGGCGGTAAGCTCGTGCACGGCATGATGCATCCCGAGGCCGGCCACATCCTGGTCACTCGCGACCCGCGCGACACCATCGGAGAGCACAGTGGCTGCCCCTTCCACGACAACTGCCTCGAGGGCCTCATCGCCGGTCCCGGCGTTAAAAAGCGCTGGGGTGGAAAGAGCGCCGGAGAGATGGCCGATGACCCGGAGGCCATGGACCTGCTCGCCGGCTATCTGGCGCAGGCGCTCATGACCTACATCCTGTGCTACGCACCGCAGAAGATCGTCATAGGTGGCGGCGTGGCCGACCACACCCCCATCGTGCCGCTCGCGCGCAAGAAGTGCGCCGAGATGCTCAACGGCTACATCGTCACGCCCGAGATGGCCGACATCGATAGCTATATCGTCAACAACAGCCTCGAGGGCAAACAGGGCATTATGGGCTGCTTGGCCCTGGGCGCTCAGGCGCTTCAGTAGCAGACGCACCCACAGGGCGTGGCGCGCCCGGCAAATCCGACCTACGGAACGACGCCACCACGCCTCATATAAGCCCTCAAATAAAAAAGGCCGCCTAGGACCAAACAATACGTCCTAGGCGGCTTTTTTGGCGCGCATCAGCGGCCGTAAGAGATATCGGAGCACAACGCCCGTTGCCGCTCCACAGCAGTCGATCATCACATCGGTGATCATGCCGGCGCGTCCCGGCACAAAGAGCTGAATCGTCTCGTCGATCGAGGGAATCAGCAGCAGGAACACCGCCGTGGGCAGCAGCACGTCAAAGGTGCGCCGCCCCTCATAATCAAAGGCATGCGTTGCCAGGATGCCGAGCACCATATACTCGGTAAAATGCGCGCACTTGCGAACAACAAAGTTGGTCACCCATGCATATGGAAGCCCCACGCCGTGCAGGAAACCGCGGATAGCTTCCATGACCGTTAGGCTCAGCGAGCCCGACCCCGAGCCGGGAACCAGCGAATTGCCCCAGATCAAGAGCGCCATCAGGCAGGTCACGACCGCCCATTTTCGATTGATCTTAACCATGCAGAAGTTATGCCTCCGCGCGGAGCGGCGCGAAGCTGGCGGTACCGCCCTCGATAACGCTCAGATAGGCACGGCCCGTACGCTTGGCGGTAGAGGACTGCAGGCGCTCGATCTCTTCCTCGAGGATCTGATTGACGCGCTCGTGACGACGATTTTCCATAATGCCGGCGGCAATAGCCTCGGCTCGCTCGATGCTCTCGCGCGAGATACGGGCAGTATCCTCGGGGAACACAGCGCTGTGACGGCCGACATACGCGGGGGCGGCAGGCTGAGGGGCAGCGACGGGAGCGGGGGCTGCAGCAGGAGCGGGCTCGTCGATCTCGTCCAGAATCGCGGTGGCGGCGGCCCACATGTCCTCGTGGCCCGAGTAATCGGCCATGGGGACATCAACCTCGAGCGAGGCGTCCGGAAGGTCGCCGGTGTCAATGCGATCTTGGGCATCAATCGATGCGGTGATGGCTGCAGGCTCATCGAGGTCATCGAGATCGATGTCCGCGGCACCGGAGATGATAGGCATGCTGGCGAGGTTTGCGTTGTACGGCGCAGCCTCAGCCGCCTGCTGCTGGGCAGGAGCGCCCCAAAGCGAGCTTTCGGCGGCACGGCGGGCGGCAACGGCCTCCTCGTCCGCGGTCATGGCTTCATCAACGTACGAATTATCGGCAGAAGCGTTCGCGTCCGCCGAGGTAGCGCCGTAGGCGTTATTGACTGCCGCGTTGGCAACGAGTGCCACGAAAGC
The DNA here is from genome assembly GCA_902489945.1 of uncultured Collinsella sp. Classification (GTDB taxonomy): domain Bacteria; phylum Actinomycetota; class Coriobacteriia; order Coriobacteriales; family Coriobacteriaceae; genus Collinsella. Next base: position 3,296 of record CABUBZ010000080.1, read on the forward strand.
CGCTGTGCTGCCCGCAGGGGCGGCCTGGGAGCCCGACACGGCGCGTGCCGCGGCGGCGATGTCATCGCGATTGAAGGAGCCGGTCTGCCCGCCGTTGGTGAGCTCGTCGATGGCGACTTGATAGACGTCGCGCGAGCGTGCAGGGTCGCAGCTAACCGGCGAATCGTCGTCGAGCATACTGTCGATCATGGACCAAGCCTCGGCCTCGTCCATAGCATCTGCGGCTCGAGCGATGGTAGGGACACCATCATCGACATGACGGCGCTGGAACGCACCAGTCAGGCCGGAAAGGAATGCCGAGGTAGACTGCTCCGACTGAGCCTGAGAAGCAGAAGTCGCAGCGTAAGGAGTCGCATCCTGCTGCTGAGCTGGAATCGAGGCGGTCTTGAACTCGCTTTGATGCTGATTGAGATTGGCGGCACCGCCCATGGCATCGGGCTGGAACAGACGCTCTTCACGCTGCGCACGATACTCGGAGATACCCAGCGAGGCGGCATAGATGCCCACGCCCGCCACCGCGCCCACGGCGAAGGGAACCGCACCCGCCACGACCGTCTCGTTCACCGACGAAAACGGCAGCGTCGCGGCATACATAACCACGGGAGCGGCAAGGCCGATCCCGCACGAAAGTCCGGCAAGGACTGCTCGTTGTGTTGCATCAGAAGAAGCCATGAGCTCTCCCCATCTTCCAGCACCCAAATCGCATCATTCAGTTGGCTGCGCGAGAGAAGATGAAGCGGGGCTATGCCCCAAAGCAACGGTATATGGTTCGTTTCATCTGCGTTTTCCGTCGCGAAGCTTAAAAGCTATTATGCGAAACCGCCCTGCCGATTGCAAGCGACGATGTCGGATTGAAACGGGAAACCTGCTGCTCGTCGGTCTTACGGTCAAAAATAAGCGCGGAGCGGCGCTATGGAAAAGGGCCGAGGCTCAAAGCCCCGACCCTTTATCGCATTGATAACTATCGCTGCGCGTGGATGACAACCTAGAACGTCTGCTCGTAGTCGCTGTGTTTTTTGGCCGAACGCACCAGGAACTCCTGGTTGGTGTTGGTGCCCTTAAGACCCTTGATAAACGATGCGGCTGCGCGCTCGGTGTTGTTCATGCCGGCAAGAATGCGACGCAGACCAAAGACAAACGGGCGCATCTGCTCGTCGACCAACAGGTCCTCGTTACGTGTACCGGAGGCAACGGGGTCGATAGCCGGGAAGATGCGGCGGTCGGCCAGGTCGCGGTCGAGCTTAAGCTCCATGTTGCCGGTGCCCTTGAACTCCTCAAAAATGACCTCGTCCATCTTGGAACCGGTGTCGATGAGGGCAGAGGCCAGGATGGTGAGCGAGCCACCGTTCTCGATATTGCGGGCTGCACCCAGGAAGCGCTTGGGCGGATACAGTGCCGCCGAATCGACGCCGCCCGAAAGGATGCGGCCCGAGGCGGGCGCCGCCAAGTTGTAGGCGCGGGCGAGGCGCGTGATGGAGTCGAGCACCACCACAACATCGCCACCCAGCTCTACGATGCGCTTGGCGCGCTCGATGACGAGCTCTGCCACGCGGGTGTGGTTGTCGGCAGGCATATCGAAGGTCGACGCTACAACCTCACCCTTGATGGAACGCTGCATATCGGTGACCTCTTCGGGGCGCTCGTCGACGAGCAGGCAGATGAGGTGCACCTCGGGGTTGTTAATCGAGATAGACTGGCAGATCTTCTTGAGGATCGTGGTCTTGCCGGCCTTGGGTGGGGACACGATCAGGCCACGCTGACCCTTGCCGATCGGTGACACGATGTCGATGGCGCGACCGGTAATAGAGTCCTTGCCGTGCTCCATGCGCAGCGGCTCGTTGGGATAGACCGGGGTGAGGTCGCCGAACTTGGGACGGTTGCGAATCTGCTCGGGGTCAAGACCGTTGATGGTCGTGATTTTGGCGAGGCCGGCGCGCTTGTCGCCGCCGCGCGAAGGACGCAGCGAGCCCTCGATGACGTCGCCCGTGCGCAGGCGCGCGGAGCGGATGAGGTAAGCGGGCACGAAGGCGTCGTCGTTGGACTTCATGTAGCCATGGGCGTGGATGATGCCGGAGCTGTCCGGGCGAATCTGCAGGATGCCCTTGATATCGCGGAAGCCCTCGGCCTTCGCGGCGGTGGTGTAGATTTCCTCGACGAGCTCGGCCTTCTTCTTGCCGGTCGTCTCGATCTCGAACTCCTTGGCCTTCTCGCGCAGCTCGGCGACCTTCATGGCCGCGAGTTCCTCGCGCGAAAGCGTGGGCTCGGTGGGGGCGGCGTTGCGCTCCTTGTTGCGCTGTTTGCGATCGCGCTGGCGGTTGCGACGGTCGTTGTTGCGCTCGTCCTTGCGGTCGTTGCGCTCGTCGTTACGCTTGTGCTGGCGACGGTTGGGGCGAGCGCCGTCTTCGGCCTCGGCGGGCGCGGCACCATCAGTTGCGGCGGCGTCGGCATTGGCCGCAGCGGCGTCATTGGCCTCGGCGCCGGAATCGACCTGCGCTTCGACATCAGCCCGCTGCTCGGACGCCTTGGCCTTAGCGGACTTCTTACGACCACGCTTGGGCTTTTCGGACGCAGGCTGTTCGATGTCCTGGGGCTCGGCGACATCAGTCGATGCATCGGTGGTCGTCTCGGCGGAATCCTCGGACGCACCCTTCTTGGCAGCCTTAGCCTTGGACGTGCGCTTAGCAGCAGTGCGACGGCTGCGACCGGGACGGACGTCGGCGGAATCGACATCGGCAGAAACGGCCTCGGAAGTCGTAGCATCCTGGACGGGTGCATCGGCAGCAGTTGAGGACTTGGCGGTCGCCGCAGCATCCCGAGCGGCGGCGGCTGCGGCTGCGGCCTTCTCGGCCTCGACAAAGGCCTTGGGCTTGCGACCGCGACGGTGCGGGCGCAAAGCCGGATCGACAACGGGAACTTCGTTGGCCTCGACAGGCGCAGCGGGCTCAACAGGCGATGTGCGCTCCCCTGCCGCGGAACGGACCGAAGCCTCAGTGAGCTCGGGGGCTACCTGTTCCGCAACCTGCTCGGCCTTAGCAGCCGTGCGGCGGCGTGTGCGCGGTGCCGGCTTCTCGGTCGGCAGGTCGGCGGCAGGGGTCTCGGTGGCGTCAGGCGTCTCGGGCACAGACGGAGCTGCAAGCTCGGTCAGAGCCGCGGCCTCGCGCTCGGCAGCACGACGGCGGGCGCGCACCACCTGAGCCTCGCTAATCTGCGCCAACGCACGTGCCTGCGCGACCTCATCGGAAATCGGCGCCGAGGAGTCAGCTGCAACGGTGCGCTTGGCGCGCGTCGTGCGCGTGGTACGGCGCTTGGGCTTGGTGACCTCCTCGCCGTCAGCGGCAGGCTTGGCCGTGCGGCGCGTGAGCTTGGGCTTTGCCGGAGCAGCCTCCTCACCAGTTGCAGGCGCAGGCGTCGAAGCAGCCTTAGGCGTCTCAGGAGCCGAGGCTTGCGCGGGCGCCGCGACCTGGTCCGACGCAACCGGTGCAGCGGGAGCGGCCTGCGTCGTCGTTATTTCGTTTTCTTGCTGTTGATCAGACACAGTGTTTGCTCAACTTTCTTTTCAAGCCCTGTGATCACATGCTCCCTGCATAAACCTTCAGGGCGGCTAAACAGTCTAGTTCCGTTCGAAACGACGGACATCATTGATCTGTATCGAGATGATTGCGTCAACTACGCAGCGTTAGTGTAACACAACCGCCGCCACCTGCAACTTAGTCATTGGGTGTTCTTAAACGACTAGTCAAAAGGTACACTCTTTGATTTACCGCCCACAAATCTGACCGCCTCCGCCAAAACTATGGCGGTTTACTACGATGAATCGCTCAACCGCGACCACTCCGAAGCTTGTTGAACTAAAACCGCAGGTAGACGCTTTGCACTTTTTAGAGAAAAGCCGGCGTGGTTGGAATTCCTCAATTCATCATAGTAAACCGGCATAGTTTCGTATTTCCAGCAGTTCCAAATTCGTCAATACGTCGGCGTTTGCGAAAAAAGCCCGACCTCCGTGGGAGATCGGGCTTATAGGGCTCAGTTAAACCAAACCTACACGGTCAAATGACCCGCAGATTACATCTGCTCGGGCGCGGAAACGCCAACGAGGGTAAGCACCAGGGCGAGCGTCACGCGGACAGCGTCGCAAGCTGCCAGACGGGCGCGCGAAAGCTCGGGGTCGACGGGACGGCCCTCGCTCGGCAGAACCTGGCAGGCAGCGTAGAAGCTGTGGAAGTCGCCGGCGAGCTCCTCGGCAAAGTGGGTCAGACGGAACGGGGCGCGATCGCGAGCGCAGCTGGCGATCAGGTCGGTGAGCTCATTGAGCTTGCGCGAAAGGGCGAGCTCGGTCGGGTCGGTCAGCAGCGAGTAATCGACGTTCTCACCGATGGCCTTGGCGGCGACGGCCTTCATGCCCATCTCGTCAGCCTGCTCGGGCGTAACGTCGGCGGCA
>CABUBZ010000081.1 GCA_902489945.1 uncultured Collinsella sp.
ACCGTGGCAGCTATGGCAACAATCGTGGCGGCAAGCGCGGCCGCAGCTCCCGTCGCCCCGGTGACGGCGGCGGCAAGCGCAAGTAACATACGCGTCGCACGCTAGAGCGAGGCGAACTAAGGGCCCCGAGCAACTACGCTCGGGGGCCCTTTTGTTTGCCGCATCCGACCGTTGGTCCGGTGTGATTTGCTCAGGAATGCACCTGGAGGATGCTGAAGGCCCGTTTTCAGCCATGCGGCAATGGGTCCCATGGGGTGCGCCGTGCATTTTTTGGAGTATTCTGCAGATCGAGTTGCCTGCATACGATTCGACGTCGCCAGCGGTGGCCTTCGGATATCCCTAGCGAGCGTTTTGAGTCAGACTTTTCCGTTTTCCGGTGCAAAGGTGCGTCATTCTCGTTATAGCGGAACCCAAAATGATGCAGCGCCCTACAGTTTTGCCCGCTCGCGGCGGTGTTGGCACGAGCGCGTTGCAGAATACTCCGTTTTTTGCACGGTCCGGGATGGGGTACCTCAGGAGAACACAGCGGTATCATGTAAATATATGCAATCTGTAACGGAAATTATGCAAATCGATGAGGCAGACAGCATAGTTTGGTGCAAAGGGGTCAGGTTAATCTGCACCAGGTTGGTGGAAACAAACCTGACCCCTTTGCGCTAAACCGGGGTTTCCCCGCGCGCCGTATACTCTGTCTAAGCATGCGGGCGGCTTGGTGTGTTACCAAGCGTAGGGGAGGATGTTCGATGAGCATGTTCGAAATTGTGTTTAGTCCGACGGGCGGAACGGAGAAAGTGTCTGGTCTTGTGACCGGGACGCTGGATGGGAATATCGTTACTGTCGATCTGACCGATAACGGGTTGGATTTCCACGGGGTCTCGATGGCGAAGGGCGACGTTGCGGTTATCTCCGTCCCATCATATGCTGGCAGGGTTCCAGCTGTGGCGGTTGAGCGACTGGGAATGGTGCGTGGCAACGGAGCTCGGGCTGTTTTGGTTTGTGTTTACGGGGGCCGCGCGTTTGAGGATACGCTTATTGAGCTGGAAGACGTTGCGAAGCGTGCCGGATTTAGGGTGGTTGCAGCGGTTTCTGCCATTGCCGAGCATTCCGTTGCTCGTCAGTTTGCTACTGGGCGACCGGATGCGCAGGATGTGGCGCAACTTTCAGAGTTTGCGCAGCGAATCCGGCAAAAGCTACTGGACGGGGCTGCGTCCGAGCCCTCTATTCCCGGCAATCGTCCTTATAAGCAAGCTGGAGGCCACAGTATGGTGCCCCATGCAACGGAGGATTGCGTCTCCTGCGGTGCTTGCGCTGCGTTGTGCCCTGTTCGAGCTATCGACAAGGACGATCCAAGGCAGGTGGATGGCGAGGCGTGCATCTCCTGCATGCGTTGCGTCTCCGTATGCCCGCAGAATGCCCGCAAACTTGACCCTAACAAACTTGCCGCCGTTACCCAGATGCTGAGCAAGGCTTGCGTCGAGCGCAGGGAATGTGAGATCTTCATCTAACGCAAGCGAGATTGGTGCAATGGGGTCAGGTTAATCTGCACCAAGTTGGTGCAAACAAACCTGACCCCATTGCACCAGAGCAAGGAGTGTCCCCGGGTGCCGGCAGAAAAGGAACGTCCCTAAGTGCCGCCTAAATACCGTTCATCGGTCATAATGGTTGTTCCGGCTTTGGGCTTGTCTACAATAGCTCCCGTAAAAGAAATGCGGAAGGTTACCGAGTCCCTCGGACGTGGGCCTAACCAAAGTCTTTGAACGGGTGTGTCTCTACGGATGCATTCGCTTGATTTTGGTTGGGCTATATTTATGAAGGGCATGCCACCATGGGTTTCTTTTCTCGCCTGATGGGCGGTTCGGATGAGCAGAAGACTGCAACTTCCGAGTTCGAAATTCTCGCTCCCGTTTCCGGCGAGCTTGTTCATCTAGAAAATACCAATGACCCCGCTTTTAGCAGCCGTGCCGTGGGCGATGGCGTTGCCGTGGTTCCCCAAGAGGGAACGGTGTGCGCTCCTGTTTCCGGCACCGTCGCGGCGCTGTTTCCGACTGAGCACGCGCTGGGCATCATGTCCGACGACAGCTCTGCTCAGGTGATGCTGCATATCGGAATCGACACTGTTAAGCTTGAGGGCAAGGGCTTCCATGCGCTTGTTGCCCAGGGTGACCATGTCGACGCGGGCCAGCCCCTCGTCGAGGTCGATTTCGACGCGGTCCGCGCCGCCGGCTTTGATCCCACGGTCTTCGTTATCGTGTGCGAGCGTTCAGAGAACTCGACTCTTCGTGAGCATGCTTCCGGCCCTGTTGCTGTTAAAGAGCCTGTCGTCTGGCTTTCCGAGTAAATTCTTGTGGTGGGTACCGTGGTTATCAAGCGAGTTTTTAACAACAACGTCGCAATGGTCACTTCGGACGATGGCTCCGAGCTCATCGTCATCGGCCGAGGCCTCTGCTTTGGCCGTCATGCCGGCGATGCCATCGACGAGGCGTCGATCGAAAAGACCTACGCGTTGCAGGAGGGAACTTCTCAGGACTCGCGTACGATTGACCGCTTGGCACATCTTTTGGAGTCCATCCCCACCGTCAACCTCGTGATTGCCGAGGACATTGTTCAGATGCTCCGTCGAGAGCTCAATGTTGATATCAACGACAAGATTCTCATTGCTCTCGCAGACCATATCAGCCTTGCTTTGGAGCGTGAGCGCAAGGGCGTCTCCTGTGAGAATCCGTTGCTGCTCGAGATCCAGCAGTTCTATCGCAAGGAGTATGCACTTGCGGGCCGTGCGCTGCAGATTATCAAGGAGTATATGGGCATCCAGATGAGCGAAGAAGAGCAGGGTTTCATTACCTTGCATATCGTCAACGCCACCATGCCGCAACGCTCCGATCGTTTGATTGTTTCGGTCCAGCTTGTTCGCGACGTGCTCGCGATTGTTTCCAAGCGCTATGCTACGACCCTCGATGACACCTCGCTGCCTTACGAACGTTTCGTTCGTCACCTGCAGTTTTTCGCACAGCGAGCGCTCGATCCTACGGCCGGGCAAATCAATGGCGACGCGCTGTTCCGAATCGATGAAACGGCGTATCCGTGCGCATTCTCGTGCGCGGACGCCATAGCCGCCCACTTGTCGTCTACCTATAACGTTGTCGTTACCGATGCCGAGAAGAGTTATCTCGCATATCACATTGTTAACCTGCTTGGAGAACCTGGTCTCTAGGCATAACGTGCCCACACATCGATTGATATAAGGCAAGGCTCACGGTCTTGTCCAGGGCACATCTGTCTTAATTTGCGGAAAAGGAAGGGGAGTACCGCTATGACCGCAAAAAGAAGTTCAATTTCAAAGTGCCGTTGGAGGTGTTCGCGAAGTCGATCGTTCAGCCGATGATGTATCTCTCGGTTGCCGGCATCCTGCTCATCGTGGGCATCATTCTGACCAACAAGACCATCTGCGCTTTGGTCCCCGTACTGGGCTCCGGTCCGTTCCAGCTTGTGGGCGCCGTTGTCTACCAGTCGCTGATGTTTATCATCAACAACCTCTCGATTCTGTTCTGCGTGGGCATCGCCGGCGCCATGGCAAAGAAGAACAAGGGCCATGCTTCGCTGATCGCCCTGATGTCGTTCTTCCTGTTCCTGCAGGCTAACAACATTGTGCTCAACGCCACCGGCTCTCTTGCCGATGCGAGCGGCATGCTCGGTCTTACCGGAACCGGCCAGGCCACCGTTATGGGCATTCAGGTGCTCGATACCGGCGTGTTTGGCGGCATTATTCTCGGTTGCATCACCGGTGCCGTGTTCAACAAGTACTCGAACAAGCAGTTCCCCATTGCCCTTTCGATGTTCTCGGGCGTTCGCTTCCCGTTCCTGATCATGATCATCATTTCCTGGATCATGGGCGCTGGCTTCTGCATCGTTTGGCCTCCGGTTCAGGGTGCCATCTCCTCCGTTGCCGGCATCATTAAGGAGTCGGGCAACATCGGTCTGTTTATCTACGGCATGCTCAACAAGCTGCTCGTTCCCACCGGCCTGCACCACCTCATCTACACCCCGTTCCAGTTCTCCGATGTGGGCGGCACCCTGACGCTGGGTGATCAGGTTATCGCCGGCGCCTATCCCATCCGTGTTGCCGAGATGGCAATGACGGGCCAGCCCTTCTCCGATAGCACCTACTTCAACAGCTATACCTTCAACAACCTGTGGCCCTACATCGGTATCGGTCTCGCCTTTATCGTCACCGCTTACAAGGGGAACAAGGATAAGACCAAGGCCGTTATCATCCCGCTGATCATCACCGCCGTGCTCTCCTGTGTCACCGAGCCCATGGACTTCCTCTTTGTCTTTGCCGCTCCCGTGCTCTTTGTCGTTCACTCGGTTCTTTCCGGCATCTTCCTGGTCCTGCTTAAGGTCCTCTCCGTGCCCGCTTCGACTGCAGGCGGCATCATCAACATCGTGGTTTCCAACCTGGTCCTCGGTGTCGATAAGACCAACTGGCCGGTTATGCTGGTGCTTGGAGTCGTCAACGCCGCTCTGTACTTCTTCCTCTTCACCTTCCTCATCAAGAAGCTCAACCTTCACACGCCTGGTCGCGAGGAGGAGTCCGAGCTCGCCGAGTCCGTTGCCGAGGGCGAGGCCGCCGCGTCTGTCGCGGTGAAGCAGGGCGCTGTTGCCGCAGCTCCCGCAGAGGGCGTCGATGCAGGTATTGCCGACCTGGTCGCAGGTCTTGGTGGCAAGGACAACATCGAAGAGCTCGAGAACTGCTTTACGCGTCTTCGCGTGAACGTTAAGAACCCGGACCTCATCAATGAGGACCTCATCAACCACGTGCCCAACAGCGGCATCAACCGCAACGGCAATAATATCCAGATCATCTTTGGCATGAAGGTCGCCGAGATGCGCGACAAGGTCGAAAACGCAATTGAGAAGGAGCAGTAAACAATGATCATTACTCTGTGTGGTGGCGGATCCACCTTTACCCCCGGCATCGTCAAGTCCATCGCCCTGCGCAAGGACGAGCTCGATGTTGACGAGATTCGTCTGTACGACATCAACGAGGAGCGCCAGCGCAAGATCGGCGTGCTCGTGGACTGGATTTTGCATGAGGACCTCGGCCTGGACATCAAGCTCACGGTGACCACCGACAAAAAGACGGCTTTTACCGACGCCAGCTTCGTGTTTGCCCAGATGCGCGTGGGCGGCTACGCCATGCGCGAGCAGGACGAGAAGATTCCGCTGCGTCACGGCTGCGTGGGTCAGGAGACTTGCGGTTGCGGCGGCCTTGCCTACGGCATGCGCACCATCTTCCCCATGGTCGAGCTGATCGATGACGTTGAGAAGTACGCCAAGAAGGACTACTGGATTCTCAACTACTCCAACCCTGCCGCCATCGTCTCCGAGGGCTGCCGCGTGCTGCGTCCCAACGCTCGCATCATCAACATCTGCGACATGCCGATCGCAATCATCGACGTGGTTTGCGCCGCGCTCGATATCGACAAGAAGGATGTCGAGTACGATTACTTTGGCCTCAACCACTTTGGTTGGTTCACCTCGATTCGCCACAAGGGCGAGGAGGTGCTCCCGCAGCTGCGCGAGTACATTAAGGAGCACGAGATTCTGCTGCCCGATTCCTACCTCAAGGGCATGGGCTCGCTCATGGCAAAGAAGCCCGAGGAGGCCACCGACGAGCATCCCGAGCAGAACCGCCACACCAAGGGCAGCTGGTACTACGTCTGGAAGGGCGAGTACGAGATCATGGAGTGCTTCCCGGAGTACCTGCCCAACACGTATCTGAACTACTACCTGCAGCAGAAGGAGTTCGTCGAGCATTCCAACCCCGAGCGCACCCGTGCTAACGAGGTTGAGGAGACGCGCGAGAAGAATCTCTTCGACGGCATCGACCACTACGAGAAGACCGGCGAGATCGACGAGAGCACGTTCTATGCGGGCAGCCACGGCGACTGGATTGCCGACCTGGCTATCGCTCTGAAGAACGACACCAAGCAGCGCTTCCTGGTCATTTGCGAGAACAAGGGCGCTATCCCCAACATGCCCTACGACGCTATGGTCGAGCTGCCTGCCTACATTGGCAAGAACGGCCCCGAGGTCATCAGCCGCGACAACATTCCTCTGTTCCAGCAGGGTCTCATGATGCAGCAGCTGAACTCCGAGAAGCTCGTGGTCGAGGCTACGATCGAGGGTTCGTACGAGAAGGCGCTCAAGGCCTTTACGCTGAACAAGACCGTGCCGTCGATGAAGGTCGCCAAGGAGGTTCTCGACGACATGATCGAGGTCAACAAGGGTTACTGGCCCGAGCTTAAGTAAAAACAACAGGGTCGCTGACCGCATACCTAGAGCAATGCCCCGTCCACGTGATTGCGTGGACGGGGCATTGTCATTTGGTAACGCGTTTTATCAAATATGGCATTTATCTGCGGTAATGTTCTATTTCACCGCCGAGGGTGACTTTTCATACCGCCTGCCGAACTGCGTGGAGACCTAACAACTTTTTAGGTCAGTGTTGTGCGTGTAGCAACTTCGCCCGGCCTCGCCTCCGGGCTGCCATGTGAGAGGGGATCTTATGGCTCGACTGCACGTAATGGAACGCAGCCACGCTCAGGCCGTCATGGACGACCTGCACGATGCGCTTGGACGCCGTCTGGCGGTGAGTTCGCTCGCCCCGTGCCCCGTTGAGTTTACGGCGGCGCTCGTCAACCTGTGCTCCACCCAGAGCTGCGGCAAGTGTACGCCCTGCCGCGTGGGCCTGAGCGCGCTGAGCGATCTGCTCGCCGATGTGCTCGAGGGCCGCGCCGACGAGTCCACGCTCAACTTGATTGAGCGCACTGCCCGCACCATCTACCTTTCGAGCGACTGCGCTATCGGCTACGAGGCCGGCGCCATGGCACTCACAGCCATTCGCGGCTTCCGCGACGATTTTGAGCACCACATTCGCGAGCACTCCTGCGGCTTTGACCGCGAGGCCCGCGTCCCGTGCGTCTCGGGCTGCCCGGCGCACGTCGACATTCCCGGTTACATTTCGCTGGTCGAGGCCGGCCGCTATGCCGATGCCGTCAAGGTCATCCGCAAGAACAACCCGCTACCGCTCGTTTGCGGCCTGGTGTGCGAGCATCCCTGCGAGATGCATTGCCGTCGCGGCATGGTCGACGACCCCATGAACATCCTCGCCCTCAAGCGTTTTGCCGTTGAGCACAGTGACCTCAACGACCACAAGCCGCATGTAGTGGACAACACCGGTAAGCGCGTCTCCGTGATCGGCGGCGGCCCGGCTGGCCTTTCCTGTGCCTACTACCTGGCCGTGATGGGCCACAAGGTGACCATCTTTGAGCAGCGCCACCACCTGGGCGGCATGCTGCGCTACGGCATCCCCAGCTATCGTCTGCCGCGCGAGCGCCTGCAGGCCGAGATCGATTGGATCTTGAGCGCCGGCATCGACGTGGAGCTCGACCACTCCGTGAGCGGCGAGGAGCTCGCCCGCCTGCGCGACGAGTTCGATGCCGTCTACCTGGCCATCGGTGCCCATAACGACAAGAAGCTCGGCCTTCCGGGCGAAGAGGCGCCCGGCGTGGAGTCGGCCGTCAAGATGCTGCGCGCCATCGGTGACGACGAGCTGCCCGACCTGAGCGGCCAGCGCGTGTGCGTCATCGGCGGCGGCAACGTGGCCATGGACGTGGCTCGC
>CABUBZ010000082.1 GCA_902489945.1 uncultured Collinsella sp.
TCGGCGGTCAGGAACACCTTGACCTGCGCGTTGGGAAACACGACGGTGCCGATGTCGCGACCCTCGGCGACGATATCGCGGTCCTCGGCGGCGCGGCGCTGGTGGATGAGCATGGCGGCACGCACGCCCGGGTAGGCCGAGACCTTGGATACGTTGGCGTCGACCTGCGGGGTGCGGATGGCGGCTGAGGCGTCCTTACCGTCGATGGTCAGGCGCGTGTCCTCGCCGGTGCCGTTGGTAAAACGAATCTCGATCTGCTTGGCGAGGGCGTCGATGGCCGCCTCGTCGTCCAGGTCGATGCCGCGGTCGAGCGCGGCGAAAGTGACGGCGCGATACATGGCGCCCGTGTCGAGCTTGTTAAAGCCCAGCTGGCGGGCGATCTCCTTGGCGATAGTGGACTTGCCGGAACCGGCGGGGCCGTCGATGGCGACGATCATGCAATGCTTCCTTTCGGTGGTTGACGTGCTGGTATGGGACGCGAGCGCTGTTGCTTGGTGTACTGGCTAACCCGTGTAGCGCTCGCGGTAGGTGTTGCGCTTGGGCGCGGAACCGTGGCTGCCGTGGTGACGCGTGCGGCTCGCCGTGTTGGTCGCCGGCGCGGCGCCGTGCTTGGAGCTGGCCTGCTTGGGCGGGATGCCGCCGGCCTTGAGGATCTGCACCTCGCGATCGGTGAGCTCGCGCCATGAACCCTTGGCCACATCCTTGAGCTCCAGGCCGGCAAAGTTGCAGCGATGCAGGCGGATCACCGGATGGTGAATCTTGCTCAGCATGCGCTTGACCTGGTTCTTGCGGCCCTCGCGGATGATGACCTCAACGGCAGTGGTGCCGGGCTTGATGCCCTGCGGGGCCACGGCCTCGGCCTCGCGCGCGTTGATGACACGGCAGATTGCCGGCTGGCACAGGCCGTCGTCGAGCTCGATGCCGCGACGCAGCGGCGCAAGATCACGATCGGAAAGCTGCCCGTCGACGAGCGCCTGGTAGGTCTTGTAGACGTGCTTGCTGGGGTGCAGCAGGTCCTGCGACAGGTCGCCGTCGGTGGTAAAGAGCAAAAGGCCCGTGGTGTCGCGGTCCAGACGGCCCACCGGGAAGAGCCCCGGAAAACGGTCGCGCGGGACCAGGTCGGCCACGCAAGGGCGCTCCTGCGGATCGCTCATGGTGGTGAGGTAGCCTGTCGGCTTGTAGAGCATCAGGTATACGGCGCCCTGGTTGAGCTTGACGGGCATGCCGTCGACCTCGATATGGTCGCGATCGACATCGACCTTGGTGCCCAGTTCGGTCGCGACCTGCCCGTTGACGGTCACGCGGCCGGCGGTCATCAGGTCCTCCGAGCCGCGGCGACTCGCCACGCCCGCGCGCGCCAAAAAGCGCTGCAGGCGCATCGTGTGCGGGTAAACGGGCTGGGCGCCGCCTGCGGGCGTGGTGGTGTCCGTGGCGCCCGCGATGCGCGTCTCCCCTGCTTCGTTAGTCCTCGTCATGTATATCCTCCGAGGTATCGACGGTGGGTAGAAGCTCCTCGCCATCGGTATCCTCAACATCGGTGTCCTCAACATCGGTGTCCTCAACATCGGTATCGATCAGTTCGCGCTCTTCGTCCAGGTCCTCAGCCTGCTCCTCGAGCGTAGACTGAATGCTGCGGCCGCTCAGGCGCTCGCGGATAAACTGGCGCGACTGCTCATCGGGGGCAAACTGCTCCAGATCGGGCAGATCGCGGGTAGAACGCAGGCCGAACTTTTCCAAGAAGGCGTTGGTCGTGCCGTAGATGATGGCCTGACCGCGCTGGGGGTCGCGGCCGAGCTCGCGCACCAGGCCCTTGTCCACAAGCGACGCGATGACGCCGTCGGAGTTGACGCCGCGGATGCCCTTGACCACCTCGCGCGTCACGGGCTGGTGGTATGCGATGACGGCCAGGGTTTCGAGTGCCGCCTGCGACAGCTTTTGCGTGTCCCAGCTCAACACATAGGCCTCGACTACGTCGTGGTAAGCGGGGTGAGTAAACAGGCGCCAACCGCCGGCGACCTCGCGCAGCTGAAAGCCGCGGTTGGCCTCCTCGTACTCAACCTTGAGCTCGGCGAGCAGCGACGCGCACTCACCAGGGGCGATATCCAGCGCGCCTGCCAGCGCGGGCGCGCTCACCGGGTCGCTCGACACCAGCAGCAGTGCCTCGAGGGGGCCTTTGAGGCTGTTTGCCTCCAGCGTGGAAAGGGTTGACATGGTTGGTCGCTCCTATTCGGTGAGCTCGGGGCCCTCGCCGGGCACATAGGCCTCGGCGCCCTCGACGCGGTTGATTTGAATGGTTCCAAAGATCTCGTCCTGGCTCAGCGTGAGCGAGCCGCGCTTGGCGAGCTCGAGCACGGCCAGGAAGGTGACGACGAGCTGCTCGGTGGTGGCGTCGCCGTCCAACAGCTCGCGGAAGGCGCAGGTTTGGTGTGCCATGGTAAAGCGGTCGACCGAGGCCACGGTCAGGTCGAGCGGCACGCGATGGGGTGCCACGTGCTCGGCCTCCAGCAGAAAGGTCTGGCGCTTGCCGTCCAGGTCGGCGCAGATGACGGCGAGGCCGCGCAGGGTAATGCCGGCCAGATAGTCGGGCATGAGGCCCAAAAACTCCGGGTCAGGGCCGGCCACACGCGGGTGCATACGGCTTTCGGCCTGCATGCGGGCACCGAGGGCTGCCGCCGCGCCCTTAAACTGCTTGTAGGCAATCAGGCGCTGGATCAGAACCTCACGCAAGGCGTCGCCGTCGAGCGCGCTGAGCTCCTCGAGGTCTTCGTCGAACTCGTCATCGTCGTCATCGGCTTTGCGCGGGGCCTCCTGCGGCACCAAGGAGGCGGCCTTGATGTCCAAAAGTGTTGCCGCGACCAGCAAAAAGTCGCTCGCCACGTCCAGGTCCAGCGCCTCGATGCGCTCGGCCTCGGCAAGGTACTGCTCGGCCACCTCGCTGATCGAGATGGCACCGATATCTACTTTTTGGCGGGTTACCAGCTGCAGCAGCAGGTCGAACGGTCCGCTGTAGACCTGCGTCGACACGCGATACGACATCTTCGACCTCCTTTGACGGCGCCTTCGCGGCGCGGTTTGGGTGCATGCTGCGACCGTTTTACACGGACGACCTGTAAGTTTACCTTAGATGCCGGCGATTGCGAAGTTGAGCAGCTGCTCAGCAAGCGGATACACGGTAACGTCGAAATAGCGGCCGATCACATCGATGCCGGTCCACATGGGCAGCAGATACAGCACCAGGATGAGGATGGGCATGGCGTATTGCTGCAGACGGTAGTAGTTGGCGAGTGCCTTGCCCTTGAGGAAGGGCACGATGATCGATGAACCATCGAGCGGCGGGATCGGGATGAGGTTGAAGAACGCAAGCGACAGGTTGACCACGATAAACGTGGCACCGAAGTTCATGATCTGTGACGCTACGGCAAAGGACATGCTTGCATAGAGGTTGCCGTACGTTACTTGCATGAGAGCGGCAGCGAGGCACGCGAGGGCGATGTTTGATGCAGGGCCGGCAACGCTCACCAGGACCTCGTCGCGCTTGGGGTGCTTGAGGTTGTTGAGGTAGACAGGCACCGGTTTGGCAAAGGCGAACACCGGGCCTCCGGCGGCGAGCATCAGCAGCGGCAGGATGATGGTGCCAAACGGGTCGATATGGTTGAGCGGGTTGAGCGACACGCGACCGCGCGAACGGGCTGTCTTATCGCCGAGTGCCCAGGCCGCGGCGGCGTGTGCACTTTCGTGGATAACGATGCCGACGATGACGGCGACGGCGCTGGCGAGCAGGTTCATGAGGTAGCTGCTGGACATGGCACTCTCCTAGCGGACGCGGCGCGAGGCGCGCGTGAGCAAGTAGTCGGCGACAAACAGGATGACGGCCACGATTGCGTAATCCAGGCGGAACACGCCGCCAAAGGGCGACGTAATGACGCCGTAGCCGGCGATGGCGCTTGGCAGCGCGCGCGAAAGCTCAACGACAAAGCCCACAATCTGCAGCTTGGCGGTGAGGCCGCTAAAACACAGCAGCACGGTCATCGCGCTCATAAAGATGCCGCAGATGCGGCACGCGATGGCGATAATGCTCATCGCCACGGCAGCGGCCTTACGAGAGTTCACGCGCGGTCTCCTCTTCGATCTGGGTGGAAAGCTCCAGCCATTCGTCCTCGAGTTTGGGCAGCTCTTGCTTAAGGCCGTTATATTCCCCCAGCGCGGCGTTGAACTTGTCCTGATCGGCATAAAGCTCTTCGCTTGCCATCAATTCCATAAGCTCGTCATAGCGGGCGCGCTTTTTGTCGAGCTCTGTCTCAATCTTCTTGAGCTGGTTGCGCACGCCCTTGAGCTTTTTGTTGAGCGCAGCGCGGGCCTGGGCCTCGGCGCGCTTTTGCTCCTTGGTCTTTTTGCCTTCGGCAGGCTTGGAAGCGGTGGCGGGGGCGTCGGGCTGGGCCGCGGTGACCTTAGCGGACTTGGTCGCGGCCGATGCACTCTCCCCTGCCGCCTCGGCGGCGGCGCGGGCTGCGAGGTCCTCGCGCTTGTAGAGGTAGTAGTCGTAGTCGCCGTCGTAGACCGTGACCTTGCCATCGCGGATGTCAATGATGCGGTTGGCCACAGCGCGTACCAGGTGCTCGTCGTGGCTGATCAGCACGATAGTGCCGGGGAAGTTCTGCAGGGCGTTCTCGAGCATGTCCACCGAGTCGATGTCCAGGTGGTTGGTGGGCTCGTCTAGGCACAGGAGCGCCTCGGGGGCCACAAGCATCTTGGCCAGTGCCAGACGCGCCTTTTCGCCGCCGGAGAGGACGCGGACCTGCTTCTCGATGGAATCGTTGTCGCTAAACAGGAAGGCACCCAGCAGGCTGCGCTGCTGCGGCACGGTCCACTTGGGCGTGACGGTGTCGATCTCTTGCAGGACGGTATTGGACTCGGTCATACCCTCGAGTGCGTGCTGGGCGTAGTAGGCCACGCCCGCGTTGGTGCCCAGGTCCCGGGTGCCGGTGGTGGGCGGCTCCAGGCCAGCGAGGATCTTCATGAGCGTAGACTTGCCGGCGCCGTTGGGGCCGACGAGCGCCACGTGCTCGCCGCGGTAGAGCTTGAGGTCGATGTCACTGTAGATGTGCTTGTCGCCGTAGGACTTGGAGACGCCCTCGAGCCCCACGACCATGTCGCCGGAGCGCGGCGGATCGGGGAACTTAAAGTCGATGTGCTTGTGACCTTCGGGCAGGATGACGAGCTCCTTTTTGATCTGCTCGATCTTGCGGATGCGCTCCTGGGCCTGGGCGGCCTTGGTGGGCTTGTAGCGGAACTTGTCGACGAAGACCTGCATGTGGGCGATGTCGCGCTCCTGCGCGGCACGCTTGGCGCGCATCTGCTCCAGGTTGTCCTCGCGCTGCTTGAGGTAGCTGCTGTAGTTGCCGGTGTAGGTGGTCACGCGACGGTTTTCGAGAGCGGCGACGTGGTCGACGCAGGCGTCCATAAAGGCGCGGTCGTGGCTGACGATGAGGACGGCGCCGTCGTAGTTGGCGATAAAGCCGCGCAGCCACTGGACGCTCTCGAGGTCCAGATGGTTAGTGGGCTCGTCCAGAAGCAGCAGGTCGGGGTGGCGTAGGAAGAGCTTGGCAAGTGCGATACGCATCTGCCAGCCACCGGAGAACTCGGAGCACGGGCGCTCAAAGTCGGTGACCTTAAAGCCCAGGCCGGACAGGATTTTGCGGGCGTTGCTCTCGAGCTCGTAGCCGCCCAGGTGCTCAAAGCGGTCCTGGACCTGTCCGTACTCGTTGAGGAGTGCATCGACGTCCTTCCCCTGTTCGGAGAGCTCGGTGATTTGGGCCTGCAGCTCGTTGGCGCGCTCGCCCATGCGGCGGATTTCCTTGGCGGCGGCCATGACCTCAGCAAGGATGGTGGTGTCCTTTTGCTCCAGATTAGTTTCCTGCTCTAGGTAGCCTACCTGGCAGTCCTTGGCGTACTGGACCTGGCCGGCGTCTGGGCTGTCGATGCCCATGATGATCTTGAGCATGGTGGTTTTGCCGGCGCCGTTGGGGCCCACGAGCGCGAAGCGCTCGCCGGGGTTGATCTGGAAGGACGCGCCGCTAAAGAGGACGCGTGCGCCGAAGCTTTTTTCGATCTTGTCGACCAGGAGGATCATGGTGCCGCCTTTGACCTTGTGTTCCTATATGAAAAAAGGCCCCAACTTGCGTTGGAGCCTCATTCAATGCTCGGGTGGAGACGAGGGGGATCGAACCCCTGACCTCTTGACTGCCAGTCAAGCGCTCTCCCAGCTGAGCTACGCCCCCGTGCGAAGAAGTACTATACGGGAACTCGGACCACGATGCAAGGACAATTTTGGA
Organism: uncultured Collinsella sp.; assembly: GCA_902489945.1. Lineage (GTDB taxonomy): Bacteria > Actinomycetota > Coriobacteriia > Coriobacteriales > Coriobacteriaceae > Collinsella. The sequence goes on from CABUBZ010000082.1 coordinate 6,333, forward strand.
AAAACTTTCCGCCGCGGCGTCCCGGCAGCCGACCCGGGGCGCCCGGAAGCTGGCAGGACGGCCTTCTATCGACCGATATGTAAGCTATATAAAAGAAAGAAAAAAAAGAAAGAAGGCCAGACATAGTGCCTGGCCTTCTGGAAATTCTGGTGGGCCCTCCGGGATTCGAACCCAGAACCCAGGGATTATGAGTCCCCTGCGCTAACCGTTGCGCCAAGAGCCCTTGTAGTTAGTGGCTGTGATAGTAATGTCGGCTATCCATTTGCATTAGTTTTGCACCACGAGGAGAAATACTACCATGCACGCGACGGTCGTTCAACGCACGATCTTGTCGACAAGGAGGATCATGGTGCCGCCTTTGACCTTGTGTGCCTATAAGAAAAAAGGCCCCAACTTGCGTTGGAGCCTCATTCAATGCTCGGGTGGAGACGAGGGGGATCGAACCCCTGACCTCTTGACTGCCAGTCAAGCGCTCTCCCAGCTGAGCTACGCCCCCGTGCGAAGAAGTACTATACGGGAACTCGGACGGCGATGCAAGGACAATTTTTGAAAAACTTTTCGCGACGTCCCGGTGGCCGAACGGGAAGGCGGCGGCATGTGCCCGCGGGGAGCTTTACGGCCAGGACGACGGCCAGCGGGTAAGTACCGGAAGTAAACCAAACGCTGACCAAAAAAACGGAAGATAACGTCAGTAAATGAAGCGCGCACGTGAAGCGCGTTCAAAAAACGGCGTCTCGGACAACATGGATTCGATTGTGATGTCAGTTTTGATGCCATCTTTGGTGTCAAAAAGAAAAAGGCCAGAGGCTTAACACCTCTGACCTGCGCTTTAGATGGTGGGCGATACAAGATTCGAACTTGTGACCCCATCCGTGTGAAGGATATGCTCTACCCCTGAGCCAATCGCCCGTCGCCTTTCGGCTAAAGAGATACTATCATAGCCGCGCGTGGTTTACCAAGTACTTTTTGCCCACGATTTTAAATTAGTGGGCGTTCCTTGATTATCGACTTCATCCGAACACCTCCCACATTCATCCGTACATGTACGGATGAATGTGGGAACCCGATACCCTGAGGGCCGGACCGGCCGGCCCCGGAAGATCGGAGGACGGCATGTCCGGAAAGAGGAAGAAGGGTTCCGCGAAAGCGGCCCCGAGGGCCTACGGAAGGCTCACGAGGCACGAGCGGGACACGGTCCAGAGGATGCCGGAGCGCAGGGCCTCGTGCAGGGAGATCGCGAGGGAGCTGGGCAGGTCGCCCTCG
>CABUBZ010000083.1 GCA_902489945.1 uncultured Collinsella sp.
CCGCGCCCTAAACGGGAGAAAATCCACGCTCATGAATGTGACAAAGAGACTGCCCCTTTGTCACATTCGGGACTGGCCCTAGACCGGCTTGACCTCCAGCTTTATCCCCTCGGCGCAGGAGTCGCCCAAAACATCCGAAAGGGCCCAGGTCGCATATAGCGGCAAATAGAGAACCGTTCCGTTGCGCTCAACGTTGCCTCTCGAGAAAACAATCCCGAGCCTTACGCCATATTCAGCCGTATCAAGCACATGACCGAGCGCAGCGTGCGCGTGGTAATAGGAGCCCGATTTAACCTCGATCGGAACAGCCGTCCCATCCGGTCCATCGACCACAAAGTCCACTTCACCGCGCTTTTTTGTCTGATAGTAGTAAAGCTGGCGATTTTGGGCAGCCAGCTGCTGGGCCACCACGTTTTCGTAAATGCCGCCCAGATTGGGCTCTTTGCTATCAAGATACGCCGCTTGGGCGACTCCAACGGGGTAGCGCGCCATCAACATGCCCGTATCCGATTGATATAGCTTGAACTGCGATGGCCGTGCCGTCTTGAGCAGGGGCGATTTTGGCTCGGTTACGATATCGGCTTTGAGAGCAACGCCGGCATCGACAAGCCATACAAAATCTCGCTGATACTTCTCGTAGTGAGCCTTGGGGTCAATGGAATTGAGCACGAAGCGCTTGTTTTCGCCCTCGAGCATAATAGGGAGCTGATCGTAGATGCTCTGCACCTGAAGGGCTCGCCCGCTCGCATACTTGGAGATATCCCGCCGGTACTGTTCGTTGAGCTCTGACTGTAGCTGACGAACAGAGGCAAGGTCGCCCCGCGTGTCAAGGAAACGCTGCACGACCTCCGGCATTCCGCCGACAACGGTATAGGTCCTGAAGTTTGCCATCATCGCGTCATGAATGTAATCAGGAATGGGTCTCTCGCTGATACACGCGTCACGTATCGTTTGGCGAGCCCTCTCGCTCACCCCGATTGCCCAGCAAAACTCCTCAAAATCGAGCGGGAACATCCTAAGCTCGTGAACATACCCCACGGGATAGGACCTGACGCCCTTGAACTGAGTCCCGAGCATTGACCCCGAAAACGCCCAGCGGCATCTCCCGTCCTCAACAAGGAACTTTGCCATCGTCATGATGTCGGGGGCCTCTTGGACCTCATCGATAAACACGAGCGTTTTGCCTGGTGCAATCGACTTTCCCGAAAGAAGCGTCACCCTGCTGATGAAATCATCGGCATCCCGCGCCTCGAGAAGAGCATCTTTTGCCTGGCGATTTTCCATGAGGTTAAGCTCGATGTAGGTTGCATGGTTGGCTTTGCCAAATGCGCGAATCGAATAGCTTTTGCCAATCTGGCGAGAACCCGTAATGAACAAGGCCTTTTGCTCGGAAGACTTCAGCCAACGCTCCAGCTCTGCCGCTATTTTCCTACGCAGCATAGGCTCTCCCCTCGGTGTCATCGAATGAAATGCAAAGTTTTATATGCTTGATTATCGATGAAACGCAGAATTTTTAGAACCTAAAATCGGATGAAATGCAGAGATTTGAGATTATAAGTAAAAGAAGGGGCACCACCGGCGAATGTGGCAAAGGGGCTGTCCCTTTGTCACATTGCGCCCGACTACTCGTCTACGATCTCGGCAAGCCAGACGTTCAACGTATCGACCTCGGGGCAACAGAACTTTGCCGTGCCGGGCTCGTTGCCGGGCACGGTGCCGCCGTAGCGCAGGATGTCGATATAGGGAAAGCCCACATGGCAGGCCATGGCGCACATCTTGCCGCGATCGCGGTCGAAGTCAAAGACGTCGCCCGGCTTGTGGCCATGATGGCAGCGGCACGTCCCCAGCTGGTCCACGCAGCTAATGCGGATACGCGGACGCTTGCCGCGCGGAGCGCCGAGCGGTTTGCTCTCGCCCGAAGGCTCGGTGGAGCCGCTCTCAGCCGTGCTACTCATGGTCAATCACGTCCAGGCACGCCTCGATGGGAAGTCCGGCCGACTTGTCCTCCTGGTCGGCATTACGCTCGATAAGCTCGGCCACCACGCGCATGGCGTCGGCCGTCGCACGCTGCAGGCTCCAACCGGCCATAACGCGGCCCACAAGCACCGCCGAGAACGTGTCGCCCGTGCCGGGGAAATAAACCGGAATGAGCTCAAAGGGAATCGTGAAGTACTCCCCCGCCACATGGTCGTAACCGATAACCGCGTTCGTGCCATTGACTACGGCGCTCGTAATGACCACAGACTTGGCACCCAGCTCACGCACGGCGTCCACAAGGACGCGGGCCTCGTCGGGCGTGACTTGCTCTGCAATGGGCGTATCGGCAAGCAGGCACGCCTCGGTATAGTTGGGCACCGCGTAGTCTGCGCACTCCAGCAGATGCCGCATAAGGCCAATCGTGGACTCGGGCACGCCCGCATAGAGCTTGCCGTTATCGCCCATGATGGGGTCGACGAACACCTTGGTGCCCTTTTGCGCACGGCGGTGGCAAAAGTCCGAGATGATGCGCGTCTCTTCCTCGGTCACAATAAAGCCGGTCGAGATGGCATCGAACTCAAAGCCGAGCTCTTCCCAGATGGCAAGACTCTGACGCACGTACTCCGTGGTGTCATGGATGTAGAACTTGGGATAGTTGAGCGTATCGGACACAAGCGCCGTCGGCAGGTTGTGGATGCGGTAGCCCATATGCGACAGCACTGGCAGCATGGCGGAAAGCGCGACTTTGCCGTAGCCGCACATATCGTTGATCAGCAGCAGCTGAGTGTTCTTCATGAGAGTCCCCCTTGGTTCGGGCACGGCGCGGCAGCGCCACAATGCGACTAAGTGTAGCGCAGGGAACGTTGCGAGCAGGCGCCAGGGCCGCGAAGAGCGCATTGTTGCGGAAAGGTTTCGGAAAATGATCCCTTTTCCTCCGTCCCCCACGGATCACTTGCCCCAGCAACAACCAGGGCAACGCCGCAGGTAGAGGACGGAAAGCGAAAACGCTCCTAAGCGAGCAAGGTGGCGTGAAAGAGGAGGGCATAGGCCTTGTGGCCATGCCCGACGATTGAACGCCAGATTGCCGCTTAGGAGCGTTTGCAGCGTCGAGCCGTTACGCGGTTTGGAAAACCGCGTAACAATCAGTTTGGTACCTTGACATTCCTGTCGGCCACTCCTAGATTAGTTAGGCACAAAACAATCCCACTACCTAACTAAAGAAAGGAGAGATACGAATTCATGTGCGATGAACCCCTTAACCTTCGTCCGCACGAGCCCGGCGGCGACCCGTCGCAGCCGGCAGACGTGCCCGAAGCAGTTAACGGCGAAGACAAGCTCGCCAAGCGCATCCTGAGCGGCCTAGGCTTTTGCGGCCACTACATGCACTTTCACGGCGGCGGCGTGTCCGGCAAGGCGCCCATCGTCTGCCTGCTTGCCAAGCAGGAAAACGGCGAGATGTCGCAGCAGGAACTCGGCATGCACTTCGACCTCAAGCCGGGGTCGCTTTCCGAAATCCTGTCCAAGCTCGAGTGCGCCGGCATCATCGAGCGCAGCCGCAATCCAAAAGATCGCCGGCAGCTCACCATTCGCCTGACCGAGATCGGCTGGGAGAAGGCCCGCATCGACCAAGCCGCCCGCATCCGTTTTAGAGAGCAGGCCTTTAGTGCCCTCAACCACGACGAGCGTGAACAGCTCGCCGAGATGCTCGAGAAAATCCGCGTAACCTGGGAGGAACTGGATGATTAAAACCCTTATGGGCAGCATCCGCGATTACATGAAGGTCACGATCGCCACGCCGCTGCTGGTGCTTGGCGAGGTAATCTGCCAGATGATGATCCCGTTTATCACCGCCGACATGATCGACGCCATCAAGGACGGCACCGCCGTTACCGAGATGCTGCCCACCGCCGGCCTTCTCGTACTCATCGCGCTGACGTCACTCGCCTTTGGCGCCGCCGCGGGCATCACCTGCAGCCATGCCAGCTGCGGCTTTGCCAAGAACCTGCGTCACGACCTGTTCTACAAGATCCAGACGTTCAGCTTCGCCAACATCGACGAGTTCTCGAGCTCCTCGCTCGTCACCCGCCTCACCACCGACATCAACAACGTGCAGCAGGCCTTTATGATGCTCATCCGCATCGCCGTGCGCTCGCCGCTGGTGCTGGTCTTTGCCTTTACCATGGCATACGCCATGGGCGGCAGCGTCGCCATGGTCTACCTGGTCATCATTCCGCTGCTGGGCTTTGGCCTGTTCTTTATCATCTATAAGGTGCGCCCGATCTTTGCCCGCGTGTTCCGCAAGTACGACGCGCTCAACGAATCCGTTGAGGAAAACGTCACCGGCATGCGCGTGGTCAAGAGCTACGTGCGCCAGGACTACGAGAAGGAGAAGTTCGCCACCGCCGCGCGCGACGTCCAGATGGACTTCACCCGCGCCGAGAAGCTGCTCGCCTTCAACAACCCCATGATGAACATCTGCGTCAACGGCGCGTTCGTCGTCATCATCTACCTGGGTTCCAAGCTCATCATCACGAGCCAGGGCACTCTGTTCGACGTGGGCCAGCTCTCCTCCATCTTTACCTACGGCTTCCAGATTCTTATGAGCCTAATGCAGCTGTCGATGATCTTTGTCATGGTGACCATGGCAGACGAGTCGGCGCACCGCATTACCGAGGTGCTGGCCGCCGAGCCCACGATCGCCAACCCGACCGAGCCCGTGCACGAGGTTGCCGACGGCTCCATCGACTTCGATCACGTGAGCTTTAAGTATTCCGAGCATGCCCGCCGCCAGGCGCTCGACGATATCGACCTGCATATTAAGAGCGGCGAGACCATCGGCATTATCGGTGGCACCGGCTCGGCCAAGTCGACGCTCGTGAACCTGATCGCCCGCCTGTACGATGTCACCGAGGGCACCGTGCGCGTCGGCGGCGTGGACGTGCGCGACTACGACCTGGACGCGCTGCGCCACCAGGTAGCCATGGTCCTGCAGAAAAACGTGCTGTTTAGCGGCACCATCGCCGAGAACCTGCGCTGGGGCGACCCGAACGCCACCGACGAGGAAGTCCGCGAGGCCGCACATCTGGCCTGCGCCGACGAGTTTGTCGACGGCTTCCCCAAGGGCTACGACACCTGGATCGAGCAGGGCGGCTCCAACGTTTCCGGTGGCCAGAAGCAGCGCCTGTGCATCGCGCGTGCCCTGCTGCGTCGCCCCAAGATCTTGATCCTGGACGACTCCACGAGCGCCGTCGACACCAAGACCGACGCCAAGATCCGCGAGGGCCTGGCAAGCTACCTGCCCAACACGACCAAGCTCATCATCGCCCAGCGCATCAGCTCCGTGCAGGACGCCGACCGCATCATCGTCATGGAGGGCGGCCGCATCAAGGACATCGGCAACCACGATGAGCTGCTCAAGACGAGCGAGATCTACCGCGAGACCTTTACCTCGCAAAATAAGATGAGTGCCGAAGGCGAGGACGCGGGCGAGACCGCCGCAGCCGACACCGAGGCATCCGCACCGCAAGCTCAGACCCAGGAAGGAGGCGAGGCACATGAGTAAGGCCGCTACCGCCGAGCGCGCGCGCAACCGCAAGGGCGGCACCATGACGCGCCTGATCAAGATGCTCTTTGGCTTCTACCCGGTGCTTTTGCCCCTCGTCGTCGCCGGCGTTGTGCTCTGCGCCATCATCAACTCCATCGGCGCGACGTTTCTCCAGAGCGCGCTGCAGGTCATTAGCGAATCGTGGCAGTCGGGCGACTGGACGGCCGCGCAGCCCAAGATTCTGAAGCTCGTGACCACCCTCGGCTGCATCTACGCCGTGGGCGTCGCCTCCTCGCTCTTCTGGAACCGCGCCATGGCCGTCATCACGCAGGGCTCGCTCGAGAAGCTGCGCGAAAAGATGTTCAACCGCATGCAGGACCTGCCGATTCGCTACTTCGACACGCACCAGCGCGGCGACATCATGAGCCACTACACCAACGACATCGACACGCTGCGTCAGATGATCAGCCAGTCGCTGCCCAACCTGCTCATGACGATCATCGTCATCGTCACCGTGTTCTTCATCATGCTGTATTACAGCGTGTGGATGTGCCTGGTCATCATTGCCGGCGTCGCCTTTATGACCTTTATGACCAAGCTGCTCGGCTCCAACTCCGCGCGCTTCTTTATCGCGCAGCAGACCGAGCTCGGCGTGGTCGAGGGCCATATCGAGGAAGTCATGAACGGCCAGAAAGTCGTCAAGGCGTTCTGTCACGAGTCCGCTGCCGAGGCCGATTTTGACGAGCGCAACGAGAAGCTCTTCGAGGTCTCGCAGAAGGCCAACATGTACGCCAACATCCTCATGCCGATCCTCGGGAACCTGGGCGACTTGCTCTACGTGCTGGTCGCGCTGACCGGCGGCATCTTCCTGGCGCTGGGCGTGCCCAACCTGAGCCTCTCGGGCATGGCGCTCTCCATCGCCGTCGTGGTGCCGTTCCTCAACATGACCAAGCAGTTCTGCGGCCAGATCGGCCAGATCTCGCAGCAGATCAACGCCGTGGTCATGGGCCTTGCCGGCGCCGAGCGCATCTTTGAGCTGCTCGACGAGGAGCCCGAAGCCGACGAGGGCTACGTGACGCTCGTCAACGCACAGGTGAACCCCGAGACCTGGCAGCTCGAGGAAGCCGACCACCGCACCGGCATGTGGGCATGGAAGCACCCGCACCGCGCGACCGGCGAGATCGAGTACGTGCCGCTGCGTGGTGACCTGGTCATGGATAACGTGGACTTTGGCTATACGCCCGACCACGAGGTGCTGCACGGCGTGTCCGTATATGCCAAGCCGGGCCAGAAGGTCGCGTTTGTCGGTGCCACCGGTGCCGGTAAGACGACCATCACCAACCTCATCAACCGCTTCTACGACATTGCCGACGGCAAGATCCGCTACGACGGCATCAACGTCAACAAGATTCGCAAGTCCGACCTGCGTCGCTCGCTGGGCGTGGTGCTGCAGGACGTGAACCTGTTCACCGGCACCGTGATGGACAACATCCGCTACGGCAACCTGGACGCCACCGACGAGGAGTGCATCAAGGCGGCCAAGCTCGCGGGAGCGGACGACTTTATCACCCGTCTGCCCGACGGCTACGACACCATGCTCACCGGCAACGGCGCGCAGCTGTCGCAGGGCCAGCGCCAGTTGATCTCGATTGCGCGCGCCGCCGTCGCCGATCCGCCGGCGATGATTCTGGACGAGGCCACGAGCTCCATCGACTCCCGCACCGAGGCAATCGTGCAGGCGGGCATGGACAAGCTCATGGAGGGCCGCACGACGTTTGTCATCGCGCATCGCCTCTCCACCGTGCGCAACTCCGACGCGATTATCTGCCTGGACCACGGCCGCATCATCGAGCGCGGCAACCACGACGAGCTGATCGCCAAGCGCGGATACTACTATCAGCTCTACACCGGAGCGTTTGAGCTGGAGTAGGACCGGTTACTGACGGAGGGCGCCCCGGGGGCGGGCGGGGTAATTCCTCCGTGCTCAAACATTCTCGCTTCGCTGCGAAAC
>CABUBZ010000084.1 GCA_902489945.1 uncultured Collinsella sp.
TAGTTCCGCCGCCCACGCCTACAAAGACCGGGCACTCGGCGACGGTCAGCAGCGCCTGCGTAATGGCGGGCTGCGGCGTGAAGGGGTAAACGGCAAAGACGGCATCGGCGTTGGAGTTGCGGATGACCGCGACGTCGGTGGTGTAGATGAGCGATTTGATACGACGGCCGAAGAGCGTGAAGCCGCTGGCCTCCTCAATCTCGTCAGGCATGCGAAGGGCCGCCTTGCGCAGGCGCCCGTCGATGGGCAGCGGCTCCATGGGAAGCAGTCCGTTGGGGGTCACGGCTACCTGGGGTTCGGTGAACTCGTCTGCGAGCTCGACCTCGGAGAAATCGACCGAGGCGACGATGTCCTCGTGAACCTCGGCCGGCACATCGATGGGGGCTTGGTCGTTTGCCGCGGCAGGCGTGTCGAAGGAGCTGGTGCCGACGAAGGCGTCGACGCGCTCATTTAGATCGTTGAGGGTATCCATGGAAGCTCGATTCTATGTGATGACGGCCGGCGCGATGCAGCCGGAATTGCGAATGCTAAATCGTTTGACGAGTTGATTTTTCCCCGCCGCGCCATCCGTTAGACCGAAGGGCCGGCGAACGTGAAGGAGCTGTGGTGGCGGGTATTGAGGTGCTATCTTGAATGTCCCGTTTAAAAGAGAGGTGACGCGGTATGGAATTGACAGCAATGTTTAGCTCGATTGGCCTGTGCGTGGGCGCAATCGTTGCCGCCGCGGTCATCTACTTTGTGGTCACGGCCATTAAGGGCAAAAGGGCCGAACGCAAGGAGCGCGCGACGCTTAAACAGCATCGCGACCAGCAGGGCAAACGCGCACGGAGATAGCTTGTTGAGTTTTGGATCCGTGCGCTAGCTGCGTTTTCGGATCAGGGCAATGTAGAAGCCCTCAAAGTCGCGGCTAGGCGGAATGGTGAGCGTGCCGGGCAGGCCGTTGGCGATGGCCGATACCTGACCCGCGGCAATGGCCTCGGTCAGGGCGTTGGACTCGATGCGCGGCTCCTCACCAGCTTCCTGGGCGCGGCGTGCCTCACTTTCGCTTGGCGTGCCGTCGAGGGGGATAAGCTCGCAGTCCATGTGCTTGTCGAGGGCTTCTTGCAGGGCGTCCTCGTTTTCCTGCGGCAAGATCGAACAGGTCGAATAGACGAGCGTGCCACCCGGCTTGAGGGCTCCCATGGCGCGGTCCAGAAGTGCTCGCTGCGAGCGCGCGCACTTGCTCAGCAGCTGCTCGGTCAGGCCGCGCAGGCTTTTCTCGTTGCCGCTGATGACGGTGCCCGTGCCGGTGCAGGGGGCGTCGAGCAGAATACGGTCAAAGCGGAAGAACTCGTCAAGCTCGCGTGCGTCAATGCGCATGACGGGCACGTTTTTGGCGCCCTGGCGGCCCAAGTTGGCCTCGAGCTTTTCGGCACGGGGAATGCTCATCTCGCAGGCGGTAAGGTGCGCCTGTCCCTGCGTGAGGGCGGCGATCTGCGTCGTCTTGCCGCCAGGGGCTGCGCACATGTCCAGGATGTCCTCGCCTGCTTGGGCGCCCAGGACCAACGGCGGCATCATGGATGACAGGCTCTGCAGGTAGATCTTGCCGTCGCGGTAGATGTCGAGGTCCCACAGATCGGAAACCTGGGCCTCGGGCAGGATAAAGGCGTCTGGGTACCAGGCGACGGGGTTGTGGGCGATGCCGGCGGCATCGAGCTCCGCAGCGATGTCCTCGGCGGTCGCCTTGAGCGTATTGGCGCGCAGCGTGACCGGGCGCGTGGCTGCGGCGCCAAAGCCCTCGATCATGAGCTCGGCATCGGCGGGCGTATAGGCGCCGGCGACCGTGTCGACCATAAAGCGCGGCAGGTCGGCAGCGCAGGGAAGGGCGGCAAGCTGGTCGGAAAGCTCGGTAGCAGAAAACTGCCTAAGCTTGAGCTCGGGCTTGACCTGCTTTTTTTGCTTACGACGACGCGGCTTGGACATCCGTCTTTCCTTCCCATTCCATTACATGTCGAGTGTTTTAGTACTGGCTCTCGTGCTTGCTAAAGAAGTCGAAGCGCGGGGGCAGCGGCTTTACGCGGTGCTCGCCGGGCTTCTCGCCCAGGCTCTCCACAAACTCATCCGTGGAGGCGAAGATGTTATCCCAGCTAAAGAAGGCGACCGGGTCAACGTCGAAGTACTCGCAGATGAGCTCGCAGCCGGCCGGCACAATACCGTGCATCAGGACGGTCGCCACGCGCAGCTCGGTAAAGGCGTCGACGAGGGCCTGCTTCATCGCGGCGTTGGCTGGCTCGCCCTCGAGTTTGTTGGCGGCCTTGGAGGCGTCGCTCCAGCGCTTGTTGGCGGCGCGCAGGTAGTCGTCGCACACGGCAAGCGCGCGGTGCGTCTCGAACTTGTACATGGCCTGCTCAAAGGCGAGGGCTGCCTGCTGGGCGGCTTCGATCACGGTGCCAGAAGCGGTACCGGCGGGAATGCAACCGTTGCGATAGGGACTCTCGTCGCCCTCCTTGATGGCGACGCCGTAGAAGCAGCTGCGGGCCAGGCGGTTGAAGACGCCGGTCAGCAGCGCGCTCTCCTTAAGGGCCGGATCGATAACGCGTTTGTCGTCGCAGGCGCGCACCTCGTTGCCGTCCTTGTCCTTGCCGGTCACACGCGTGTCATATGCCTTGGGGCTAAAGCTCACCGGCTTCTCGGACAGGCCGAGCGACAGCCAATGCGCACGCATCTGCTCGCAGGTGTAGTGGTTGAGCAGGTCGTCTGCCGGCGGGGGAGGCGTCTGCGAGGACGAGCTGGCCTTTTTGCCCATGTAGAGCAGGTGGTAGCAGGCGCTGACGGTGCTCTGCGTGAGGTCCCAGCCCAGGGCCTCCCACATGGCGGTCTGCGCGATGCAGTAGAAGTAGATGTTGTCCTGACCGATAAACTGGTAGATCTGAGCGTCATCAGAGCACCACCAGTCGCGCCAGTCGAGCGAGCTGTGCTGGTAGGTCGGCGCGGGCACCTGGGTGGAATCGGCGGCGGGCTCGCCCATAAGGGCGGCGTCCTGGGCGGCGACACCCTCGGTTACGCCGGCGGCACGGGCGTCGCGGGCGAGTACGGTACGTGTGTAGCTGATGGGCGCCCACAGGCTCTCGGGCCAGCACCAGCAGGTGACGTCGGAAACGCCGTCGACCTCGGGCACCGGAACGCCCCAGTCGATGTTGCCGGTGATGCGGAAGGGCACGAGCGCCTTGCCGCTGCGGAAGCGCACGCCGCCGTTGGCGAGCACCGCGTGGGCGTCGTCGCGCTCCTTCCAGCTGGGGAAGGTGACGGTAAAGCTGCTCTTGTTGCCCTCGGGCTCCAGCACGGTGTGCTCGGGGAGCTGTTCCTCGACGGCATCGAAGGCCTCGCGGAACTTGTTCTGGATGTAGAGCTGAGCCGGCAGCAGCCACTCCTCCATGGTCTTGGAGACCACGGAGCGAACCTGCGGGTTCTGGGCGAGCTTGGCGGTGTAGGTCTTCATAAAGTCGAGGTAGGCCGGCAGGTCAAAGTAGAGATTGTCGACCGGGCGCAGCTCGGGCACCTCGCCGGTGAGCTGGCTCTTGGGCGCGATGAGCTCCTCGGGCTCAAACTGGTGGCCCAGATCGCACTCGTCGGCATAGGCCTTCTCGGACTTGCAGCCCTGGATGGGGCAGCGGCCGATGACCTGGCGGCCGTTGAGGAACGTGCCGGCCTTGGCATCGTAGAACTGCAGCGTGGAGCGCTTGGAGATGGTGCCCTGCTCGTGCAGGCGCTCGATAATCTCGGCAGTCACCTCGTTGTGGATCTGGGCCGCCGGCTCAAGGCCCGAGCCGCCGTAGATGTCGCAGCTGATGTTGTAGTTGTTGAGGGTCGCGGCCTGGCGGGAGTGATTGGACTCGACATACTCGCCGATGGACTTGTCGTAGCCCTCGTTCTCCTTGAGCTTGCGGTAGCTCTCCATGATGGGCGAACCGTAGCAGTCGGTGCCCGAGGTGAAGATGACGTTTTCGCGGCCCAGGCGGTCGCGCAGGAAGCGGGCGAAGAAGTCGGCCGGGACAAAGACGCCGCCGACGTGGCCAAAGTGCAGACCCTTGTTGCCGTAGGGCTCGCCGGCGGTAACGATGGCGCGGCGCGGCCAGCTGGGACGGTCGTTCATGGAGTATTTGGATGCCATGGGACTCCTTCGCATATAGGTAAGAGCGCGGCCGGGCACGGGGTTCGGCGGCGCGGTGGTCAATTCGTGCATATCGTTCGACATTATCGCACATGCGGGCGGGTGCGTGGCAGGGGCGCTATCCTAAGATGCTATGAATGAGATTTCCAACATACATGCGTTTGAGGACGAGGATTTTCTACACGCTTGCTTCGTGTGGGGGATGGCCGTGATCGCGGTGTTTGCCGTGTGCCTGGTGCCGGTGTTTATGCTGTTGGGCGGGCCTGCGGACTTGGACGCGGCTGAGGCGGGCGGCTGGATGGCTGTCGTGGGCTGGATAGTCGGCTTGGCTGCGGTCTCAATGGCATCGTTTGCCGTGCACGAGCTGGTGCACGCGGTGTTCTTTAAGCTGCTGGCGCCTGCGGGCGCGAAGGTGACCTTTGGGGCGAATCGCGAGACGGCGATGATCTATGCCTGCGCCGAGGGGATTGTGTATTCGCGCCGGCGGTATATGGCAATTTGCCTGGCGCCGACGGTTGTTGTGACGACAGCGTTTGCCCTGGGGTTTGCGCTTTCGGGCTATCCGCTGCTGTGCTATCTGGCTGCCGGCTTGCATTTGTCGGGCTGTGTAGGCGACTGGTATTACGTGCGGACCATTTTGCGCGACCGCCGCATTATCGCCTGCGAGGATACGTCCTTTGGCGTGCGCTTTTTTGGGTGAGGAGATGTCGATGAAGTCGTTGTTGCTGCATGCGTGCTGTGCACCATGCTCGCTTGAGCCGGTTCGCCTGCTGCGCGAGGAGGGGTTTGAGCCCACGATTTGCTGGACCAACCCCAATATTCAACCGCGCGATGAATGGCAGCGCCGCTTGGACGAGCTGCGCCGGTGGTGTGCCGATGGCGACATCGAGCTCATCGAGGCAGGGGAGGACCGCGATCGCTGGGAGACCGGCGTGGCACCGCTGGGTGCCGATCGGCCTCGTCGCTGTCGCGCGTGCTATGCTCTGCGCTTGGCCGAGGCGTGCCGCGTGGCCCAGGAGCGCGGGTTTGAGTTTGTGGGCACGACGCTCGCCGTCTCGCCGTACCAGCTGTTCGATACCTGCAATGACGTGCTTGAGCGCTTGGCGGCGGCACATGGGCTCACCCCGGTGATTCGCGATTTTCGCCCGTATTACCCCGAGGCGACACGCCGTTCGCGCGAGCTTGGCATGTATCGGCAGAACTACTGTGGTTGCCGCTTCTCGGCTGTCGAGGCGGCCATGGACCGCGCCCGCATCCGCGACGAGCGCAAAGCCGCCAAAAAGTAGTTCACTTGGGACGTCAGCCTGCTAGGATGTAGAGCGGACTTTAGCTATATAAGGAGAATCCGACGTGTCTATGCGTACCGATGATTTTGACTATAACCTGCCCGAAGAGCTCATCGCCCAGGCGCCTGCCGAGCCGCGTGACTCCTGCCGCCTTCCGAGGCGGGGACGCCGCTGGAGCACGGCGGTACCGTTGAGCACCGCATCTTCCGCGACGTCATCGACTATATCGAGCCGGGCGACGTGCTCGTCATCAACCAGACGCGCGTGATGCCGGCCCGCCTAATTGGCCGCAAGGCAGGCTCGGGCGGCGTGGTCGAGACGCTGCTGCTCAAGCGCCGCGAGGATGTTGACCCGCTGGGTCACGTTTGGGAGTGCCTGGTCAAGCCGGGCAAGCGCCTGAAGCCCGGTGCTCAGATTGAGTATCGTGCGGGCGGCGCTCATGCGCCCGAGGGGGCTCCCGTGGTGCTGACGGCCGAGGTCATCGACTTTGTCGCCGATAGCCGCGGTGGCCGTCTGGTGCGTTTTGAGCCGGCCGGTTGCAATGCCGCGGGCGATCCGCGCACGCTCGACGAGGCCATCCACGCTGCCGGCCACGTGCCGCTACCGCCCTACATTACCGATTATGAGGGCGATCCCGAGAAGTACCAGACCGTCTACGCCATGAAGGAGGAGCACTCGGCTGCCGCTCCTACGGCTGGTCTGCACTTTACTCCCGAGCTCATGGCCGCTATCGAGGCCAAGGGTGCCAAGTTTGCCGCCGTCGAGCTCGAGGTGGGCATCGATACCTTCCGCTTGGTGGAGGAGGACGACCCTACGCAGCACGTCATGCACACCGAGCGCTACCACGTGTCGCAGGAGGTTGTCGACGCCGTGCATAAGGCCAAGGCCGAGGGTCATCGTGTGATCGCCGTCGGCACTACCGCGGTGCGCTCGCTCGAGAGCGCGTTTGACGCGGACGCGCCGGTGTCCGATCCGGCCGTGACGGCGCGCTATTTTGAAGGCCGCGAGGACGGGGCCGATACGCTTGGCCGCGGTGACATCGTGGTGCGCGAGAACGCCACGACGCAGCTTTACCTCATGCCCGGCTCGACCTATCACGTGGTCGATGCGCTGATCACGAACTTCCACGTGCCGCGCTCCACGCTCATGATGCTCGTGAGCGCGCTTGCCACCCGCGACCAGATCATGGATGCCTACGCCGCCGCCATCGAGGAGCGCTACTGCTTCTTCAGCTTTGGTGACGCGATGCTCATTTGTTAGTTACGCGGTTCTACGAACCGCGTAACTACTCGACGCTGCGCGGGCCGCATTTGGACAATCTGACGTTCAACTTCAAGGGCGCGACCAGAAGGTCAGCGCCCTTTCGTTTCACGTCACCTTGTCTCAAATGCGGCCCGCTCGCTCATATGACCCAATCCGCTGTCAAGAGCCACAATGGCCCCGCCGACCGCTTGCAATCGGTCGGCGGGGCCTGCCGTTGAACCCGTCCCGGTCCGCCCCCGGCATGTCGTCGACGCCTTCGGCTCAGTCTCATATCCGCGGATACCGCTCCGGCGGCCCGCAATCCTCTCCTTCGGTGGGGCTCCCCAAGTCTGACTACGCGCATGCGGCCGCTGCCGCGCGCCCAGCGAAAGCGGGGGTATCCCCGAAGGCTGCCCGGCTCGCCGGGACGGGGGCTATGTCTATTCGGTTGCCTCCCGGCACATCATGCCGAGGGCCCACAGCCACCTCACGAGCTCGGCGGCGGTGGCGGCGTTCGCCTTCGCCTGGGGCATGCCCCTGGCGAGCATCTCCTCGCGGCGCCGGAGCAGGCGCTCGGACCCCTTCCTCCCGTGCATCCTTATCTCGAGCGGGGCGCCGCTGCCCTTGGGCATCAGTTTCGGCTGGTGGTTCGCTTGGACGTAGCTCCAGGACCCCTCGACAGCCAGCCTCCTGACGAGCGCGTTGCCGGCCCCGCTGATCCCGCCGAGGCGCACGGAGTCCGCGCTCGACCTCTGCCTCGGGACGAGGCCGAAGTAGGCCGTCACCTGCCTGCCGGAGCGGAACCTCGAGAAGTCGCCGACCT
>CABUBZ010000085.1 GCA_902489945.1 uncultured Collinsella sp.
CCTCGCGCTCACGGTCGTTAAAACTGGCTTCGTGCTGCTCGCCCGAAAGCCGCAGGGCATCGTCTAGGAACACCTCGTGCACCTCGACCACGTTGCCGGGCAGCTCGTAGACAAACTTACCGCGGTCGGCAGCATGCGCGCCGATCACCCACAGCACAAACTCGTGCTCGGGCATGGCCTGGATATAGCCATGCATCCAGGTAGATACGCCGCCGTGCACATAGGGGTAGCAACCCTCGAGTACCAAGCAGATTCTCATTTATCGCCACCCTCCTTGCGCTCGATCGTCACGGTCTTATCATTTGCCTTGAGCAGATACAGATTGCCCGTAAGGTGCGTCAGTTCGCCACCCGTGACTGCACCCGGCTCGCCATTGTTGGCGCGGAACATGAGCCACGCCTCGTCGTGGAAATTGCCCAGACTAAGCGTCCAGACGTCCGCGCTGGTATCCACGCTCACCGTAACCGACGAAAAGCGCTGGATAGCACCGGAGCACTCCGACGCCGTCTGGTGCCGTAGGTCGGGCGCAGACCTGGTAAGCCAGTCCAGGTAGTCGGTCAGGCCGCCCTTGTAGACTTCCCAGCCCTCCTTGGCACCACGATCGGGATCGAGCAAGTCGTCCGGATGCATAAAGTGCGTACTCACGTAGTGCATGTTGAGCTCGGACACGGCAGCCAGGCGCATATAGGAATCGTCGACCATGCCGCCCGAAACAATACGTGGCTGCTCCACAATGCCATCGCTCGCCACGCCAAACTCCTGCACGTACGGCAGGTCAGTGCCGTTCTCAAAGTACGTACTGGCAATAGTCTTAATACGAGGAACGTCAGTGCCGATAAGCTGGCGCGCGCGGGCCGAAAGGATATTCGACGGCGGCACGTAGACCGAGCCGTGAGCGTTGGGCAGCACCTCGTCCTGGAAGGCTATAAGTTCGTTGAGCGAAGCGACGAGCGTCTCTTTGTTCTTCCAGGTCTTGTAGACGTACAGCGTGCCGTAGTCGGTGTCCCAGAGCGCCAAAGGCTGATGGTTATAGCCGTGAAAGCCCAGCTCTCCGCCCATCTGCAGCAGCATGCCGCCAAAATAGCGGAACTGCGTGGTATCGGCCTGGCGCGCGGGCTCGGTCTGGTTGACCGCGTCCTCGTAGTTTTCGATCATCACGCCGGTATAGCGAATGCCGTATTTTTGCGCGAGCTTTTGCAGGTCGGGCCACCAGACCTTGGTGTAAAAATCGGCAATGGAGAGGCCGTAGTCACGCTTGATATAAGTACCATCGCCCGAGGGCACGGGGCTAGGAAAGTCGTCCAAATAGAACACGGCGCTGTTGATGACCGGATAGGCCGTGGCATCACCCAGCAAGCTTATGGCCGAAGCATAGAACCCACGCATGACCTTGTCGTAGATGCCAATGTTGCACACCACGGTGTGACCACTGCCGCAATCGTTAGACCAAATGAGCGGCGTGCCCGCGTCACCGGTCTTTGCCCATACGTGCGCCGTTTCGCGCAATGAAACCGAAAGCGAAGAATCGAAGGGATCCGAGAACTCGTAGCGCTCTCCTCCGCCCAACATAAAGTCCTCGCTCGGAACGATACTTTCGGCTGTCGCATAGTCATATCCGGCCGATTCGATCCCAAGCTTGGAAGCAATAGCCTGCAGATAGTTCGAGTTATCTGGCGTCATGCCCAGCATGAGTGAGCCGCCCGCACTCACCCAACTCATAATGTCGGTCAGATGCTTACCGATCCCATCGAGCGACGGCATGAGCAAAATCACGCGATCGAAGGAGGTCAGCGAGGGAATGGCATCCGCACCATCCAGGGCAAGGTCCACGTCGCGGTGCGCGATCTTCATGTCGAGCAGGATCTGGTCAAACTGCTCCTTTACGTCCTCGACACCCGGCTGGTCGGTATCGGTAATGACCAGGCACGTGGGCTTTTGGCCAAAGATTGCCGAGGAAGCCGGCACCGCATCGTTGGCGGCCAACATCCCCAGCTTATGCTGGCCCGCACTGTACTGCACGCCGGCACGCTCCACCAGCAACACGGCGGCCATAGCAATAAAGACCGCCCACACCACGAGGAGTCCCATCCAACGAAAGCGGCCTGCACGGTCGCGGATATGTTGGGCCACGCTCATCTGGCCTCCTCCCCGTCGCGCCAAAACGCCAACTTTTCGCGGTTGTCGGCGCTCAAATACACATGTTGCTTGTCAATCGCATCGATCACACGGTGAACCTCGACACCGTTGTGGCGCATCACGGCCAGG
Organism: uncultured Collinsella sp.; assembly: GCA_902489945.1. Lineage (GTDB taxonomy): Bacteria > Actinomycetota > Coriobacteriia > Coriobacteriales > Coriobacteriaceae > Collinsella. Next base: position 2,266 of record CABUBZ010000085.1, read on the forward strand.
CGCAGGCAAAGCATCCAAACCTCCTGCTCCTCGGGCACGTCGAGCACCAGCTGATCGGTCACAGCCTGCGCCTCGTCGATCTGTCCGACATCGGCCAGCGCCGTCGCGTATCGAATGCGCAGCTCAAAAGTGTCTTCGCGCTCGCAGCGACGCGCAAGCAGGCGCGCGTACTGTTGGCGCTGAATCTGAGCCACGCGCCCCTCAGCCAAACCCGAGCCCAAATATTCACCAAGAAAATCGCAGTATTCGTTGAGGTTTTGCGCGCTCGGGTCCGTCTTAAAGGCACGCTCCAGTTGCTGCAGTTTAAGGTCGGACTCCTTGGAGATCTGCGCCACCGCCGTCGCGGCATAGTGCGCCACCTCAACGTCGTCGTTAAGCTTAGCCGCCTGCAGCTGCGCCAGGTACGCGTCGGGCTCCTCGGTGAGCATGGAGAGCATTAGGCGGCGCCGGCATGCCGGGTCGTTGACGATGAGCGCCTCCTCGAGCGGGACCACGCCTGCATCGGCGTCACGGTCGTGCACCAGGATGCTGCGATGCAGGTCGTCGTTGAAGCGCAGCGACTCCAGCGCAGACTCTTTCAGCCCCTCGCCAAACACCGCGCTGCGGACCGATAGCAGAACCACCAGCAACGGGCCCCACAGCGGCACCAGCACTATCACAGCCAACATGTGCCCGCGCACCGGCAGCAGGCCCAGCTTCATGAGCGTCCACAGCATCAGGCAAACCAGCGCATGAATCAGCAACAAGACGGCAGCAACGACAAGCGAGATCAAGCGGCACCCCCCTCACCGTCACCGGTGTAAGAGATGTGCTGCAGCAGCGCCACGATGTCCTCGCCGTCGACGGGCTCCACCGCAATCTGCTTTGCGCTCAGGCGCTCGCGGATAATAGGCAGATCGCACGCCTTTGCCTGGCGCATAAGCAGGTAGAGCACGTCGCCGTCGACCAAGCCCGCCGCGTCGCTCTCGCGGATTGCCGACCCAATTGCGCCCACCAGCTCGCCGACAGGCTCCATGCCCGGCACAACGCGCAGGAGCAAAAAACTCCCCATCTTGCTATCTGCCAGCGCCTGCTCCGCCGCGAGCTCTTGACCAAAGGCAGCCTGCTTGAGCACGCAAGTGCCGTCAACGCAGCGTTTATCCTGCGCCACCGCCTCATAGTCAAAGGCACGGCCCAGCGCGCTTTCGACCAGCCCGCACAAGATGCGGAACAGGTTTTGATAATAGAGGGTCATTTGGTTTTCGGCCGCACGACGCACAAAGATCAACACGGCGGGTGCCCCGTCGCGCTCGATCGTGTATCCAAACATGGGAAGCCCCGGCGTCAGCTCGCGATTCACCCACAGGCTCGAACGACCCTCGTCGCCCAAAAGAGGCGCAAGCTGCTCAAGCGTGAGCGAGCGTGCGGCATCTTCGGCAATCGCAGGACTTGCTGCCACCAGGCGTGCAAATGCCCCGCCCGAAACATGGTAGATCGCCACCGAATCGTTCTCGAGGATCTCGCCCAGAAGCTCGCAGCACTTGCGATAGATGTCGCGTGGGTTGAATACGTCGAGCTCCTGCGTCACGGCAAAGATCTTGCCAAAGCTGTCGTGGCGACCCACGATCTGGCGCCTGTACGCGCGCTTGTCCTCGATCGCGTCGTGGTAGAGCTGCGTAAGGAACGTATTGCGGTTGCGCACGAGCTCGTTTTGATCGCGCTCCGCCCTAATGGCTTCGCTGTTGCGCAGCTGCACATAGCCGCACACGGCACCCACAACAAAGTACGCAATAAACGGCAGCCAGTTAGACGGCTCGTAAAAGAGACCCTGGAAGGTATAGCCATACTGGGTAAAGTAGCTCGCGGCCAAACCCACCGACGCCAGCAGCGCCGCAACCAGGCCAAAATCGAGCCCATACAGCGTGCCGATCAGTACCACGTACAGCAGGCGGTAGTCGAGCACGTTAAGCTGAGCAGACTGCGAAAACACCAGCTCCAGGCCCTCAAAGAGCACCTAGGCCAGCGCGGTCTCCAGGCATTTGATGGGCAGTGTCCGCCCGCGCATGCGGTCGATGGCGGCACGCAGCGGATGGCGCTTGCCCGCGAGGGTCTGCTCCCAGCGGGCGTGTATGGTCGAAAGATCGCGCAGCACGTCATAGCGCTGGAACCACCCGTAGCGCGTGCGGACGGTATCGCTCGGAGCAATGGAGACGACGGCGTCCCCGTCGTAGGTAATGTCGAGCCCCGCGAACAAGCCCTTGAGCGCCTCGCCCAGGTCTCCCACGGTGTGGGCAAAGCTATCCGGAACCTCGAGTTCCTCGAATGTGGCATCCCAGCTGTCGAAGATGCGACGCACCAGAACGGCCAGCTCCTCGGCGCAGAGGGCACCGAGCGGTGAGTCCGCCCCAGCCCTCATGACAGCAGAGCCTTGCGAGCACGCCTCGAACAGCGGGGTCAAAATCGGGTCTTCCAGCGTGGGCGAGGCGGTGTACAGATACGGCACGCGCAAGATCTTGGCCTGAATGCCGTCGCGGACCGCATAGTAGCGGCACAGGTCGTTGGCCGCACGGGCAATGATGCCCTTGCCGTTTTGCCCCGCAGCGTCCACCGCACCGTCCGCTCCCATGGGACCAGTCACAAACAGCAGCTGAATCTGGCGACCCATGCAAGCTCGAAAGACGGAGCGCAGCAGCTCGATGTCGCCAACGGCCTCGGTATGCGGCGTGAGATAGGTAGAGAGGTAAACCACACGGTCGAATTCGTAAGCCTGGTCCAGGTGCTGCAGCAGCTCTTTCCAAGACGCATGGAGCGACGACCCGTCGCGGCGCGCCTCGTTGGCCGCCACGACCTGAACATGGTCACCGGGAAACGCCTTGGCACAAAAGTCGTCATCGACATACACGGTATTGCCAACAACCAGCACTTCCACCGTGCGCTCCCCCTCCCCAAATTTAGCTTTGCCATGGTAAACATGCATATTGTACGCTGTCAATGTAGGCCAAAGGCAACTTTAAAGCTGTTTTAAGAACTTTTTCAGACGGGAAGCGACTCGCGCCTGAGCCAGAGAGCCCTACACGTGCCGCTGCACGGCGGAGAAAGGCGAATCCACTACCCCTCAGGCATAATTCCTGAGCAAAATCAAGCAGAGCACACGGCTTTTTGCGCCACTTTAAGACGTAATCGGGATGTGGCGAGAGGCCAAATTCGGAAGTGCGGGGAAAACCAAAGGAATGCTGACCAGACCCCCGTTTTAGGCTTCCGCGACCTGCGGTTTTGATACAAAAAAACCGCGTTGTGCTCGAAGGTTTTCGATTTTTCCCCGCACTTCTGTAATTACATCTCTGGATCGAGGGCGCAGGCAATGGTGACGACATCCACGATAGCGCCCCCCTATGCCTGATACCAAAATCGTTCCATAGGGACCCGTTTCCCAATGGGATGATTCTTCACAAAGGGCATTAAGGCGCATGAGAACATGGTAGAGGCAAGCAAGCGCGCTTCCACGTTTTCGCCCATGGTGACCACGGTATAATCCAACGAGACAAGCAACGAACGGGAAAGGCAGCGCGGATGAACCTGGGCAGCGAGAGCGAGACCGTCGAGTTCAAGAAGTCCACTGGCGAGCATAAAGAAGCACTGCAAGCCATCAGCGCCATGCTGAACAAGCACGGCCGCGGCGAGCTCTACTTCGGCGTGAAGGACAACGGCGATGTCATCGGCCAGGATGTCAGCGACGCAACGCTGCGCCAGGTGACGTCGTGGGTGTCCGACAAGATCGAGCCCGCGGTGTTCCCGACGGTCGAGTGCCTCGACGCCGATGATGGGCTGCGATACATCAAAATTGCCTTCTCAGGTGCCGACGCCCCCTACTCCGCCGACGGACGCTACTTCACCCGCGTGGGGACTTCGAACAAAGCGCTGTCGGCCTCGGAGCTGAGCGCCATGGTCGTCAAGCGTGAGCGCGCCCGTAGCCCGTGGGACTCGCTGCCGTCCGGCAGGCCCGTCTCCGACGCCGACGAGCAGGCGGTGCGTGACTTCGTCGCGCGCGGCGGCAGGGCCGGACGCGTGGGCGGCGGGTTCGCCGGCGTGGAGGACACCTTGGCAAGGCTCGACCTCGTCGCGCCCGACGGCAGCCTAAGAAACGCCGCGGTGGAGCTGTTCTGCGAGGGATCCGACACCTACCCCAGGATGAAGCTGGGGCTTCTGGGCGGCAACACCAAGGCCAAGATCCTCGACCTGCGCCGCGAGAGCGGCACCATGCTCAAGCTGCTCGACTTCGCCGAGTACTTCGTGACGTCGAACATCAGGCGCGAGTTCGTCATCGGCGAGACGGGCATGTACCGCAAGGAGATCCCCGAGATCCCGGCCGAGGCCATCCGCGAGGCGGTTGCCAACGCGCTGTGCCACCGCGACTACACCACCGGCACCGCCGTCGAGGTCAACGTGTTCATGGACACCGTCCAGATCGTGAGCCCGGGCCTGTTCCCCGAGGGCGACTCGCCGCAAGAGCACCTAGACGGTACCGCGAGCGAGTTCGGCCTCCGAAACCCCGCGATCGCGCGCACCCTGTTCCGCGCCGGCGTCATCGAGCAGTACGGCACGGGCATACCGCGCATCAAGGAGGCCTGCGAGGCAGCCGGCGTGAGGTTCCGCTTCGAGCAGACCGTCAACAGCACCGTCGTCGTCTTCGAGCGTCCTGGGTTGCAGAAAGCGGCCTTCAGGAGAACCGCGGCCGACAACCGACCGCTCCTCAGCGAGCGCGAACGAGCAGCGATGGCAATTGCCGCCGCTCAGGGGAAAATCACGACCTCCGACCTCGCGCGGGAGTCCAATGTCGGTAGGAAAACGGCCTCGAAGACTCTGAAAGACCTTGCCGGTCGAGGCCTGTTGGAATGGGTAGGGAAAAGCCCGAAAGACCCGCACCAGTTCTACAGGATGCCAAGCGAAGTTTGAGGCTGCAGGTCCTAGCCGGGAAACAGGCCCATTGCGTTTGCTGCCCTCCCCCTGCTGGGCACTACTGAGTAATCTACTGGGCACTGCTGAGTAATCTACTGAGTAGTGCCCAAGCGCGAGTTGGCAAGTCCGCCGAAGCCCAGAGAAACGGCTCCGAAGAATATACTGACCGCTACTGACCGCTACTGACCGCTACTGACCGCT
>CABUBZ010000086.1 GCA_902489945.1 uncultured Collinsella sp.
CCGTCAGGGAATTGTAATTGATGGTGAAGGTTCAAAGGTTATTTGCAAAGACTAATTTAAAATTCCAGTTTGCTGCACTCGTTCCTAGCAGGGTTTGGGGCAGGAGGGGCGCAAGAGACGGGAGGGCCTTGTACGCGTTCCTGCGAGAGGGCCGCGGGGAGGGACTGCCTGGGTACGGCGCCTGTCAACTCGGTCTACGTCTTTGATGACCGGGTCGTACTCAATATCAACTTCACGGATGATGCCAAAACGGTCACCCGTGAGGAAGTGTTGGGTTCGAGTGCTGTGGACAATGTTCCAACGTGCTGGGATCGAACTCGCTAGCCGGAATCACGCGGTACCCGTGACGCAGCAGCAGATCGACAAAAACACCGTTGCCCGCAGTGAGCGTGCCGCTGAAGGTTCCGTCGTAGATACGGCCCGCGCCGCACGAGGGACTGCGGTCCTGCAGGATGCACACGGCGATCTCTTCCGGTCCGCCTGCCTGCTCGCACATATCGAGCGCACGTTGGGCACCCTGGCGAAACTCGCGATCGACTGAGGTGCCCTCGCAGGTACGGACCTCGCCGTTCACAATCTCGGACGGCTTGCGCGGCGTGGGCAGGCCGCCAAAGACCTCAGGGCACACCAAGTGGACCTCGGTCCCCGTGCGTTCGCACGCTTCGACCAGTTCGCGATGGTAATTATCGAGGCCGTTATACTTGCAGCTCTCGCCCATCAAACAGGCGCTCACCACGATCTTCATACATATCCCTCCCAAGCAAAACGCCCCATTTGAGATAAAAGCTCAAATGGGGCGTGCGATGCTATGTAACCAGCCTTACTGCTGCTTTGGCATCAGCGGATTCTCGCGCGTGAGGAGATTCATAAACTCCTCGCCCGTGATGGTCTCCTTCTTGTACAGATAACGAGCCAGCTCATGGAGCTTGAACTTGTTCTCCTTGAGGATCTGCAGGGCGCGATCGTGCGCATCCTCGATCAGCTTAGCGACAATCGCGTCCACACGCTCGGCCGTACCAGGGGCGCAGGTGAGCGACGTATCCTGATTGAGATACGCGTTCTGCACGGTACCGAGCGCCATCATGCCAAACTCGTCGGACATACCAAAGCGCGTCACCATGTTACGGGCGAGCTTGGTGGCCTGTTCGATATCGTTGGCGGCACCGGTCGTCATCTCGCCAAAGATGAGTTCCTCGGCCGCACGGCCGCCGCAGTAGACGGCAAGCTTGTCCAAGACCTCCTGGCGTGTCGTCAGGAAGCGCTCGTCCTCCTCGACCTGCATGGTATAGCCAAGAGCACCGCTCGTGCGCGGCACGATGGTGATCTTGGTAACCGGCGCGGAACCCTTTTGGCGGGCAGCGACGATGGCATGACCGATCTCGTGGTAGGAAACGACCTGCTTCTCATGGTCGGAAAGCACCGTGGACTTGCGCTGCTGGCCGGCGATGACAACCTCCACCGACTCCTCAAAGTCGTCCTGGGTTGCACGCTTGCGACCCTCGCGAACGGCGCGCAGGGCGCCCTCGTTGATGATATTGGCCAGGTCGGCGCCCGAGGCACCAGGCGTGGCGCGGGCAATCGCGGTCAGATCGATCGGCGGCTCGGTCTTCACACTCTTGGCGTGAAGCTCGAGGATGTTCTTACGGCCGGTCAGATCGGGCAACTCGACTGGGATGCGGCGGTCAAAACGACCGGGGCGCAGTAGAGCGGGATCGAGACTGTCGGGGCGGTTGGTTGCGGCAAGGACAACGATACCCTTGTGGTTATCGAAGCCATCCATCTCGGTCAGCAACTGATTGAGCGTCTGCTCGCGCTCGTCGTTGCCGCTAAAGCCGCCGCCATCGCGCTTCTTACCGATGGTATCGATCTCATCGATAAAGACGATACACGGGGCCTTTTCCTTGGCCTGCTTAAACAGGTCACGAACCTTTGCAGCGCCGCGACCAACAAACATCTCAACGAACTCAGAGCCCGAAATGCTAAAGAACGGAACACCGGCCTCGCCGGCAACAGCCTTGGCAAGCAGAGTCTTACCGGTACCCGGAGGGCCAACAAGGAGAGCACCGCGCGGCAGCTTGGCGCCGATCTCCTCGTAGCGCTGCGGCTTCTCCAGAAAGTCGACGACCTCCTTGAGAGACTCCTTGGCCTCTTCCTGGCCGGCGACGTCCTTAAAGGTCACGCCCACGTCCTTGGAGGCGATCACGCGCGCGCCGGACTTACCCAGTCCGCCGCCGCCAAAACCGCCGCCGCCAAAGTTCATCGACGGGCCGTCGTCACCCATGGCCTTCTTCATGCGGCGGTTGAGCCACCAACCGATGAGGAAGAAAATCGCCATGGGAAGAATGAGCGTAAGCAGGTAGTAGGTCATCAAACCCGAGTTTTTATCGGGAACAACCGACTCCAGCGAAGCGCCAGACTCAAGCACACGATCGGTAAAGCCCGCGTCATTCGGCACGCCGGTCGTCTTGTAGGCGATGTTCTCGTCCTCGCCCTTTTTGGTGTAATAAATCGTGTAATCGTCCGTGTTGTACTCGACCTTGTCAACGCTCTTCTTATCGAGCGCTTTGACAAACGTCGAGTAATCGGTCTTCGTAATCTGCTGCGTGTGACCGATGTTAGGGAACAGAACGGTCGAGAGCACGAGGTAGACGACGAAGGCGATGAGCACGTAGAGAATCATATTCCGTCTACGTTTGTTGTCATCCATCTCCATCTGCTTGAACTCCATCTACTGGGGTTGATAATGCTAACTAGAATACCCAACCCGGACGGCGATAAACCGACGCCGGGCACGAAAGGACAGAGATGGCATCACTTGAAGTCGGCAAGGTTCAGATCTATACGGGCGACGGCAAGGGCAAAACCACGGCTGCGCTGGGATTGGCGATGCGCGCCAAAGGCTATGGGCTCGACGTACTCATGCTGCAGTTTGCCAAGAAGCTGCACTGCGCCGAGCACGACGCCGCGCCGCGCCTGGGACTGCGCATTGTGCAGGCCGATCGCGACACACCCGAGGCCTGCGCCGAGCAGATCATGGAGCTCGCACGCGAGCAGATATCACAGGTCGACGTTCTGATTTTGGACGAACTCGGCGAGGCCATGCGCCGCGGCTTCGTGACGCGCGAGGATGTCGAGGAACTGATTGCGATGAAACCCGACACCACAGAGCTCATACTGACCGGCCGCGGCCTGCTGCCCCTCGCGGACCTCGCCGACCTGGTCACCGAAATGCGTCCCATCAAACATTACTTCGACGAAGGCCTCCTAGCCCGTCAAGGCATCGAATACTAATTTATCCGAAGAGTAGTCATTGGGGACGTTCTTAAACGACTAGTCATTGGGGACAGTCTTATTGATGAAGAGCAACAAGCCACGACCTACATATCACGCCAACCGCTCGTGCCATTTGCGATCGTTGCCCGACCAAGGCCAACAGCTCTCACAATTTGATTGACCGTGAGACCCGATTTGCGCATTTTGCAAAGAACAGGTCTACGCTCGGTTGGAGTCATCGCCTTGATATCCGAAAGAGAGACAGGAGCTGCAATCTGTTTTGCGATTTCGAGCACTTTGTCGTCGAGAACACGAGGATGAGGCTCGGCATCATAAGGCGCGTTCTCAAGCCTATCATCAAGATAATGCCGATATTCCAGCGAACCGCCCACGAGGTCCAGCACTATACCTGGATCGCAAAACCCAAATCCGTCATAACCATACGCATATGCTCGATAGCTAGACCAGCGATATGTATCGACAGCGGAAACACCCGCCTTAACTGGGTTCATATGGATGTAGTCAGCGAGCGCAATTGCCTGAATATCATTCTCAACTGGAATGTTCTTAAATCGATCCTGAAACAAATGACCAACACGGTCAGTTTTGCGATTGAAATACTTAGCATACGAGGTAAGGATGCCACTCATGCATGATGAAATTCTCCCATGAGGGTCATCAACCATGAGATGAAAGTGATTCGACATGAGGCACCATGCTGTAACGCCAATGCCATTACCGACAAGCTTGCCCTCGAACAAAGTGAGCATCCGATATCGATCTTCATCGTCTTCAAAGATGCAAATGCCGCCATTTCCACGCGCGATAATATGGTTATAGCCCGTTAACGAAACGACTCGACCCGTTCTTGGCATATCGCCCTCCCATCAAAAACCCACCGGGCAACTTCTGATAGGCGCGGACGATCTAATTTGCTGAGCCCGTTTTGACAGTTTACAAGGGCATGCATGACAAACTGGATGAAAACCCGAAAATCGTGTCGCAAAGAGTGTCCCAAACGACTAGTCATTTAAGAACGTCCCCAAGAACTAGTCGTTTAAGAACGTCCCCAATGACTAGGCGGTGGCGCGGCCTAGCCAGTTGCCGCTGTGGTGGTAGATGGTGAACATGGTTGCGGTGATGAGCCAGGTTACGGGGTAAACCAGCAGCAGGTGCTCAAGCGACGGATCGAACGGCATAATCGCAAACACCCAGATCACCCTGAGCACGACGGTGCCAAAGATCGTGAGCATCATAGGCTGCAGACTCACGCCGGCGCCGCGAATGGAGCCCGACGCGTTCTCGATAATCGAGAAGATCGCGTAGAACGGCGCGATGAAATGAAGAATCGTCGTGGTGTACGCCGAAATCGAAGCATCGTCGACAAACAGACGCGACAACGGACCCGAGAACACCAGCAGCACGGCAGACAGGCCACCAATGAGCATAAACGACAGCACGAGCGACGTATGGTAGCCCTTGCGCATGCGCTCGTAATTGCGCGCGCCAAAGTTCTGCGCCGAGAACGTAGTGATCGATACGCCGAGCGCCTCGGTCACCATCCAGATAATGCCATCCAGGCGCCCAGATAGACCCCAAGCAGTCGTGACATCGGCGCCAAACGAATTAACCGACACCTGGATCAACACGTTCGAGATCGAATAGGCAGCCGATTGAAAACCGAGTGGCAGACCACACGAGATCATACTCTTGCAAATACCGCGATCGATGCCGAGCTTAGACACCGAAAGACGCCATGCACCCGGAGCGCGCATCATGCGAAACACGATCATCGTTGCATTGGAGCAAATGGTCAGCGCCACTGCGATGCCGCAGCCCAACGCCTCCATATGCAACACAGCGACAAAGATGATATCCAGCACCACGTTAACCAGGCAGCCAGAGGCAATGATCACGGCGGGGCCGCGCGTGTCGCCCACGGCACGCAGCAGTGCGGTTCCCATATTAAGCAGCAGTGCCGCAACCATCGCGGCAAAATAACAGCGAGCATAGGCCACGCCCTCGGCCAATAGTTCATGTGGCGTGTTCATAAGCACCAGCATGGGCTCAACGAACACTATGCCAAGAATCGAGAAAACGATACCGCCCACCAGCGCGAGCGTCATGGCTGTATGGACCGAACGGCTCAGACGCTCGTCATCGTGCTGGCCAAAAAACTGACCCGTGATAACGGCACAACCAGCGCCAACGCCAACGCAAAAGCCAATGCAGAGCTCGGTGAGGACCATCGTGGCCTGAATGCCGCCCAGCGCGAGCTTGCCGCCAAACTGACCGACAATATAGGTACCGATAAGCGTGTAGGCCTGCTGAAAAAACGAACTAAAAAAGATGGGAACGCACAGCGACAGCAGCTGTTGCCAAATGACACCCTGCGTTACATCGATAGCCGTAGATTTCTTAGCCACACGCCCTCCCCGCCAGCGTACGTCAAACAACAAAACGGCAATTTAAGACCAAAGCCAATACCAGCTTAGCACCGACTGGCGGCGACCGAAACACCCCGAATTAGAGCGCGGTGCGGAATAACTGCCTAGTGATACAAACCCGGCTGGTAGTGATACTCATTGCTCACGTGCGGGCACAGCTGCCAAAAGGCGACGGCGCTCGCCGCGGCCACGTTGAGCGAATCGACCCCGTGCGCCATCGGAATGCGCACGGCTCGGTCGCAGCCCTCAATGGTCTTGGCTCCCAGGCCGGCACCCTCGGTACCCATAAAGATCGCCAGGCGATCAATCTCCTGCAGCACGGGATCGTCCAACGACACCGAATCATCCGTCAACGCCATGGCGGCACACGAAAAGCCGGCATCGTGCAGCGCCGCCAGCCCATCATGCGGCCATACGCGCGCCTCACTGCCAATACGCGTCCACGGAACCTGAAACACGGTGCCCATGCTCACGCGGGCCGAGCGACGGTACAACGGGTCGCAGCACGTCGGGCTGACCAAAATACCGTCAACGTTCAATGCGGCAGCCGAGCGGAAAATCGCGCCAACATTGGTGTGATCGACAATACCCTCAAGCACGCACACGCGCACCGGACGATCTCCCGCCGCCTCGACGACGCCGCCCAAGAACTCATCAACCGGAATCTGACGCGGGCGACGGAACGCCGCCAGCGCGCCGCGCGTCACGTTAAAGCCCGTCAACTGCTCCATGAGCTCCATGGAGGCCACGAACACAGGAACCGGACCCGCGCCCTCGCGCACAACCAGGCGCTCGAACAACGGCATCATCTGGTCGAGCCAGCGTTCACCCAAAAGAAAGCTCACCGGCTGATATCCGGCACGCACGGCACGCTCGATGACCTTGGCGCTCTCCGCAATAAAGATGCCCTTTTGCGGCTCCAGCACGCAGCGCAGCTCGCGCTCGGTCAGTCGCACGTAGGCATCGAGCCGCTCGTCCTCGAGCGAATCGATTCGCAGCACCTCAACGGCATCAGTCATAGTAGCCAGCCCGCACCCTTCTTTACAGCATATCTATACCAAACGAGGCGACGCCAAGCGCCGCCCCATGCATTCAATCAAACCGATGATAGCGTTCACGCCAGACGATTTACACCTCGATGCGACGATACGTCACGAACTCATAATCGAGACCCTCGTCACCCTCGCCCGCGGCAATCGTGGCAACACCGCCACGCCGTGCAATCTCCCACGCAGGATCGGCTTCCAAATCGGGAAAGTACGTATCCACGACATGGACGCAGTGGTTATGCGTGACCTCGGCCTCGGCGCAATACGGCAGAAACTGACGATACACCTCACCGCCACCGATCACCCAGGCAACGGGCTCATCGGCAACCGCAGCGAGCGCCTCGTCGATGCTATGCACCACGTCGACGCCCTCGGCAGCAAAACCCTTGTCGCGCGTGAGCACGATATTGCGGCGGTTCTTGAGAGGACGCCCGCCGGGGAAACTCAGCAGCGTCTTGCGCCCCATGATGACCGGGCAGCCCTTGGTGCAGGCCACAAAATGGCGCATGTCGGCGCGATTGGACACCACCATGTCGCCCTCGCACCCAATGCCCCAATCGCTACACACGGCGACGATAGCAGAAAGCTTACACGTCATGCCCACCACC
>CABUBZ010000087.1 GCA_902489945.1 uncultured Collinsella sp.
GCACACGCAGCACCTGGCCGGGCAGAATAGCATCGACGTCGACGGTGGACTCGGTGCCGTCCTCGGCCACGACGGTCGCGGTCTTTGGCGCCAGGTCAATGAGCGCCTCGATGGCGCCGCCGGTTTTGGACTTGCTGCGCGTCTCGAGGTATTTGCCCACGGTGACGAGCGACAGGATTGTGCCCGCACTCTCAAAATACAGATTGTCCATGCCCGTCATCATGGCCTCGTGGACCTGTCCGGCGGCCAGTTGGTCGGCCATGATAAACATGGCGTAGAGCGACCAGGCGATAGACGCGGTGGCGCCGACGGCGATGAGGGCGTCCATGGTGGGCGCGCCATGCGCGAGCGATTTAAAGCCGTTGATGAAGTATGCGTCGTTGACATAGACGATGGGGATGAGCAGGACGAGCTCAGTGAGGGCGAGCGTCATGCTGTGGGTATGGTCGGTGAAGACGCCGGGCAGCGGCCAGCCAAGCATGTACCCCATGTCTATGTAGAACAGCGGGATGAGGAAGATGATCGAGATGATGAGGCGGGTGCGCATGGCGGAGGCGGCGGCCTCCAGCTTTTTGGTGGGCGACTCCATATGGGCGGCGCCGGACCTGGCTTGCGCACTTCCGCTTTGGACAGCGTCGGTGCCCGTGCTGATGGGCGAGGCTGAGTAGCCCGCGCGGTCGACAGCGGTGCAGATGTCGTCGGGGGAGACCTGCGCAGGGTCGTAGTCCACCAGCATAGAGCCGGCGAGCAGATTGACCGCGACGCTTTGGACGCCGTCGAGTTTGCTCACGGCACGGTCCACGTGCGCCTGGCAGGCGGCGCACGTCATGCCGCCCACATCGAATTTATCTTGAGCCATGGCTTCTCCTTTCTGTGGTTCGGTATTGGAATTGTTAACCTGCCGATACTATACACCCATACCCCCTGGGGGTGTCTAGTAGTAGTTGGAATGTATGACTTTTCATTACAGATGAGGGTGGCTGCTCAATCGGCGGTCGTCTTTGCCAAACATCTCAATCTGTAACGTCTGGACCGGTTTTTGAACCATAGCTGTTACAGATTTAGACAAACATTTCGGCCGAAAACTAACGTCTCGATCTGTAACATCTAGACCGGTTTTTGGGTTCTAACTGTTACAGATCGAGACAATTGCCGGGGAGGGGTCCCGTTGCGGCAAGACGCCCGCCGCCTAGATACAGAACCCGGGGATCACACAGGTTAGCTTGTTTGGCTTTTCCGCAGGCGTTGCGTACGTAAAGACGTCGCCGTCGTGCCCCACGCGGTTCATATAGAGCGTGCCTTCGCTCTCCGATGTGTCGGGGCTCACCGTGCGCTCCCACCAGCAGGTGTCCTTGCCCTTCCACTGGCGGACCATCGTCTCGTTCGTGGAATACGGGCTCACCTTGAGCTCGCGGAAGAGCTGATACTCCTTGCCCTCGCCGTTGTAGATGTCTGCCAGGTAGTGATAGTCCTCGGTAAACGAATCGGGCGGTTGCGTACCGCACAGCTCGACCATGGCGGGCAGCCAAAGGGTTGCGGGCAACTCGCTCAGGCACGATGCGCTGTTGGCGGCGCCCACATTGTTCGAGACCTTCTTGACCCCTTTAATGAGTGCGCGCAACTCGTTGGGCAGCAGCTTAAGGCCGTCGCCGTTGAGCCATTCCCGCAGCTCGCAATCTGCCCAGCCGGCGCTCGGCGGTTCAGCCGCAGCGTTGCGCTCGGCAATACCCGCATCGAACATAAACGTCAGTCCGGCCTTGCCCGTCCCGTCCAGAAGCTCATCGTGGCGGATGCCCACAAGCTGCGCGCCAACCTGCAGCCCGTTGGTGAGCGTGACACGCTTGGTACACGGATAGGGGATATGCCCATCGGCATCGAGCAGATGATAGCGCCTGGCAATCTCGCGTGCCTCGCTACGGGTCTCGGTGGCCTTAATCTTGAGCGAAATCTCCTGCAGCTGATCCCAAGTGTAGTCGTCAAGTGAACTGCGGATGCCGTCCAGGTAGTCGGGGATGCCAAAGCCATGGGTTGCCGCCCCGATAACGCCGAGCCCCGCAACGGCTGCGACAACGCCACCGATAATAAAGCGGCGGCGGGTCATGGCATCGTGCCGGGCCTGCTCCAGGATCTCTCGCGCGCGCTCGCCGGCGACGTCGACCTTAAGGTGTGTACCGGAGTCGATGTCGATTGCGGCGTCACTGCCCGCGCCTTCGCGGCCCTCGGATTCGGCATCGGTGAGGTATGCCGAGAGCACCTCGAGCATCTGCTGCTCGGTGGGACGATCGCACTGCTGGACTGAGAGACCCTTCATGATGATTTTGACGAGCGCTTCATCGCCCTCGCAGCGCGGCTCGAGCGGTGCCGGCTTGGTCTTGGTCTTTACGAGATAGAACGAGCCGGTTGCAGCGGCGTCCGTCGACTCAAAGTCAAACGGTTTGCGACCGCTGTAGAGCTGGTACAGAATGCTCGAAAGCGCATAGACGTCGATTGCCGGCGAACGGCGAAGGGCCGCGATGCCTTCGATATCCTGCGTGAGCATCTCGGGCGCGGCGTATGCGGGCGTGGCAAAGCGCCAGATGTCGGCGCGCCGGGTGATCGTGTCGTCGCCGAGAGCCATGGTCGCGGAGCCCATGTCGATGAGGCAGGGGTCAAAGGAGCAATCGGCAATCTGCTGCTCGAGCGTTCGGCTGGTGGTGCGGAACATGATATTGGCAGGCGAAAGGTCGCGATGGACGACCGGATTCACGAGGCCTTGGGTCATCAAGAGTGCACGAAGCACGGCGTTTCCGACGGCGGCGACCATCTGGGTGGTCAGCCCGCCCGAGGCGTCGTGAGGAAGCAGGGGCAGCGCCTGCTTGAGTGAGGTGCCCTCGACCCACTCCATGAGGATGAGCGGGTCGTCCTCGCACGATCCGTAGCCATAGACGCGCGGAAATCCGCGCAGGTGCGAGACGGTGCACAGATGACGGTACTCCTCGAACAGCGCGGCGGTGTTGGCCAGGTGAGCGGCCGATTGCTCGGCGGAGCGGTCGGGGGCTTGGCCGGAAAGGACGGCGTTGTCCTTGAGTAGCTTGACGGCAAAGACCTCGCCGCTCGTGTTGGTCGCGCGCAGCACGTGCCCGATGTTGCCGTTGTTGCGGTGGGCCGTCTGGAGAATAAGCGTCATAAACCGACGCTTGGCGTCGTCCTCGGCGCTGGGGTCGACCGCCACGGCGGTGTCGAACGTGTCAAGACGGATGAGTTTGTCGCCATAGGCGCTATCGGTAGTATCCATGGCGTTCCTTTGTCTGGCATGGGTTGCCGTGCGTATACGTGAGCAGTGCGGATATCGGTAAAGTACCATGATAGCCGCACTGCTCACGTATACCGCTGAGTATTGTCGTTTACGACGCAGAAGGTAGAAGACGAAAGACGGACGGCGACCGTCTTCCGATCGCCGTCCGCGCTAGTCCACAATGACAAGGAATGTCGTGTAGAGACCCAGATGGAGCCTGTCGCTGTTGGCGATTTCCACGGGGGGATAGACTTTGCCGGGCTCGCGTTGGTCGCGCGGCGGCTCAATCACAATATCGCCGTCGCCCGCGCCCGATTCGAGCACTGTGCCGTTGGTCGATCCAAGGCCCTGGGCGTACCAGTGCTCACCCTCGAGCCAAATACGAAGATGCTCGCGCGAGGCGTCGGCGCCTACATCGGTGATGCTGGGCGAGGTTTTGGGCAAAGAACCAATCACGGTGCCGCGCGGATCGCGTGTGAGGGGATGGATTTGCATGTCGGCGCAGTTGTCGGCATGGGTTCTGAGCAGACCGAGGTTGGGGGCGACGGTGCGCGGCTGCTCCAGGCTGCTCATAAAGCCACGTCCGACGGTAGTTTCGGTGGTGCCAAAGTGCCCGCCCGTCTTGCTGTCGCAAAAGCGCTCGACGGTGGCCACGCCCTGAACGGGATCGGCGAGCGCCCCCGTTGCCACAAAGAGCATAAGGTAAAGCGTGCTTTTCTCGCGCACGGCATTGCCGTCAAAGTTGTCGATGCGATTGAGGGCATTTGCATATAGGCGGCTGTCCAGCTTGTAGCTGGCGAGAGCCGACATCATTTCGTTGGCGGCCGGACCGCGATAGTGCTCGGCGATTGCCTGATAGGCGGACTCGCCGCCGCCGAGCTTGCTGCAGATTGCCGCGGAAAGGTTGAGCGTGGTGACGGTAAAGTCGCTGTAGATGGCGGGCGCGCACTGGTCAGGCTTGCGATGGACGATGTAACGGGTGAGATACGAGCGGTTGGAAGAGCATTTCTCGAGCAGGGTACTGCCGAGATAAGAGTTTCCATTGATGAGCATTCGGGCGATCTCGAGATGTTTAAGACCGCCGAACGAGCGAATATCGTTATAGAGGACCGAGCAAGGCGTCTCTGCTGCCACGGATACCTCCTTTGATTGCTTCCTAGCCAATATGGCGATAGGAATTAATGGCCCCCGGTGGGCGACGTATTAAATGGCTGCGCAATATATAGCGTAACCAAAGCAACATTATAGGCCACATGTTCGAAATTGCAGGAAGACCGAGAGATTTTGGTTGGACTGAACGGAAATCCCCCTCTGTCTTGATCTATAACAATTAGGACCGATTTTACTCGGTAACTGTTACAGATTGAGACGTTTGTGAACTGTGTCGACCGTTTGTCTCGATCTGTAACACGTAGAGGAAGATTTGCCCTGTAGATGTTACAGATTGAGACAATCAGCCGGGCCCACCTCGTCCGCCTCGTCATCTGTGGTTTACGTGGGGGCATGCGAAGCACGGGTATACTAACCGGCGGCGAATCTGCTCCATCGCTTAGAGCTGCTGCGTCTGGACGGCGCGTGATAGGGCTGCCAAAGCGATCGCCAGCGTGCTGAGCAACGTCCTCTCTGTGCGCATCCGTTTTTGTATGTATTAGCGCACTACCAAGCACGCCCGCGCGGCCGCATGCCGTGCCCATTGCGCGTGCAGATAAGGAACAACAACATATGCGTAATTCTGTATCTGACGTCACCGACGCCGAGATCCTGGACGAGGCCCGCGAGGCCATGACCCAGGCTGCCTTCGATGCCGCCGATGAGGCCAATGCTGCCCAGGCCGTCGAGTCCGCTACCGAGAGCCTGCCCGCCTTTGACGAGCTGGGACTTTCGGACGAGATGCTTCGTGCTATCGAGAACCTGGGCTACACGGCGCCGACGCCCGTGCAGGCCGGCTCGATCCCCGTGGTGCTCGAGGGTCGCGACCTGCTTGCCGCCGCTCAAACCGGCACCGGCAAGACGGCCGCCTTCTTGCTGCCGACCATGAACAATCTGGAGCACATCGCTCCGCCCAAGCCCGTGCGCGAGCGCGGCGGCCGCAACCGTCGCCGCGGTGCTAAAAAGCCCGAGGGCAACGGCCGTGGCCCCGTGATGCTCGTCATCACCCCCACGCGCGAGCTTGCCCAGCAGATCGACGAGGTCGCGAGCAAAATCGCCGACGTCACGGGCCACGTTGCCGTGACCGTCGTGGGCGGCGTGAGCTACAAGCCGCAGACCGCGGCACTCAAGTACGGCTGCGATATCCTGGTCGCCACGCCGGGTCGTCTGGTCGACCTGATCGAGCAGGGCGCCTGCCACCTGAACGAGGTCAAGGTCCTGGTGCTCGACGAGGCCGACCGCATGCTCGACATGGGCTTTTTGCCCGCTGTCCGCCGTATTGTGCGCGAGACGCCGGCCGAGCGCCAGACGCTGCTGTTCTCGGCCACGCTCGACGAGGAGGCTGTGGGCGAGATCACCGACCTGGTGAGCGACCCGGCTCGCGTGGAGATCGCGCCTGCCACGTCGACCGCCGACACCGTCGACCAGTTTGTGTTCCCGGTGTCCATCGAGGCCAAGAACAACCTGCTGCCCGAGTTCCTCAAGAAAGAGGGACCGGAGCGCACTATCGTCTTTATGCGCACCAAGCACCGCGCCGACAGCTGCTGCCGTCGTCTGGAGCGCAAGGGCATCAAGGCCGCCGCGATCCACGGCAACCGCAGCCAGGCCCAGCGCGAGCGCGCGCTTTCGGCCTTCCGCGACGGCACCGTCGACGTGCTGGTGGCAACCGATGTCCTCGCCCGCGGCATCGACATTAGCGATGTGCGCTATGTCGTGAACTTTGACGTGCCGGCCGAGCCGACCGACTACATCCACCGCATCGGCCGCACGGGCCGCGCCGGCGAGCTGGGCTGGGCCATTACGTTTGTGACCGAGCAGGACGTCGATGAGTTCTACGAGATCGAGAAGCTCATGGACAAGACGGCCGACATTTATGACGCCGGCGACCTGCATGTGGGCCCCAATCCGCCCGCGATTGACCCCGAGCGCGATCCTTCGGCCTTTAAGGTGAAGAAGAAGACCAAGCGCGGCAAGTCCAAGAGCAAGAAGAAGCTTGAGCAGGCACGTCGCGACGGCAAGCGCAACGGCGACGATTACGGCGATGTGGCCGGTCGTTCCAACCGCGGTCGCGACGAGCGCCGCAGCGACGGCGAGCGCCCGAGCCGTCCCAAGCGCGGCGGCAAGACCCGCGTGCGCGAGGGCGTTCAGGCTCGCGTGGACGAGGCCGTGGAGAGCGTGGCTCGTGAGGTGGCTGCCGAGGAGCGTGCTGCTGCTGTTGAGCAGGCCCCGCGTGGCAACCGTGCCGAGCGCCGCGCCAAGCAGTTCCAGGGCGAGGCGCATCGTCGTCGCCGCGAGGACGAGGACCGCGGCGGTCGTCGCCGTGTTGAGCGCGAGGACGACCGCCGCGGTTCGCGCGGTGGCAAGCGCGGTTCGGGCGACCGCCGTCGTTCCGGTCGTGATGACGAGCGCGGTGGCCGTGATGAGCGTCGCGGCGGCGAGAGCCGCGGTGAGCGAGGTGCCCGTGGCGGTGAGTCCCGTGGCGGCAAACGCTTTGAAGAGCGCGGTAGCCGCGGCGGCGAGCGTCGCGAGGGTGCTCGCAGCAATGGCGGCCGCGGCGGCGCTGGTCGTTCTAACGAGTCGCGCGATCGTCGTGACCCGCGTGCCAGCCGCGATCGTCGCGATGACTGGCGCAACTACGACGATACCCGCGAGGAGCGTCGTGGCGGCTATCGCGGCGGGCGTGGCGGCAACCAGGCCGGCTCCCGCGGCGGTCGTGCCGGCGGTCGCGATAACCGTGGCA
>CABUBZ010000088.1 GCA_902489945.1 uncultured Collinsella sp.
GTCTACGTGCCCGTGTGCTCCGACGGCGGTATCGTCTACGACTACCACATGACGCTCGCCCTTGCCATGGGTGCCGACTTTATGATGCTGGGCCGCTACTTCGCTCGCTTCGATGAGAGTCCGACCGAGCGCGTCAACGTGAACGGTCAGTACATGAAGGAGTACTGGGGCGAGGGTTCTGCACGTGCCCGCAACTGGCAGCGTTACGACCTGGGCGGCGCCGCGAAGCTCAGCTTCGTCGAGGGCGTCGACTCCTACGTTCCCTACGCCGGTTCCCTCAAGGACGGCGTGGGCGGCACGCTCTATAAGGTCAAGTCCACGATGTGCAACTGCGGTGCCCTCTCGATCCCCGAGCTCCAGGAAAAGGCACGCCTAACGCTGGTCAGCTCCACCTCCATCGTCGAAGGCGGCGCCCACGACGTTGTCGTGAAAGACTCTCAGCAGTCTGTGTCCTACCGCTAAGATAAGAGCTGCACATAAAGGTTGAGTATCAACCACGTTATTTAGATAAAGCGAGATGCCTGCAAGTCGCAGGCATCTCGCTTGTCGTATTTGCTATCATCATGCGAGTTAACGATGTGGCGGGGCTCGCTGCAAGTTCCGCACGAGCCGAAGAGCACTTAATGTGCTCTTCGTGCGAGCAGGACTGTCCGCAGCAGCGAGTAAAGGTAAGAACGCCCCGCCCCAACCCAGCTAACAAAGGAGCTGATATGTGCGATTGCACAGATCATAAGGATGAGATCCCTGCCTACGACGCGCAGGCCATTGAGTCCAAGTGGATGAAGTCTTGGGAGGACTCCAACCTTTTTGCCGTCGACACCGACGACAGTAAGCCCAAGAAGTATGTGCTCGAGATGTTCCCGTATCCGTCGGGCGACCTGCACATGGGCCACGCACGCAACTATACTATCGGCGATGCCATGGCCCGTCAGGCCCGCATGCGCGGCTACGACGTGCTGCATCCCATCGGCTTCGATGCCTTTGGCCTGCCCGCCGAGAACGCCGCCATCAAGCACAACACGCAGGCTGCCGCCTGGACGTATAAGAACATGGACCAGGCGCTCGCCACGATGAAGTGCATGGGCTTTTCCTACGATCTGGATCGCATGGTCAAGACCTGCAGCCCCGACTACTACCGTTGGGGTCAGTGGATCTTTGAGAAGCTGTGGGAAAAGGGCCTGGTCTACCGTAAGAAGAACCCGGTCAACTGGTGCCCCACTTGCAAGACCGTTTTGGCCAACGAGCAGGTCACCGAGGGCAAGTGCTGGCGCTGCGGCACCGAACCCGAGAAGCGCGACCTGGAGCAGTGGTACTTCAAGATTACCGAGTACTCCCAGGAGCTGCTCGACGACCTGGAGAAGCTCCCCGGCTGGCCCGAGCGCGTCAAGCAGATGCAGGCCAACTGGATCGGCCGCTCCGAGGGCGCCGAGGTCGACTTTACCCTGTGCGACCAGGATGGCGATCCCATCGAGGGCGATGAGGGCAAGATCACCGTCTTCACCACGCGTGCCGATACGCTCTTCGGTGTTTCCTTCTTTGTCCTGGCTCCCGAGTACGCTCGTCTGCACGAGCTCGTCGAGGGCACGGTGTACGAGGAGGCCGTGACCAAGATCGTCGAGGACTCCAAGCATATCTCCGCCGTCGAGCGTGCCCAGGGCACCCTCGAAAAGCACGGCGCCTTTACGGGCCGCTACGTGGTGAACCCCGTCAACGGCGAGAAGGTCCCCGTGTGGGTTGCCGATTATGTCGTTGCCGACTATGGCACCGGTGCCGTCATGGCCGTTCCCTGCGGCGACCAGCGCGACTTTGAGTTTGCGCGTAAGTACGACCTGCCGATCGTGCCGATCATCCTGGACGACGATGACCGCGCTGCCGTCGAGGCCAGCGGCGAGACCATCGATACCTTCCATGCCGAGACCGTCGACTGGGATTGTGCCCACGCTGCCGAGGGCACGCTGGTCCAGTCCGGCAAGTACACCGGCATGCGCGGCGGTAAGCACTCCGAGGGCGAGGCTGCGATCGTGGCCGACCTCGAGGCCATGGGCTGCGGTCGTCGCAAGGTCGAGTTCCGTCTGCGCGACTGGCTCATCAGCCGCCAGCGCTATTGGGGCAACCCCATCCCGGCCATCCACTGCGAGCACTGCGGCATCGTGCCCGTGCCCGAGGATCAGCTGCCGGTGACGCTACCCGAGAACCTGGACCTGGGTGCAGGCGAGACCCTCGCCGAGTGCAAGGAGTTCTACGAGACCACCTGCCCGGTCTGCGGCCGCCCGGCCAAGCGCGAGACCGATACCATGGACACCTTCACCTGCTCCAGCTGGTATTACCTGCGCTATACCGATCCGCACAACACCGAGCTGCCCTTCTCCCGCGAGGCCGCCGACCGTTGGATGCCCGTCGATAACTACATCGGCGGCATCGAGCACGCCATTCTGCATCTGCTCTACAGCCGCTTCTTTACCAAGGCGCTGCGCGACCTGGGCCTGCTGAGCGTGGACGAGCCCTTCACTAACCTGCTGTGCCAGGGCATGGTCAAGGACGAGAACGGCGACACCATGTCCAAGTCCAAGGGCAATGTCGTGCCCCCGAGCTCGGTTATCGAGCCCTACGGCGCGGACACCATGCGTCTGGCGATCTTGTTTATCGCCCCGCCCGAGAAGGACTTCGACTGGGATCCCAAGGCCGTTGAGGGCGCCAACCGCTTCATCAAGCGCGCCTGGCGTATCGTTTGGCAGCTCGTCCAGTCCGGCGACGCCAACGTGGCCTTCGACAAGTCCGCGCTCGACGAGGTTGCGATGAAGCTCTATCGCGAGCGTCACCGCACCATCGCCAAGTGCACCGAGGACTTCGATCGCGGCCAGTTCAACACCGCGATCTCGGCCGTCATGGAGCTCGTCAACGCGGCGAGCGCCTACCTCAACGCCATCGAGGATACCGCCCGCGACAAGGCGCTGTGCTACGGCGTGGCTAAGGATATCGTGAGCGTCCTTGCTCCCATCTGCCCGTTCTGGGCCGACGAGCTGTGGCACGAGGCGCTCGGCTGTGAGGGCAACGCCTACACCGCCGCCTGGCCCGAGTTCGACCTGGCCGAGTCCGTTGAGGACACGGTGCAGATCGTGGTCCAGGTGCTCGGCAAGGTCCGCGGCCGCGTCGACGTGGCCCGCGATGCCTCCAACGAGGAAATGCAGGCTGCCGCCGAGGCCGCCGTCGCCAAGTGGCTCGAGGGCAAGACGGTCGTCAAGGCCATCTGCGTGCCCGACAAGCTGGTCAACCTGGTGGTCAAGTAGGCACTGTGCGCTTAACTGACGCATAAAAGACGAGGGGCGATCCGGTTGGGTCGTCCCTCGTTTTGTGTTGTATGCCCTGCTTAGTCATTGCGTCGCAACGTTTTCTATGGGATGTGTACCAGGTCCCTAAAGTAAACGTTGCCCGTTGCCTCTTCGAACATCCAGATGTTGAGGTAGATGTCGTTGAGGTCGTTGTTCACATCAAAGTCCGGGTCGTCGTAGGTGCCCACAAAGGTGAGCATGGCGCGCGTTTCCTCGCCCGCTGCGACCTGCTGGCGCATGTGCACATCGCGGACCACGCCGTTGACGTAGGCATAGGAGTCCACATCGCCAAACATCATGTCGACACCGGTGTTGTTGGTCACCGTAAAGACGAGCGCGGCGTCGCCGTAGCCATCCGTGTCCTTGCCCACGCAGGTAACATGGACGTTCTCGTCTGCCTCAAGGTCGATGGGGAACTGTTCTTGGGAATCGGGACCCAAGCTCTGGGGATCGACGATGTCCTCGTCTATTTTGTTGAAGCTCGCCGGGGGTTCGGTTTTCTCGATGGCTTTGGTGCTGCCAGGATCCGGTTCGCATGTTCCGGTTTTGCTGTTCGTTTTGCCACAGCCCACGAGGGTCAACGAGCACGTTGCGATGGCGAGCGCAGTCATGCGGAGGGTGCCTAGGCGTTTCATGGGTGCCTCCTTACCGTAAAGGATCTCGAAAGGTTCGTCGTTGCGCGACTTGCTGGCTGGCTTGTTGCAGAATGCCCCTTAACGTAAGTCTGGTCGATAGGGGCTCGGGGAGGAATGCCCTTGGGGTCCGAACGGGCCTGTGGATTGGGACGCATGGCCCGTTTTTGGACCCTCGGACGCTTGCCTCATGGAGTCTTTAGTCCAATTGTCCTATTCTTGTGGAGAACCTGTGCTTGCACTCATCTGCAGGTTTGCGTTGTGCTTGCACGTTTCCGCAGCTATTGGTATAGTTTGCTTGCAAATGAAGTTGTAATTGAAAGAAGTGGGGTTTCGGCCCCGCTTCTTTTTTGTATGGATGGAGGTGCCGCAATGGTCAAGACCAAGACCGAGCAGGCGATCATCGACGCGCTCGAGGCCGTCGCTCCCCAGCACGATATCGACATCGTCGACGTCGAGCTCGTGGGTGCCACCAAGGCCCCCTGCGTGCGTGTGCGTATCGAGGGTGCCGAGGGTCAGAGCCTGTCGCTCAACGACGTCACGGCCAACACCAAGTGGGTCGGCGATGTGATTGAGGAGCTCGACCCCATCTCTTCGAGCTATACGCTCGAGGTGTCGAGCCCGGGTATGGCGCGCCCGCTGCGCCGCCCGTGCGACTTTGCCCGCTTTGTGGGCGAGAACTGTGAGCTCACCTCCACCGCCACCGAGGGCCGTCGCAAGTACGCCGGCAAGATTGCCGCCGCCACCGAGGCCGACGTGACCCTCGAGCTCGAGGACGGCGAGTCCGTTACCCTCGATTTCTCTGATGTTAAAAAGTGCAAGTTGAAGCCCACCTACGACTTCAAGCCCGCGAAGGAAGGAAAGTAAGATGGCAGCATCCGACATGATGTCCGCCCTGATGGAGCTTTGCCAGGAGAAGCACATCGACCAGCTCTACCTGATCGACCGCCTGGAGCAGTCGCTCGCCAAGAGCTATGCCGAGATCCTGCATCTTGAGTGGGGCGCCAAGGTGACCATCGACCGCACCACCGGCAAGATCTACGTCTACCGCCTGGAGCCGATCGACGATTCCATGGACGAGGAGGGCAACTTCACTGAGTTCGAGGAGATTGACGTCACCCCCAAGAACACGAGCCGCATCGCTGCCCAGCACGCCAAGGCCGAGATCAACGCCATCGTGCGCAATTCCGCCCGAGAGCAGATCTACGAGGAGTTCTCCGGCCGCATCGGTGACCTCATCAGCGGTACCGTTCTGCAGTCCACGCCCGACTTCACAATCGTCAAGATCCGCGAGGGCGTCGAGGCCGAGCTGCCGCACTTCGACCAGCGCCGTTACGAGAACGAGCGCAACGAGCGTCCGATGGGCGAGCGCTACCTGCACAACCAGCACATCAAGGCCGTGATTATCGACGTTCGCGACCCCAACTCCAACCTGCAGCCGGTTCGTGGCGAGCACAGCCGTCCGCCGATTGTCATCTCCCGTACCCACCCCGAGCTCATGCGTCGTCTGTTTGAGCAGGAGGTGCCTGAGATCTATGAGGGCACCGTCCAGATCAAGTCGATCGCCCGCGAGCCCGGCCAGCGCTCCAAGGTCGCCGTCCACTCGCTCGACGACCGTTTGGATCCCGTGGGCGCCTGCGTCGGCCCCAAGGGCAGCCGTGTTCGCGCTGTCGTTGGCGAGCTCCGCGGCGAGCGCGTCGACGTCATCCTGTGGGATGCCGATCCTTCCGTCTACGTCGCTAACGCCCTGTCGCCCGCTAAGGTCACCCGCGTCCTCATTGACGAGGAGAAGGCCTACGCCGGCGTCATCGTGCCCGACGACCAGCTGTCCCTCGCCATCGGCAAGGAGGGCCAGAACGCCCGCCTCGCCGCGCGCCTGACCGGTTGGCACATTGACATCAAGTCCGAGACGCTTGCCGCCGACATCCTCAAGAACGTTCCCGTTCACGAGGAGCCCGCCGCCGACCTGATCGGTGACGAGGAGGACGAGGACGTCCGCCGCTGCGAGTACGTGTCCGAGGACGGCATCCAGTGCCGCAACCAGGCTCGTCCCGGCTCCCGTTTCTGCGGTGTCCATGACACCGACGCCTTCGATGATGCGGAGGACCTGATCTAGCGCGCGGTCGCGCCGGGCGGGTCCCGGCGCGTCTCCCACGCTCGTTCAGTCTCTAGGCACCCAAGGTGCCAGAAAGGGTAGGTGAAGTCATATGGCAAAAGTCCGTGTGTCCACCCTGGCCAAAGAGTTCGGCATGACCTCCAAGGAACTGATGGGTCATCTCGCCGAAATGAAGATTCCCGCTAAGTCCGCTTCCTCCACCCTGGAGGACGCCTATGTCGCCATGGTCCGCAAGCAGCTCGCCTCGGTGATCGAGGCCCGCGCTCAGGAAGTCGAGGCCGCCAAGCAGGCCGAGGAGCAGGCAGCTGCCGCCGAGGAGGCCGCTCGCGCCGCTGAGGCCGAGCGCGAGCGCATCGCCGCCGAGAAGGCCCGCGAGGAGGAGCGCCGCCAGTTTGCCGCAGCCCAGGCTGCCGAGGAGGCTGCCCGCGCCGAGGCCGAGGCCAAGAAGAAGGCCGAGCAGGAGCGCCTTGCCCGCGAGAAGGAGGAGGCTGCCCGCGAGGCCCAGCGCCGCGCCGTTCCCGCTTCCGACTCCGGTTCGCGCTTCCGTTCGCTGCTCGACCAGATCGCCGCACAGGAGACCGTGCTCAAGGAGAAGAAAGACGCCGAGGACAAGGCCAAGGCCGAGCGCGCCGCCGAGCGCGGTAACCGTCGTGGCGGCAACAACGACCGCCGCGGTGGCCGTCGTAACGATCGCAACGCTTCCGACAACAACTCCGAGCGCAACGCCTCCGAGAGCCGTCCGCACAGCCATCGCACCAACGCCAGCAACAACGTCGCTGCTGGCATGGACTTCCCCAACCCCGACAAGCAGGGCAAGGGCAAGAAACGCAAGGGCGGTCACAACAACGAAGAGGACCACTACAGCCGCATGGCTCGCGAGGCCGAGGAGTACAGCCGCGAGAAGGTGCTCGAGGAGGCTCGTGCTGCCGTCGAGGAGGCCTCTCGCGAGTCCACCGGTCGCCGCAAGAAGCGCAAGGAGAAGCGCGAGCGCGAGGCTGCCAAGGCTCAGGAGGAGCGCAAGATAGAGGAGGCGCTGGCCCAGGGCGTGAACCCCGAGGACCTC
>CABUBZ010000089.1 GCA_902489945.1 uncultured Collinsella sp.
AGCCCGTGGGTTATACCCTAAGAGCAAACCACCCTTTTTAAGGGTGGTTCTGATTTTGCGGGTTTTGTCTCACATAGTAGCTGTGTTTTATAACCCTCGTTTGTCGCATCTTCTGTGAACGGGCTACAATAACTTAGTCTGTGCGATATGGAGGTGAACATGGCTGAAGCTGGTATCGGCGTTGATATCGTCGAGATTTCCCGCATGAAATCAATTCTTGAAAAGACGCCGTCGTTTGCTCGGCGTGTGTTTACCGAAGAAGAGCGTGCGTATTGCGATGCATCATCGCGTCCCGCTGCTCACTATGCGAGTCGCTTTGCTTCGCGCGAGGCGGTGCTTAAAGCTCTCGGCACGGGTTTTAGTCAAGGCGTGGGTCGCAAGGATGTTTCGGTAACGCGTGATAAACTCGGCAAACCGAAGGCGCTGCTTTCGGGCCGTGCTCTCGAGATCGCTCAAGAACTGGGTGTTGTTGAGGTCGCTCTTTCCATTACGCTTACGGGAGACTTGGCCGTTGCGAATGCCATCGCGATTACCGAAGATGCTCGACCTAAGCCAAAAGATGAAAAACTGAGCACCAAGAAACGCGTTGCGCAGACATTTAAAGAGGCTCGCTCTGTTTTAGATGAGCTTGAGCAGCTGCAGAATTCAGCATTGACGGAGCACCTGGGCGATGCTTCGCAAGATACGCTAGGAGCATAGATGAAACCGGTTTTGAGTACCGAAGAAGTCGTTCGTCTCGAGGATATCATCGAACGAGAAGGGACTTCGAAGGCCGAGCTTATGGAGCTGGCGGGTGAGTTTGCCGCCAACGAGGTCTTGAAGCTCAATCCCGATCGGGTTCTCGTTCTGGTCGGTTTTGGTAATAATGGCGGCGACGGTTGGGTTGCCGCCGATATCCTGAGCCATAAGGGTGTGGACGTGGATATCGTTTCTCCGGTTGAGCCGGATGAGATTCCTGCTGCTCTGGCACGTCATGTTGCTCGTCGTACGGCCGGCCGCGATGTGCACGTTTGCGTCGGCCCCTCGCGTGATGAACTCGAGGTTTTGATCGATAAGGCCGATGTTGTTGTCGATGCCATTTTTGGTACCGGTTTCCACGGGAATCTGCGTGCGCCGTTCTCCATTTGGATTCCTACGGTCAATGAATGCGCCGATTGTGTCGTATCCATTGATGTCCCCTCGGGCCTGAATGCCGAGACGGGCGTTGTTGATGACGACTGCATTCGTGCCGAGCATACGGTGACGATGATTGCGCCCAAGATTGGTCTGTATAGCGCTGATGGCCCTGAGTATGCTGGCGATTTGATCTGCGGCAATCTTTACGACCGTCTTGACGAGGTCATCGATGATGTCGACCACGCCGCCGAGATTGTCGAGCCCGGTGACTTAGTTGATTACTTTGCTCCACTACCTACGAATATCGATAAGTATTCCCGTGGCTCTGTGCTTATTGTCGCCGGATCTGCGCAATATCCTGGTGCTGCCATTATGGCGGCCAAGTCTGCAGCTCGCGCGGGTGCTGGTTACGTGGCAGTCGCGGCTCCTGACGCCTGCGCCAATCTTATTCGCATGGCACTTCCTTCGATTCCCGTCTTTGCTATTCCGTCTGATTCCCGCGGCTCCTTTGGCGCCGCTGCGCGCATGACGGTGTGCGAGATTGCAAAGAAGTACAGCTGTGTACTGTGCGGTCCCGGTATGACGACATCTGCCGGCGCTATGCAGGTGGTTTCGGGCTTGCTCGAGCTTGATGTGCCGCTTATCTTGGACGCCGATGCACTCAACTGCCTTGCTAAGATTGCCATTGACGGTATTGATAGTAATCCCGAGATGTATCGTCGCGAGCAGCCGTTGGTTATGACGCCGCACTATCGTGAGCTTTCGCGTCTGGTTGCCGGCGACGAGGTGAACGACCTTGGTACCGCGATTGCGGCCGCGCAGAAGGTTGTCTGGGCTGCAGGCTCCGACAATCTGGTGGTCATTGCCAAGGGGCCGACGACGGCTATCTGTGGCGTTGAGCGTGTGCTGCTGCCGCTCTCGGGTCCGGCTTCTCTGGCAACTGCCGGTTCGGGTGATGTTCTCGCGGGTATTTTGGCCGGCACGCTTGCCACCATGCGCGACGAGATGGATCGTTGGGAGCTGCTGTATTCGTACGCCGTCGCACTTCACAGCTACGCCGGTTTTGCCGCGGCGACGGAGTATGGTGAGAAGAGCGTTATCGCGACCGATCTTATCGACTTGATCGGTCCTGCCATGGAACTGGCGGCAAAGGATGCGCTCGAAGATCTGGGAATCATGGACGAAGGGTCGGATGACTAATCATGAATAAAGCCGATTTGACGCGCTGGTCCTGGGTCGAGATCGACCGCGGGGCGCTCCGTCGCAACACGAGGGCCTATAAGAACTTGCTGAATCCACGTCAGCGCCTGTGCTGCGTGGTCAAGGCCGATGCTTATGGTCATGGAGCTGTTGAGTGCGCCAAGATCATGTATTCGGCCGGTGCCGACATGTTTGCCGTGGCGACGGTTAACGAGGGCGTTGAGCTCCGACAGGGCGGGATAACGAAACCCATCCTCATCCTAAGCGAGCCGCCTATCGAGGCCATTCCGACGTTGCTCGAGTTTGATATCATGCCCTCGGTCTATACGTCTGACTTTGCTCTTGCGTATGGCGAATGTGCCGTCGCGGCGGGCAAGGTGGGCAAGTATCATCTCGCCATCGAGACGGGCATGAACCGCATCGGCGTACATTACACGCAGGTTCTCGACTTTGTCCGCGGTATTGATTTCCATCGCGGTATTCAGTGCGACGGCGTATTTACGCACTTTGCCACGGCCGATGAACCTTCGGGCTGGGACTACAAGCTGCAGTGCCAGCGCTTTACCGAGGCCGTTCAGGCCATTAAGGATGCGGGTTTTGAGTGCGGTATCGTGCATTGCGCCAACACGCCGTCCTCGATGCTCGACCCCTCGATGCATTTTGATATGATTCGCGCCGGCGTTGGCTTGTATGGCA
This sequence comes from uncultured Collinsella sp., assembly GCA_902489945.1. Classification (GTDB taxonomy): domain Bacteria; phylum Actinomycetota; class Coriobacteriia; order Coriobacteriales; family Coriobacteriaceae; genus Collinsella. The sequence goes on from CABUBZ010000089.1 coordinate 3,013, forward strand.
TGCAGCCGTGCGAGCTGAGTAGCCGTGTGATGCAGCTCGATCCCGTTATGAGCGTTCATGCGCGCGTGACGCGCGTGGCGCACCCTGCGATGGGCGAGGGCGTGGGCTACGGTTTTACCTACCGCGTACCGCGTACGCGCGTTCAGATCTGCACGCTGCCGATCGGTTATGCCGACGGCCTATCGCGTACGCTTTCCAATCGTATGGATGTGCTGTATCGCGGCGAGCGCGTGCGTCAGGTTGGCAATATCTGCATGGATCAGTTTATGGTCGCCATTCAGTCCAACCCGGCACACGAGATTCCCGAGGCCGAGTATGGTGACGAGATGATTATTGTCGGCCGCGATGGCGATGCCGAGATCACTATGGACGAGATGGCCCGACTGCGCGGAACGATTAACTACGAGGTCGCCTGCGGCTTTGGCATGCGTCTCGACAAGGTCTACGTGTAGGAGCCGCTATGGGCGTCATGCACATCCCCGGCCATACCCATCAGGCGCCACGTGAGGTCGCACTCGAGGAGATTGAGGCTGTTTTAGGCGACTGCCATCTCTGCCAGCTCTATCAGTCGCGCCATAACATCGTGTTTGGCGTGGGAAACCCCCGCGCTCGCGTCATGTTTATTGGTGAAGCACCGGGTCGCAACGAGGATCTGCAGGGCGAACCCTTTGTGGGGGCGGCGGGTGAAGACCTCAACGGCATTTTGTCCCTGGCAGGTCTTAAGCGCGAGGACGTCTATATCGCCAACGTGCTTAAGTGCCGCCCGCCGGGAAACCGCAATCCGCGTCCCGAGGAAGTGCTGGCTTGCTCACCGTTTTTGCGCGAGCAGATTCGAAGCATCTGGCCCGATATCATCGTGACGCTCGGTAACCCCGCAACGCACTTTGTGCTCAAGACCGAGATCGGCATTACCAAGCTGCGCGGCAGGTTCCATCAGATGGGCCACTTTGTGGTGATGCCGACGTTTCATCCCGCGGCAGCGCTGCGCAATCCGGCGTGGCAAGAGTTGCTGGAGGAAGACTTTAAGATGCTGGGCGACTATCTGGAGCGGCACCCCGCGCCAGAGGGTGCCTCGGAATAATAAGGAGCGTATATGTCCCTGGAGCGCCTGGGGGTAGGTACCTATAGAACGGCCCGTACTGCCGATACGGAGCATTTTGGCGAGCTGGTCGCACCGTGTCTAGAAGATGGCGATGTGCTGATCTTGACCGGCGGCCTCGGGGTGGGCAAAACCCACTTTACCAAGGGCGTTTCGCGCGCTCTGGGCGATGAGCATATGGTCACAAGCCCTACGTTCGCACTCATGGCCGTTCATGACCAAGGGCGTATTCCGCTGTTCCATTTTGATCTGTACCGCCTGGAGCATGCCTACGAGCTTGAGGATACGGGCATTTTTGACGTGCTGGGCTATGAGGGTGTTTGCCTGCTGGAATGGGGCGAGCAGTTTCAGGATGAACTGACAGATGAGTATCTTTCGGTGACGCTTAAGCGCGATGAGGACGACAGCGACGTGCGAACGATAACGCTCGAAGCACACGGCGAGCGCGCGGATGAGCTTTCCCATTTGATAGATAAGGCTGTACAAGATGAGCTTGCATAACGACAACGCGCTGGTGGTGGCGCTCGACACATCGACCGACATGCTTGCCTGCGCGGCAAGCTGGATTGACGTGCAGACAGGCGAGGCAAAGTTGGTGAGTGGGGACCATCTGTGTCGCCGTCATGCCAACGTTGAGCTCGTGAATACTGTTGATGGCCTACTGAAGCAGACCGGCCTGGATCGCAGCGATGTCGGCTGTTATGTGGTCGGCCGCGGCCCGGGTTCGTTTACGGGCGTGCGTATCGGCATCTCCACCGCAAAGGGTCTGGCACGTGGTGCCAACGTGCCGTTGCTCGGCGTGTCGACACTTGACGCTTGCGCCTGGACGGCATGGAAGGCCGGCGTACGCGGCAAGCTTGGTGTTCTTGCCGACGCCATGCGCGGCGAGGTGTACCCGGCGCTGTATGTGCTGGGGGATGAGGGTCCCGAGCGTCTGTTTGAGCGCGAGCGTGTGGTCAAGGCCGCCGTGGCGCTTGATGAGTGGCGCCAGACCGCGGACTGGGATCAGGTTCAGCTGACTGGTGACGGTCTCGTGCGTTATGGCAAACTGCTGGGCGAGGATGAGACGGCGCGCTGCGTGGAGCGAGATCTGTGGTGGCCCTCGGGTGAGGGCCTGCTGATGGCGCACGCCGCAGGCGATGGCGATCCGGCTCGCGTCTTGCCGATCTATACGCGCCTTTCGGACGCCGAGGAAAACGAGCGCAAGCGCCTGGGCCTTGCCGAGAGCGCGCAGAGTGAGGTGACAGGTGTTGCCGACGAGCTCGCCGGACGTCATCTGCAGTTCCGCCCCATGGGCGCGGCGGATGCCGAGGGTGCGAGCGCGCTGGAGGCAACCTGCTTTGAAGGCGCCGGACACGAGGCGTGGACGCCGGGCATGTTCCTGTCCGAGCTGGGCGAGGACGTTGCCGCTCCGCGTAGCTGGTGGGTGGCGCACGACGACGGTCAGCTGCTGGGTCTTGCCGGCGGCATGGTCGTCGACGGGGACGTGCAGATTATGGACGTTGCCGTCGATCCGACTCATCGCCGTGAGGGTATCGCCCGCAAGCTTCTGTCGCACGTGAGCTATGACGCGCAGATGCTCGGCTGCACCACGGCTTCGCTTGAGGTTGAGGACGGCAACGAGGCCGCAATTGCACTCTATGCCGCTCTGGGCTTTACCGAGGCCGGTCGTCGCCGTGGCTATTACGGTGCCGGCAAGGATGCCATCGTCATGACGGCGCCGCTGCCCCTGGTGCTTCCTCTCGACAATGCCTCGCCCGAGCCGACGGCTGCCGAACAGCGTGTATGGCCGCTGCCCGCGCCCGAACGCACCGCTGAGGAGCGTGCCGAAATCGAGCGCCGCCGCCTGGTGCTTGCCATCGAGAGCTCCTGCGACGAGACAGCCGTGGCAATTATCGATGCGGACGGCAAGATGCTGGCCAACCAGGTGTCGACGCAGATTGATTTTCATGCCCGCTTTGGCGGTGTGGTACCCGAGATTGCCTCGCGCAAGCACGTTGAGGTCATCGTGAGCGTCGTGGACGCGGCACTCGAGGACGCCGCAGCGTCGCTGGGCCTTACGGGCGGAGCCATTGCACCAAGTGAGCTTGCCGCCGTGGGCGTGACGCAAGGTCCGGGTCTGGTGGGTGCCTTGGTGGTGGGTGTCGCCTTTGCCAAGGGCTTTGCGTATGCTGCCGGCAAACCGCTGGTGTGCGTCAATCATCTGGAGGGTCACCTGTTTGCCAACCTGTTGGCGCAGCCCGACCTCAAGCCGCCGTTTATCTTTACGCTTGTTTCGGGCGGGCACACCATGCTCGTGCACGTAAGGGCATGGGGCGACTACGAGGTGCTTGGCGAGACGCTTGACGACGCCGTGGGCGAAGCCTTCGACAAGGTGGCAAAGGCGCTGGGCCTTGGCTATCCCGGAGGCCCCATCATCTCCAAGCTTGCCGAGACGGGCAACCCCAAGGCGATCGATTTTCCCCGCGCGCTTAACAGCAGGGGAGACTACCGCTTCTCGCTTTCGGGCCTCAAGACGGCGGTGACGCTCTACATCGAGCAGGAGACCAAGGCCGGGCGCACGATTCACCTGCCCGATTTGGCGGCTTCGTTTGAGGCGGCGGTCTTTGACGTGCAGTACAAGAAGGCCAAAAACGCCCTGCGTGCTACCGGGTGCAAGGAGTATTGCATCGGCGGCGGCGTCTCGGCCAACCCGCATCTGCGCGAGATGATGATCAAGAAACTCGGGCGTCAGGGAATCCGCGTAACGGTGCCGCCCTTGTCTGCCTGCACCGATAACGCCGCCATGATCGCGGAGGTCGCTCGCCGTAAATTCGACCGAGGTGAAATCTCGCCGTTCGATGTCGACGCCGATCCAAACATGACGTTGTAGTCGTACGGGTGCGGTCCCCGACCGGAGGGGCCGGATATAAGGTTTCCTGCTCTACAGTCCTGCGCAAGACGAAGGCCACATTAAGTGGCCTTCTTTGCGTG
>CABUBZ010000090.1 GCA_902489945.1 uncultured Collinsella sp.
CCCCACGCAGCCTGCTGCCCCGGTGGTCGAGAGCGATCAGGCAGCCGAGGTCGCAAGCCTCGATAACGCGCTCAACAACCCCGATTTTACGTCGGTGTTTGCGCCCATCGATCCGCAGGCCAGCCGCAAGAAGATGGCCAAGCAGGCCGGTGTCGAGCCCGTCATCCTTATGGAGCATGTCACCAAGATCTATCCGGCACAGCCCAACAAGCCTGCACTCGACGACATCAACATCGAGATCTATCCGGGCGAGTTCGTCTTCCTGGTCGGTCACTCCGGCTCGGGTAAGACCACGCTGCTGTCGACGCTCAACCGCGACGTCAAGCCGACGAGCGGCCGCATCCTGGTTGCCGGTCAGGACCTCATGAAGATCAAGAACCGCAAGGTTCCGTTCCTGCGCCGCCAGATTGGCGCCGTGTTCCAGGACTTTAAGCTTCTGCCGCAAAAGACCGCCTACGAAAACGTGGCGTTTGCCCTGCAGTGCATCGGCAAGCCCAAGGGCGTCATTCGCAGCCAGGTGCCCGAGGTGCTGCGTCTGGTCGGCCTGGCCGATCAGATGGACTCGCTGCCCGACCAGCTTTCCGGTGGCGAGCAGCAGCGCGTTGCCGTCGCCCGCGCTATGGTCAACCGTCCGCCGCTGCTGATCTGCGACGAGCCCACGGGTAACCTCGACCCGGCGATCTCGCTGGGCATCATGAAGCTGCTCGAGCGTATTAACCGCACCGGCACCACCGTGATCGTCGCCACGCACGACCGCGAGATGGTCGATAGCATGCACCGTCGCGTGATCGCCCTCGAGGGCGGCCACGTTATCCGCGACCAGGAGAGGGGAGGTTACGGCAACTATGGCACCAACTAACGTGGGCTACTCCTTCAAAGAGGCAATCAGCCACTTCTTCCGTAACTGGACTACCTCGCTCGGCGCCGTCATCACGATCTTCCTTTCGCTGTTTATCATTGGCCTGTTCATCATGGGCTCTGCGATGCTGAACTCCGTGATCGGCACCGTCGAGGATCAGGTTGTCATCAACGCGTTCATTAGTGATGACGCCGATCAGGCCGATGTTCAGGCTTTTGAGGCCGAGCTTAAGACGTGGAATAACGTCAAGTCCGTGACCTATAAGGACAAGGACGACGCGCTGGCCGAGTATACGAGCAAGATGTCGGGCAACGCCGACGCCACCATGAGCGCGCTCGATGGCCAGAACCCGCTGCCGGCTTCCTTCGCTATTGAGATGGACGATCCGTCCAAGGCCGAGAGCACGGCAAAGAAGCTCAAGAAGGATGCCGATTTCCAGAAGATCGTGGATGACGGCGACGTCAACGCGAGCGTGCTGTACGGCCAGGAGGAAGCGAGCCTCCTGTTCCAGGTGACCAACTACATCCGCATCGCCGCCGTGGTGCTCGTTGGCCTTCTGACCTTTATCGCATTCATCTTCATCAACAACACGATTCGCCTGTCCATCACGGCGCGTCGTCGTGAGATTGCGATTATGCGTCTGGTCGGCGCCAGCAACGGCTTCATTCGTGGCCCGTTTATCACCGAGGGCGTGCTGCAGGCCATTTTGGGCTCGCTGCTTTCCATCGGCGTTCTGGAGCTGCTGCGCAATCTGATGATTCCGCGTCTGCAGGAGAGCATCGGCTGGATGTCGTTTGCCCTGCCGATGCAGTACTACCTGGTGACCTATGCTGCGCTGATTCTGGTCGGCGTGATTATCGGTCTCTTTGGTTCTGCCATCGCCATGCGCCGCTACCTGCGCGTGTAGGCATGCCTGGAATTCATCCCTTCCAACGGGTCGTCTCTTATGGGGCGGCCCGTTTTTTGATCCCTAGGGGACGGCAGGATGGCGAATCATTTGGGTAGACTCTTTGGAGTCGGCAATCGATAGTTAGGAGGCGCCATGGGGCGCAATAACAAGCATAAGCGTGGAGCTCGCAATAAGCGCGGGCCGGTGCGCAGCGAACGCCGTCCGAGCCTGACCGGGCGCGTGCAGCTCCATGAGCACAGTGCCTATGTCATAACCGAGAATGGCGACTACAAGGTCATGGGCCGTGGCAAGCGCGAGATTATGGATGGCGATACCGTTGCCGTGAGCATTAAGAACAGCCCGCACGGTGAGCGGCGCGCCGTGATCGAAGGCGTGGTTGAGCGCGCAGCCATAAGCGTGGTGGGTACGTACCAGACCGCCGGTCCGCTCGGTGTGATCGAGCCGCTCGATTCGCGCTTGAAGGCCGACTTCTTCATTTTGCCCGAGGATACCTCGGCGGATCGTCTGGGTGTCCACCCGGGTGATGCTGTTGTCGCGCGCATTTTGACCTACCCGACGCGCCTGGAATCGGGTACCGTGACGATCGAGCGCCGCATTGGCGGAGATGACGCGCCCGATTTGGGCGTTCAATATGTGATGGCGCGTTACGGCTATACCGATAGCTATCCCGAGGCCGCGCTGGCCGAGGCCGAGGGGCTTTCGCTCGATGTGTCCGCGGCGCTTAAGGACCCGCTCCGCCGCGATCTGCGCGACCGCTTTGTCATCACGATCGACCCGGTCGACGCGCGCGACTTTGACGATGCCATTTCGTTGGAGCGCACGCCCGAGGGTGGCTACAAGCTGGGTGTGCATATCGCCGACGTTTCACACTATGTGGCTTGGGACGGGCATATCGATCTTGAGGCTCGCCATCGTACGACATCGGTGTATCTGGCCGATCGCGTGCTTCCCATGCTGCCCGAACGCCTGTCCTGTGACCTGTGCTCGCTTCGCCCTGACGAGGACCGCCTGGCGTTTACCGTTGACATCGAGCTCGATGCACAGGGTCGCGTGCGGCATTACGATCCGTACCCCAGCGTGATTCGCTCGCGTGTGCGTATGGACTATGACGGCGCCGAGGCGCTGCTGGTGCGTGCCGGCGCGGTTGAGTATTCGGTGCTGGAGGGTGCGGCCGAGGATGTTGCGGCTGCCGAGACCTCGCGCGAGGAAGCGCTTGAGCGCGGTCTTGCGTGCGAGGAGGCCGCCCGCGGCTACAACGTCGACCTCGGCGATTTCCTTGTCGCCGCTAACGAGCTCGCCGAACTCCGCCGTCGTATTCGTCGCGCCCGCGGCTCAGTCGATTTTGACACGGCCGAGATTCGCGCTCTATTGGATGAGGACGGAGTACCCGTGCAGATTGTGGCGCGTGAGCGTTCGTGTGCCACGTCGCTTATCGAGGAAGCCATGCTGCTCGCCAACGAGTGCGTTGCAGAGTGGCTGGCAGACCGTGATATCGAGGCCTGCTATCGCGTGCATGAGGATCCGAGCCCCGATAGCCTGCACGGTGCCGCCGTTGCGCTGGCGCAGCTAGGCATCATCGACGATCGCCGTGCTGCCGGTATTGCCCTGGGGAGCCCCGATGAGCTGCAGGCTGCAGTTGATGCTGCCGCCGGTACGGCCAACGCACCGCTCGTTAACACGCTGCTTCTGCGCAGCATGCAGCGCGCGCTGTACAAGCCGCGCAACGAGGGCCACTTTGCGCTCGCCGCGCCGTGCTACTGTCACTTTACGAGTCCCATCCGTCGCTACCCTGATCTGGTGGTGCACCGCGTGCTCAAACTGCAGTTGGCCTATGAGCAGCTCGGCGGCAAGGACGCCTTGGTCCGTACGCCGCGGCTGATCGGCAAGGGGCGCGAGTCGCTGCCGCGCATTCTGCCGCAGATCTGCCGCGCATGCAGCGATGCCGAGCGCGCGGCAGATGCCGCCAGCCATGCGACGCAAAAGATCAAGATTGCCCAGTACTATGAGGACCGTCTGGGCGAGCGCTATGCCGGAACCGTCTCGTGGGTTAGCAGCATGGGCCTTTTTGTGCGCTTGGACCTAACGCAGGTCGAAGGCTTGGTTTCGATCAAGAGTCTGGGCAACGAGTGGTTCGAGTTCGACGAGGACGCGCTCACGCTCACAGGTGCCGACACGGGCACCCGTTACGAGCTGGGGCAGCGCGTGATTATCGAGGTCTCGCGCGTCAATACCACGCGTGGGCACTTGGACTTTAAGCTTATCCATTAGCCAAATCCCGACTCATGGTGGGGGAGCGGAGAGCGGCCTTTCGGGACCGCCCTTCGCATTTGAATCGTGGCTACCTTGCCGTCTGCTCGGCCGCCCGCTTACCTGCTATTTGAGAGGTAAAACCTACCAAAATAAACCTGTCCCTTTTTGGCAGGTTTACAAGAAAGCGGGGATGAGATGGCGACGGTGTACGGTTATGCGCGGGTGAGTTCGCGCGATCAGAACCTTAATCGGCAGCTGGATGCGCTGGGCGCCTATGGCGTGGGCTCGGCGAATATTTATGCCGACCATGCGAGCGGCAAGGACTTCGATCGACCGCGTTATCGCGAGCTGCTGCACGTCCTGGGAGACGGGGACGTGCTGGTGGTGCTTTCTATCGACCGACTTGGCCGTAATTACTCCGAGATTCTTGAGGAATGGCGACGCATTACCAAGGAGCTCGGGGTTGCCATTGTGGTGTTGGACATGCCATTGCTTGACACGCGCGCTAGGGCCAGCGGCGCGCCGGATGTGACCAACGTCTTGATTGCCGATATTGTGCTGCAACTGCTGAGCTACGTGGCGCAGGTGGAGCGCGAGAATATCCATCGGCGCCAAGCGGAGGGAATTGCAGCGGCGCGGGCGCGAGGGGTCCGTTTCGGTCGACCTCGCAAACCGTGCCCTCCTCAGTTTGAGCTGGTGCGCGATAGCTATGAGGCGGGCGATATTACCCGCAGCCAGGCAGCAAAGTGCCTGGGCGTGTGTGTGGGGACGTTCGATCGCTGGATGCGCGAGGCGGGGTAGGGGTTTGCGTCGCTTTGTCGCTTCCTGTTGCGATTCAAATTTTGATACGGTGACGATGCCATTTGGGGCTACACTCGCTGATATTCAAAAAAGGAGGTTGGCCCTTGGCGCGCGTAAAACAAATAATCGGATGGACCGCAATTGTTCTGTTCGTTGCAACGCTGGCGGGCATCTGGGTGCTGACGGAGCAAAATGCGGTGGAGACGTCGTTGCTGAGCGAGTCCACCGCGCGTGTGGTGGAGGGTCAGGCTACGGGCGTTCAGGCTACTGATGCCACGGGTGAAGCCCAAGCGGAGAACGGAATGACCGGGGGAACCGATTCGGCTGCCTCGAATGCCCTGTCTGGCCGACTTACTTCCATTCGCATGTGGGTGGGCACGAACGTCCGTCGCGTTGCCCATACCGTAGAATTTTTCTTCGTCGGGTTGTTCGCCTCGGTGGTCGTGGTTTGCCTTTCCAGGCATCCGTGGAGCGTATGCTCCCGTTGCGTGCCCGTATTGCTCTTTTGCGCCGCCTGCTCCGTTGGCGATCAGGTACATAAGATCTTTGTTCCCGGCAGGCATTTCGACGTTATCGATTTAGGATTCGATGCTGCGGGCTATGTCACCGCCATGCTGTTGGTATTGCTGGCAGCGGCGTTGGTGCGCCATGCGACTCGGCCGATCGGCGCCCATGCGAGGCGCTAGCCTTAAGACGAGACATCGCGACTGCCTATGCTTCGACATTGACTACAATAACGGCTGCAATCGCGAGCGGTCGTCGATGTGCAGTTTTCCAGACACCTGTTTTCTCTAAGAAAGGAAATCCCATGGCGGTATTGTTTGTTGAATATCCCAAGTGCTCGACCTGTAAGAAGGCCAAGGCATGGCTGGACGAACATGGGGTAGAGTATATCGATCGCGATATCGTTTTGGACAATCCCACGGCTGATGAGCTTGCGACCTGGATTGCTCGTTCGGGGCTGCCGGTGCGGCGCTTCTTTAATTCGTCGGGCATGAAATATCGAGAGCTGGGCCTGAAGGCGCGTCTGGATGCGGGCATGACGGATCAGGAGTGCTACGAGCTGCTGGCGAGCGACGGCATGCTGGTCAAGCGTCCGCTGCTGGTGGGCGATGACTGTGCGATTCCCGGCTTTAGGGAATCGGCTTGGGCCGAGGCGTTGCTGTAGCGGCTGCGGAAAGTGCGACCCGGAATTCGCTTCCAGAATGGGATGCACTTTCCCAAAGTGGCCGGTTGCGGAAAGCACGTCCCATTCTGAGCTTCGATTGTGGGACACGGTTTCCGGTTGAGGGCTCGACGGGAAAGTGGGGACCAGTTTGAGCTTGAGATCTGGGACGCACTTTCCGCCGGCGGGCCTGCCTCAGTCAGTCCGCCAGCTGCGCCCATTCGTGCGGATCGTAGACCTTTACGTGCTTGTTGGGCTTGCCGCTCCAGTACTCCTCGTCCATAAAGGGCAGATATGCCTGAACGCCGGGGCAGATAAAGGGAATCCGCTGCTGTTGCAGTCGCTCGCGCTGGCGCTGCTCCAGATGCGCCTCGGATATGACGGTCGGCATGCCGGACAGCTCGACGAGGCTTGCCTGGATTCGCTTAAGGTCGGGGAGTCCCGCGTGCCATGACATCCGCATGATCAAAAAGGATGCACGGCGGTATTTTGCCTGCACCACAGTAATGGCGGGGCGCAGTGTGGGATGGATTTTGTCCCGTTCGGGCCAAAGGTCGGCAGTGATCTCGAGGCCCAGGGTCTCCCATAGGTAATCAAGCTCTTCGTCCATGGTGCCTCGATATCCGTGCAATGATGACGGTTCGATTGTGCCATCAGCCGTGAGTGCTGCATTGTTGTGATCTACCAGCGGTAGATGTGGGATGTTTTACGGGCTTTGACGCCGTAGGTGTCGCTGGTGCTTCACAGGTCCTTCACGTGTTGACCGTATTTGACTGAATTTCAAAAAAGTCAAAATTGGGGCTTGCGTCACGGCGAGACTTCCCGTATATTTCTTTCTTGCGCAAAGGCACAGCCGAGCGCAGCGATGCAGTCATTGGGATGTCGTCTAATGGCAGGACAGCGGATTCTGGTTCCGTCAATGGGGGTTCGACTCCCTCCATCCCAGCCATTGCATTTGCTACATATGGCCCGTTCGTCTAGCGGTTTAGGACGCCGCCCTCTCAAGGCGGAGATCACCAGTTCGAATCTGGTACGGGCTACCAC
>CABUBZ010000091.1 GCA_902489945.1 uncultured Collinsella sp.
CCGGGCCGCCCCCTGCGGAATATTTTCAGAGGTAAGCCCTCGGCCTCGCTGCGTTGACGTTGCTGTGGACCCTGGGCGAGCGCCTCTAGCGGGCCGCCGGGTTGACGGCGATGAGGGCGGGGGTCCCGTCTTGCCTTGCGCGTAACTGGCTGAGATTTATTTGGTTGGAGCTTTCTTATGACTCGCGATTTAACTCGGGTGATTGTTACTACTGATATGGAAGTCGATGATATGAACTCGCTCGTTCATTTGGCTCTGTATCTTAACTTGCTTGATGTGCAGGCTGTGGTGTATACGGCTTCGCAATATCACTTTCTTGGGGATGGCATGCATACGCTCGGTGAGGTGAATCCGCATTGGCGGACTAAGGGGCGTCGCTCTTATGAATGGGATGTTGTGCCTCATGAGCCTGATCCCACGGCTGGGGAGCTTTGTGAGTATCGACCGTTTCCTGAGCACTGGATTGAGAATCTCTGGAGTAATGAATATGCCCAGGCTTGGCCGCAGTTGCAGGCTAATGCGGCTGCCGCCGGCGAGCCGCCGTTTCCCACGCCGGCTCAGATGATTGAGCGTACCTTTGTTGGGAATGTTGCCTTTGAGGGCGATGTGCGCGAGGAGACTGAAGGTTCGCGCATGATTGCTCAATCGATTTTGGATGATGACCCGCGTACGCTTTGGCTGCTCAGTTGGGGCGGCATGAATACGATCGTTCGTGCGCTCATGAGTATTGCTGAGCGCTATCGCGCCACACCCGAATGGCCTTCCGTGCAGCAGCGTGTCTATCAGAAGGTGCGCGTGATGGGCGTCGCCGATGGCGTGGGGCAGGACAATTCTTGGCTCGACCATGGGCGCGAGCTCTTCCCCGAGCTCATCTTTTGGTGCGTGCCTTATATGTATGGCGGCTACGTTGATGCCAAGATGGCTCAGCCCGATACGCTGCCGCTGTTTCAGGCACCCTGGCCTGCACAGAACCTCACCCAAGGCAACGGCCCCCTCATGGCGCGCTATATGCTCTATGGCGATGGCAAGGTGTACGAAAACGAGCCTGAGCGATTCCAGTTTGGCAAGCATGCCCGTCTGGATTGGGGCTTGGAAGGCATGCCCGCGATGCAGTTTGAGCGCGGCGATTTTATGGCCGAGGGCGACTCGATGACCTATATTCCGCTGCTGCCGTTTGGCCTGCGCGGCATCGATAACCGCGACTTTGACACGTTGCTCGGCCGCATGTTCCTTGACGGGCTTCCCGATTCGAATGCGCCCGCTGGTTTTGCCGCCATGGGAACGCCGGTGGACGGCAACCCCAATCCCTACCTGCGCGCCTATCAGGAGGACTTCGCCGCCCGCGCGCAGTGGTGTGCTCACGAGCCCGCGACCTGCTCACATCCGGCGTATGTTACCGAGGTCATGGGCGACCGCAGTGCCACAGCCGGTAAGCGCGTTGCTCTTGCAGCGTCCATCGTCGACCCCGATGGCAGGGGCTTCGACGCGCATTGGGATGTCGCCATGGGGCCAACGAGCTATGCGGGCGCCCAAGACCTGCCGCTGTGGCAGGAATGCGCGGCGGACGCCACATTCACCGTGCCCGCCGACGTGCAGCCCGGCGACCGCTTCGTGCTCACCCTCAGCGTTCAAACCCGCGCCGAGCGCCCCTGCACCCGCTACGCCCAGGTCGCCATTACCGTCGCGTAGCAGGCGACAGGCCCACATTCGGCAAAGACTGTCCCCAACGACTAGTCGTTTAAGAACGTCCCCGATGACCACCCAGAAGTTGCGGTGGAATAGTTCCTGTTTGGCCTTCTAAGGCCGCCATTTAGGAACTATTTCACCGCAACTTAGTTGGGGATGAAAAATGGGCCATGTGTCCCAGTTGTGGAGACCTCTTGAGCCGTCTGGGTATCGTGAAAGATCGCGCGCTCCCCCATCATCAAAAGTGACACACGCTACCTGTTGATGGGAGGCAGCCATGGGCTTCTTTGACAAGATGTTCGAGAAGAAAGAGTGCGCGATTTGCGGTACCGAGCTGGGACTTCTAGGTAAGACCAAGATCAACGAAGGCTACCTGTGCAAAGAATGCGTCGGCAAGCTCTCTCCCTTCTTTGGCGGTTATCGCTCTAGCACCGCGGACGACATTCGCGAGCAGCTCGCCTATCGCGAGGCTAACGCCGAGCGCCTGGCATCGTTCAACCCCACGCGCACGCTCTCGGCCGGGCGCACCAATATTATGCTCGACGAGGACGCGGGCCTGCTGATCATTACCTCGCAGACGCGCTGGCGCGACGCCAACCCCGACATCATCGAGTTCTCGCAGGTGCTCGGTTGCGATATGGATATCGACGAGCACCGCACCGAGATCTATCGCGAGACCAAGGACGGCGAGCGTGAGAGTTATGACCCGCCGCGCTACGACCTGGATTACGACTTCAATCTGACCATCCACGTCAACACGCCGTACTTTACCGAGATCGACCTGCGCGTGAACGACTCCACCATCGAGCAGCGCGGATCCATCGAGTACCGCGAGGCCAAGCGTCAGGCAACCGAAGTCCGCGACGCGCTGGTGCAGCTGCGTCAGGAGACGCGCGATAGCGTCGTTGCCGCCAAGGCCCCCAAGACCGCGGTGACCTGCCCCTTCTGCGGCGCCACCACCATTCCCGATGCCAGTGGGCGCTGCGAATACTGCGGCGGCGCCATCGGCGCATAGCCCTCGGCACGGAAAGGACCGATCATGGCCTTCGAAAGCGTTAACTATCAGTGCCCCGCGTGTGGCGGCCCGCTGCATTTTGCCAGCGCCGAGCAAAAGCTCGTCTGTGACTACTGCGACTCGCGCTTTGAAGTCGAAGAGGTCGAGGCTCTCTATCGCGAGCGCCAGGACAAGGCAGATGCCAAAGCCGATGCGGCGGCCGCAACATCCAAGCCCGCATCCGACGATGCGGTGCAGGAACTGGCCCAAAACGCCGGCTATATCTGCTCGTCGTGTGGCGCCGAGCTGATCTCGGACGGCACCGTCGCCGTCTCCACCTGCCCATACTGCGGCAATCCCGCCGTGGCGCCCGGCCAGCTCTCGGGCGACTTCTCCCCCGACCTGGTGATTCCATTTAAACTCGGTCGCGACGATGTCTTGGCCGCGCTCAAGGAGCACTACAAGGGCAAGATCTTGCTGCCCAAGAGCTTTGTCACCGGCAACCACATCGACGAAGTCCAAGGCGTCTACGTGCCGTTTTGGCTCTACGGCGCCCGCGTGGACGGCGAAGTGTACTTTGACGCAACCAACGAGACCGTCACCGAGGAATCCGACCGTACCGTCACGACCACCGACCACTACGATGCCTACCGCAAAGGCAATATCTCGTTTGAGCGCGTGCCCGTCGACGGATCGTCCAAGATGCCCGACGGCCACATGGACGCCATCGAACCGTTTGACTACGACGCCCTGCGCCCGTTCTCGGTCGCCTACATGCCCGGCTACATCGCCAACCGCTACGACGAGGACTGCGAAACTTGCAAGGCCCGCGCCGAGCGCCGCATGGAGGAGAGCACGATCTCGGCCCTGCGCGAGACCGTTATCGATGAGTACGACGATGCCTCAGTCGAAAGCAAGCAGCTCGACTACACCTGGGAAGACAGCGACTACGCACTGTTCCCCGTCTGGATGCTCTCCACCTCGTGGAACGGCAAGAGCTACCTGTTTGCCATGAACGGCCAGACCGGCCGTATGGTCGGCGAGCTCCCTTGCTCCAAGCCCAAGCTCATCATCGCCTCGCTGCTGTTCTTTGTGATCGGATTTATCCTCTCCCAGATTCTCTTTATGGGCGAATACGCCTTCGATCCGGATTACCTCACCTTTGATATCGAGGGCATCCTCATCAACGTCGTCGCGCCGCTGATCATCGTAATCATCGGAGACGTGCTGCTCGTAGGCCAGCTCAAGACGGCCAACGAGGCGACCCACGCCGACGAGTACTGCGGCGAGCTCGACCTGGTCGAGAAACACGACACCTTCAGCCATACCGAGACCACCGTCGTCATGAAGGACGACAAGGGCGACTAAATAACCCGATCAACACCACCCGGACTTTGACGAGAAAGGAAGATCACCATGGGACTCTTGAAAGCTGGATTGGGAGCTGCCGGCGGCGTCATGGCCGATCAGTGGAAGGAATTTATCTACTGCGAATCGATGCCCGCTGACGTCTTGGCCTGCAAGGGCGTTAAGCGCACCGGCGGCCGCAGCTCCAACACGCATGGCGAGGACAACGTCATCTCCAACGGCTCCGTCATCGCCGTCAACGACGGCCAGGGCATGCTCGTGGTGCAAAACGGCAAGATCATCGAGGTCGCGCTGGAACCCGGCGAGTTCGTCTTCGATACCGGCAGCGAGCCGAGCGTCTTTAGCGGCAACCTGGGCGACTCCATCAAGGAGACCTTCGCCAATATCGGCAGCCGCTTCACCTTCGGCGGCGACGCGGGCAAGGACCAGCGCGTCTACTTCATCAACACCAAGGAAATCATCGGCAACAAGTACGGCACCGCCTCGCCCGTGCCCTTCCGCGTGGTCGACAACAATATTGGCCTGGACGTCGACATCTCCGTGCGCTGCAACGGCGAGTATTCGTACCGCATCACCAACCCGCTGCTGTTCTACACCAATGTGTGCGGCAACGTGACCGATAGCTACACGCGCGACAAGATCGATAGCCAGCTTAAGTCCGAGCTGCTCACCGCCCTGCAGCCCGCCTTTGCCAAGATCTCGGAGATGGGCATCCGCTACAGCGCCATCCCCGGCCACACCACCGAGCTCGCCCGCGCGCTCAACGAGGTCCTCTCCGCCGACTGGCGCGACCTGCGTGGCGTCGAGATCGTGAGCTTTGGCGTAAACTCCATCGCCGCCTCGCAAGAAGACGAGCAGATGATCAAGGACCTGCAGAAGGCCGCCGTCATGCGCGATCCCACTATGGCGGCAGCCAACATTGCCAGCGCCCAGAGCGACGCAATGCGCGCGGCAGCCGCCAATCCCAACGGCGCGATGGCAGGCTTTATGGGCATGGGCATGGCAGGTGGCATGGGCGGCATGAACGCCAGCCAGCTGTTCGCCGCCGGCCAGGCACAGCAGCAGGCCGCCCCGCAGCCGGCTCCGGCACCCGCTCCCGCACCGGCTCCTGCCGCTGCCCCCGCGGCCGGCACATGGACCTGCAGCTGCGGCGCCACCAACACCGGCAAGTTCTGCTCCGAGTGCGGCAGTCCCGCACCCGCCCCGGCACCGGCCAAGTGGTTCTGCCCCAACTGCGGCAGCGAAAACGGCGGCAAGTTCTGCAGCAACTGCGGAACGCCCAGGCCCTAGCCCCTCTATCTGGTAATTGGCGGGGGATCCGCCACCCCCGCATTTGCTTCTATGGGTTTCGTTCGATAAAGGAGGACACCATGAAGACAACGTTCAAAAAGTCCGTACTCGCATTTCTGACATGCGTCCTTGCGCTCGCCTTTGCCCTGACGGGCTGCAGCGGCGGCGGCAAAGACCCCAAGGCCAACTTCGTCGGCAGCTGGGAACTCTCGGGTGGAACCCTGGAGGGCGAAGAACTGACCGATGAGTACATGGACATGCTCGAGGATTGGGGTGTCCACTGCGTCCTGATTCTCGATGAGGACGGTACAGGCGCCCTCGACCTGTTCCTTGAAGTCGTCGACCTGAAATGGGAGGCAAAGGACGCCACCACCGTAACCATCACCGCCGAAGACGAGTCGCATGACATGAAGCTCAAGGACGGCAAACTCATCCTCGAAGAGGATGACGGCAATCTTGTCTTTAGCAAGTCCGACAAGGACCTGTCCGGCACGGTGAAGAAGGATCGCGAGGCGGCCGAGAAGGAAGAAGAGATCGACGAGACCGTCGAAGACGACGACGTCCAGAAGATTGAAATCTCCCCCGCCGTCACCGTTGCCGATGACGACCTGTGCACCATCACCATCACCGAGAAGTTCAAGGACGAGTGGGGCGACATCGGTTTTGTCGTCAACATCACCAACAAGAGCGACAAGGACCTGACCTTCTACGCTCCTTCCGGCAAGACCAACGTCAACGGCACCATGAAGGAACCCTGGTTCTCGGCTCACCTGATGCCCGGCACCAACGCCACTGAGGAATTCACGTTCTCGAACGGCACGCTCGATAGCCTTGACGACCTGGTCAATACGACCATCGGCATCGACGCCTACCTGACCGATTCCTACGAGGACGTTGCCTCCTACAGCGCAACCATCGCGTAACGGCACGTAACATCAGCCGCGGATTGGCGGACGCATCCGCGCACACCAGACGGGGCCGCAGGA
>CABUBZ010000092.1 GCA_902489945.1 uncultured Collinsella sp.
CTCGCCGGTCTCCACGTTGCGGCCGATGCGCACGCAGGCAAGCGGACCCTCGAAGGGCACGCCGCCGAGCGTCATAGCCAGAGAGGCGCCCATGACGTTGATGACGTCGAAGGGGTTAACCTGATCGGCAACGAGCGAGGTGGCGACGATGTGCACCTCGTTGCGGAAGCCGTCCGGGAAGCTCGGGCGGATCGGGCGGTCGATCATACGAGCCGTGAGCGTGGCCTTCTCGCTGGGACGGCCCTCGCGCTTGAGGTAACCACCCGGGATACGGCCGGCAGCGTACATCTTCTCGTTGAAGTCGACGGTCAGCGGGAAGAAGTCGTAATTCTTGCGCTCCTTGGAGACAACCACAGTGTCGAGCATCGTGGTGTCGCCCTGCTTGACCAGACAAGCGCCGGTGGCCTGCTTGGCAAGCTCGCCGGACTCAAAGGTGTAGGTCTTGCCGTACAGCTCAAAGGTCTTAGATACGAGTGTCATTGTTCTCCTTTACCCCACAGGCCCCTTGCCTGCGGGCTTCTCATGTGACGCGGGCCCCCTGCCCCCGCCACGCTTCAGAGCGTGATTGTTCACGCCCTTACACAAAAAGAGCGCCCCGCTGCGCAGGACGCTCTTAGCATGTACAAATCCTTACTGGATGTTGTCGCGGATGCCCAGAGCCTTGATGAGCTCACGGTACTCGACGATGTCGTTCTTCTTGATGTAGGAGAGAAGACGACGACGACGGCCAACGAGCATGAGCAGGCCACGACGGGTGTGGAAGTCCTTCTGGTGGGACTTCATGTGCTCGGTCAGCTCCTTGATGCGCTCGGACAGGATGGCGACCTGAACCTTGGGGTTACCGGTATCGACCGGTGAGTTACCGAACTGGGCGGTCAGCTCCGCCTTGCGCTCTTTGGAAACAGTCATTGTTTCACCTTTCGTTTCGCGTCGCCCGCGGGCGACTCTATTCGCCTCGGACTGGGAAGCCGCCGGTGGAGCGAGCATCCAAGGTCGAGGTACCAACAGGCCGGTATGTTACCACAAGCGGCGCGCGCCTGCACATCATCACCGACCCAACATGAATTCCATCGCGCGGAGCCGCTGATCGGTGTGCGTGGCGGCCCAAACATGCGAAAGCCCCAGCAAAAAAGCAGCCGTATGCGGATCGATCCGCTCACCTATGAGGGTATCGAACGTCATGGACATCAGGGCGCGCAGCCATGCGACCTCGCCGGTTGAGACCAACTCGGCGCCCGGAACGCTCGACGCGCATGAGCCGCACATGAGGCCGCCCGCCTGGGGCGAAAAATACGACAGCATGGGGTCTCCGCACAGCACGCATGCCGAAAAATCGGGTCGGTAGCCAACGTGCGACAGCAGTTTAAAGACAAAGGCCGCCACGAGCAGGTCCATATGTGCCGAGTCGAGACCGCTGCCGACAAGCGTGAGCGCTCGCTGCGTGATGGCAAAGGTAAATGGATCCTCAGCATCCTCGAACGAGCAAGCGCGCGCAACCTCGGCAATCGCGCTGGCGGCACAGGTCGTCTCGTAGTCAGGAGCGGCACCGAGCGGCGCCTCCATAAGCTCCGCCTGGGAAACCACGTCGAGCGACCGTCCATGCGCGAGCAGCATATCAACGGTGCAGAAGAGCTCGCAACGGGCCGCAAGGCGACCGCCAGGCTTACGTGCGCCCTTAGCCACGGCACGCACCTGCCGCCCCCGTTCGTCGAGCATCGTCAAAATCAGGTCGGTTTCCTTGAGCTTCGTCTTGTCGAGGACGAGCACCTTTGTGCGATATGTGCGAGAGCCTGCCATGAACGCCGAGGCTTAATCTTCGGCGTTATAGCCAAAGCGGCGGATTTGCGCCTCGTCATCGCGCCAGCCGGCCTTAACCTTCACGTCGAGCTCCAAAAAGACCTGAGTGCCAAAGATACGCTCAAGATCGCGACGGGCATCGATGCCGATATGCTTAATCATCTCGCCGCCCTTGCCGATGATGATGCCCTTCTGCCCCTCGCGCTCGACGTAAATCGTGGCGTGCACGCGCAGGACCTTCTTAGTCTGCTCGAGCGCGTCACAGATGACGCCCACGGAGTGAGGGATCTCGTCGCGGGTGCGACGCAGGACCTTCTCGCGCACAAACTCGGCCACGAGGGTCTCGTCGGACGCGTCGGTGCCCATGTCCTCGGGGAACCAACGCGGGCCCTCGGGCAAGAAGTGAGCGACGGTCTCGATAAAAGCGTCGACGTTGAAGTTCTTGACCGACGACGTCACGATCTCGTCATCATATTCCATGAGCTCGTGGGCTGCCTTAAGCTGCTCCATGACCTGTGCGGGATCGGCCTCGTCGGCCTTCGTGAGCACCAGGACCTTTTTGGAGCGGGCATTCTTGACGCGCTCGGCGACCCAGGCGTCTCCCCTGCCAATCGGCTTGGTGGCGTCAATCAAAAACGCGACAACATCGACATCGTTCAGTTCAAACAACGCGCTCTTGTTGAGCTCGGAGCCCAGGCCGTCCTTAGGCTTGTGAATACCCGGCGTATCAACGAAGACCAGCTGGTAACCGGAGCGGTTGACCACGGCGCGCATACGGCGGCGGGTCGTCTGAGCCACCGGAGAGGTAATAGCAACCTTCTTGCCGTAACAGGCGTTGAGCAGCGTGGACTTGCCGGCATTAGGGCGACCGACCAGGGCCACAAAGCCGCTGCGGAAACCGGGTTCCACGTCACCAAAGCCCGCGAGGGTCTCGCCCTCGTCGCACAGGGCATCGAGTTCCTCGTCGCTCATACCCTCAAACGGGTCGAACTCCTCGACCTCGTCAAACGAATCGGCACCTTCAGCCTCGTCCAGGACTTCGTCATCCAAAACCTCATCGGTAGGCTGCATATTGTCGGACATGGGAATCCCTTTCTAAATAAAGTCGAGCGCGTGGGCAAAGACAAGCAAGCCCACGATCGCGGCGGTAATGGAAAGAACGTATACAGACGCAGCGGCAATATCTTTCGCGCGCTTGGCCAGCGGATGCAGCTCCTGGGTCGCCAGGTCGACAATCGCCTCCATGGCGGTATTGCACAGCTCGCCGTGAATCACCAGGCCGCAGCAGATGATGACCGTAGCCCACTCGGCAATATCGAGCCCCACGATGCAGCCGGCAATGACGGTGCACACGCCCGCCACGAGCATGACCTTGATATTGCGCTCGGTCTTGACGGCGGTGACGAAGCCCTCCATAGCGTATGAGAACGACTTTAAAAAGGACGGATGGTCCTTGTTCGATCCGGGAATCATAGACGGCTCCTAGTCGTGGGCATGATTGGTTATGGGGCCGACGTGGACCAGCTTGGGGTCCTCGCCGCGCTCGAGCGCCAGGTCGCTCAGAATGGCATCCTCACGTGCCTCCATGACCTCGGCCTCGTCGTCCTCGATGTGGTCATAGCCCAGCAGGTGCAGCATTCCGTGCACGAGCATCAGTCGGCACTCATCGGCGGGACTGTTGCCAAAGCCGGGGGCCTGGCGGGCAATAACCTGCGGGGCCAGGATAATATCGCCGAGCTCAAGCGTCTCGTCGGCGGGAATGTCCTCGTCAAAGGCCGAGTCGCATTCAAACGAGAGCACGTCGGTGGTGCGATCGATGCCGCGCCACTCGTGGTTGAGCTCGTGCATCTCGTCTTCATCGACATACGAAAGGGAAATCTCAACCTCACGCTCAACACCCTCGGCGGCAAGCACAACTCCGCAGATGTGCTCCACCTCCTGGGCATCGAGCAGCGTATCGAGCTCGGCATCGTTGCTGATCAATACACTCAACGGGACTCCTTTCGATCGTGTGCGCGCTGCTCACGCGCATCGTCGTATGCATCATAGGCCTCAACGATACGGCCCACCAGGGCATGGCGAACCACATCGGCACGCTCCAGGTGAGAAAACGTCACATCGTCGACGCGACCCAAAACCCTTTCGACATCGGCAAGACCGCCGCGGCGACCCACCAGGTCACGCTGGCTCAGGTCGCCGGTAATCACGAACTTGGAATTAAAACCCAGACGCGTCAGGAACATCTTCATCTGCTCAGGCGTTGTGTTTTGTGCCTCATCGAGCACCACAAAGGCATCACTCAGCGTTCGACCGCGCATGTAGGCGAGCGGGGCGATCTCGATCACGCCACGCTCCATAAGCTCATCGGTGCGCTCGCGATCCATCATGTCAAAGAGGGCATCATAGAGCGGGCGCATATACGGGTCGATCTTTTCCTCGAGGGTGCCGGGCAAAAAGCCCAGGTTCTCCCCCGCCTCGACAACCGGGCGCGTCAGGATCAGGCGGCCTACCTCATGGCGCTTGAGCGCGGCGACGGCGAGCGCCATGGCCAGATAGGTTTTACCGGTACCGGCGGGACCGAGGCCAAACGTGATGGTAGAAGAGCGGATGGCATCCACATAGCGCTTTTGGCCGAGCGTCTTGGGGCGGATAACGCGACCGCGATACGATAGCAGCACGTCATCGCGCAGCGATGAGGCATCATGCTCGCCGTCGCGCAGAACGGCCAGACAGCGCGAGACATCATCGGCAGAAAGCGTGCGCCCCGCAGCAGCCTCACGAAAGGCATGTTCGAAAAAACGCGCGACCAGCTCAACCTCGTCCGGATCGCCGCTCACGGCAACGCTGTCACCGCGGGCAACCACATGGGCGCGCACCAAGTTCTCGAGTGCACGAAGGACGCCGTCGCCGGCGCCCAAAACGCGCGAGGGGTCGATACCCTCGGGAACGGTAAGTCTAATCTTCGAGGCTTCCATGAACCTCCCTGCGTGCATGGACCAAGCCGGAATCATCGACTCCGATGATAGCAACATCGAGCAGGCACGGGGCTGTGAGTCCACAGGTATCATCAAGACGGGCATGATGGAACGAGCCGAGCGTCAGGTTGTCGCCATACTCGAGCACCGCACGCTCGACCGTGCCCACGCGACGGCGGGCATCGGCAATCGCAAGCTCCTGTGCGGCGGCGCGCATGCGACGGCTGCGTTCGGCCATGACCTCAGGGGGTACCTGGTCGGGCATGTCGGCGGCGAGGGTGCCGGGGCGCTTGCTATAGCGGAACACGTGCATGCGCGAAAAGCCCACGCGACGGCACAGCGCCAGCGACTCCTCGAACTCCTCGTCCGTCTCGCCAGGAAAACCGACGATGACATCGCACGAAAGAGACGCCTGGGGCAAGTTGGTGCGAATCATGTGCACCGTGTCCTCAAAGGCCTCGGCGCTATAGGGACGGCCCATGCGATGCAGCGTCGCCGTGCAGCCAGACTGCACGGGAAGGTGCAAAAACGGCGCGATACGCTTCGGATAGCGAGCCATCACCTTGAGCAGGCGCTCGGAAATATCCATGGGTTCCACCGAGGAGATGCGCACGTGGGCGATCTCGGTGCGCTCCATGATGGCCTGAAGCAGCTCATCGATCTCGACATGTTCATCGGTCGCGCTCTTGCCGTCATAGGCACCCAGATTCACGCCGGTCAGCACGACCTCGGGCACGCCGGCCTCCTGGGCTTCACGCACCTGTTCGAGCACGGACTCGACGGGCACGGAACGCTCGGGGCCGCGGGCCTTCCACACGATGCAATAGGTACAGCGGTGGTTGCAGCCATCCTGGATCTTCACGCCCAGCCGCGAACGACCGAGCGCATCGACCACGTCGCCATCGCTGCAGGCGGGCACGCTATCGGATTCGACGCCCAGCACCTCGCAGACGCGCTCGGCGACGTCAATCTTGGACGGCTCGGCGATCACGCGGTCGGAGAGCTCCAGCAGCTCCTCGGGATGCAAGTTGACGACGCAGCCGGTTACGACCACGTAAGGCTTGTCCGGATAGGCCAGGGCGTGACGGACGGCCTTGCGGGTCTTGGCCTCGGCCTCACCCGTCACGGCACAGGTATTGATAACAATCAGATCGGCATCCTGTGGCTCCACCATCGCAAAGCCCAGGCGCATAAGATCGGCGGTGATACGGTCGGACTCAACCCGGTTGACACGGCAACCGAGGTTGAGGACGGAAATATGGGGTGCGAGCACACGGGCTCCTTAATCGAGGATGTCGTCGAGGGCACTCTTGATACGGTCGGTCACCGACTTCTTACCGGATGCGACGTCATCGCCCATCTCGTCGGCAAAGGCGCGAAGCAGCTCGCGCTGCTTGTTGGAGAGAGTGGTGGGGACGACCACGCGAAGCTGCACGATCAGACG
>CABUBZ010000093.1 GCA_902489945.1 uncultured Collinsella sp.
TTCTCTCCGAGAACCCGGGTCGCGCGCTTCTCACGACGGGGAGCAAGGAGCTTGCTCCCTACACGCGCGTCGCCGATTTCGCGGAGCGCTTCTTCGTGCGTGTTCTCCCGCTGCCCGGTGCTATAACGAAGTGCATCGACGCGGGGTTTTCGCCGTCGCACGTCATCGGCATGCAGGGGCCCTTCACCCGCGAGCTCAACGAGGCGATGCTTCGGCAGGTGGGCGCCCAGTGGCTTGTGACCAAGGACTCGGGAACCGTAGGTGGCACGGCCGAGAAGATCGCCTCCGCGCGCGACGTGGGAGCGCGCTGTATCGTGGTCGCCCGTCCCGCCGAGGGAGGCGGGGCCCTTTCGCTTCGGGAAGTGGAAGACGCGCTCTTACGGGAGTTCACGCGCTAGGCGCTCGCCGCGCCTGCGTGCCCTCCCGCCCGCGAGGAGAAGCGCCTTGAGCAAGCTCGACCCGTACAAGCCCGTCATCCGCCAATAGCTCGAGGACGAAGCCCGGAACTGGCGCAAGCAGCCCTTCAATAAGTTGCGGTGAAATAGTGTCTGTTTTTGCTGCTTGATAGCATATTCAGTCCCTAATTCACCGCAACTTGTTGGTGGTGGCTTACTGGTAGCGTAGGCACTCCACCGGGTCGAGTTTTGCCGCGCGGCGAGCGGGGTAGAAGCCAAAGATTACTCCGATGCCGACGGAGACGGCGAAGGCCAGCAGCACCGTGGCGATTGAAAAGCTCGGTGTGATTTGCCCGCTGGCTCCGAGCTCGCCGAGAACCCCTGATCCTGCGGCAAACATCGCAAGAGCCCAGGCCAGCAGATAGCCAATCAGGACACCCAGCAGACCGCCGGTGATGCACAATGCCGAAGACTCGGCTAAAAACTGCGCGGTGATATCGCGACGACTGGCGCCCAGGGCACGGCGAATACCGATCTCGCGGATGCGCTCAGTCACGTTGGTGAGCATCATATTCATAATGCCGATACCGCCGACAAGCAGCGAGATGCTGGCGACCGCGCCCATGATGAGTGAGAACGCGCCCATAAAGGAGTTGAGTGCATCGATGGCGCTTTTCATGGATGTCGCCGATACACTGTCGTACTCATCCTCCTCCTCGATGCCCTTCATCGCGCGCACCTTGGACTCGATGGTCTTACAAAGCTCATCCATGTCCGTGCCCTCGGCGGCAAGTGCCGTCACGCTGGGGAATGAAGGATTCTCGTCGCTAAACAGCCCGGAGATGGTTTCGCGTGGCATATACAGCGTGAGCGAGCCCATGGAGTCGCTGCCGCCATCAATCACGCCTACAATCTGCACTTCGCCGTTGGACACCTTAATAGTCTTGCCCACCGCGTCCTGTTCGTTGCCGTAAAGCTGATCGGCGCCGCCGCGGCTGATGAGCGCCACGCGCGAGCCTGATTGAGACTCGGCCTGGGAATAGGTACGCCCCGCAACGAGCTTGCTGGCCCCCACGGCGTCGAGCATGTCGCTATCGACACCCTGTGCCATGACGGTATAGCTTTTATCGCCGGTTTTATACTCGGTATACGCGCTGTCGACAATGCCGATCTGCTCTATCTGCGGCACCAGTTTTTGAAGCTTCTCGATGTCCGACTCGGTGAGTTCTTGCGACGAATAGATTTGCACCATGCGTGCCGCATTGAGGCCCAGACTGTTAACCAGGCTGTTTTGGATACCGCCGATGAGCGAAGTCATGGCGATAACCGAGGCGATGCCGATGACAATGCCCAGGATGGTGAGCAGGCTGCGCCCCTTGTTGGCTTCGAGCGAGTGAAGGGCTTCCTGGATGAGATCGCGGGCGCTCATGCCACCACTCCTTTCGGCGGGTTGGCGGAGGCGGAAATCATGGGCAGGCTATCTACGGCGCTGCGCAGGGTCCGCGGTGCATGTGGAATATACGCGCCGTCGTGAATGCGACCGTCGCGGATGGTCACGGCACGGTCGGCCTCGGCGGCGATGCCGGGGTCGTGTGTGATAAGCACGATGGTTTTGCCGCGCTCCTGGAGCCTATGGAAGGTCTCCATCACAAGCGCTCCAGTGGCGGAGTCTAGGTTTCCCGTCGGTTCATCGGCCAGGATGATGGGCGGGTCATTGACGAGGGCGCGCGCGATGGCGACACGCTGCATCTGGCCGCCCGAGAGCTCGGATATGCGGTGGTCCCAGTGGTCGACGGGCAGCGTGACGGCCTGCAGCGCGTGCACGGCGCGCATTTCGCGCTGGCTACGGGGCACATTGGTGTAGGCCAGCGGCAGCATGACGTTTTCGATAACCGACAGGCGCGGCAGCAGGTTGAAGCTCTGAAAGACAAAGCCAATGCTCAGGGCGCGAACTTCGGTGAGCTCGTCATCGTCAAGCTCGGCCACGTTGAGCCCTTGCAGGTAGTAGTCGCCCGCCGTCGGTTTGTCCAGGCAGCCCAGGATGTTCATGAGCGTTGACTTGCCCGAGCCCGAAGGGCCGGTAATAGCGACGAATTCGCCGCTCATCACCGCAAGGCTCACGTTGTGCAGGATATGGGCGCAGCCGGCCTCGCTCTCAAAGATGCGGTGCACGTTGCGAATGTCGATGACGGGACGCATTACATACCCTCGTCGGTAGACATGCTGCCCGAATCCGCGCCGTAGCCGCCGTCAGCCGTTGCGTCCGCTCCGGTGTCCATGACGAGGGTGTCGCCATCGCGCAGCTTGGTAACCGGCACGTTGGGGTTGATCTCGTTGCCCTGGTCGTCGCGCTTGACCTGTGTCTTGCCGACTACGGCTTCGTTGTCGTTTTGCGTCACGACGGTCACCTTCACGCGACGGGTTTGCTTGCCCTCGTCATCAGTCGCCACGTTGACGTAATAGTGTTCGCCGTCTTCGGTCATGAGCGCCATCGTCGGCACCATCACCACGTCGTCGAGCTGCTCGGTCACCACCGATACCTCGGCCGTCATGCCCGGCTTCAGGCGCGCGTCGGGCGCCTCGATGAGAATGTCGACGTTAAAGGTTACGCTGCCGCCGCCACCGTTGGCGGCGTCGGAGTTTGCCACCGACGCGATAGCCGTGACGGTGCCCTGGCTCACGATATCGGGAAACGCAGGATACGTGACGTTGGCGCTCTGCCCTACGGCGATCTTGGCGATGTCCTTTTCGCCCACCTGCACGGTCACCTTCATCTTGGACAGGTCGGCGATCTGCATGCACTGCTTGCCGCCGCTCGTATCGCTTTCGCCCATGATCATGCCGCCTGTAACCGTGGCGCCCACTTTGGCATTGAGCTCCACGATGCTACCCGAGCTCGGGGCCGTGACCGTGCGACTGGAGACCTTGGCGTTCGCCTGGTCGAGGTTTGCCTGGGCTGATGCGAGGCTGCGCTGCGCGGCCGATACGGCGTTCGTGTCCGCTGATGCGGCGGAGACGCCAGCCGCTGCGGAAGCTCCCTCGACGTCCGTCGTTGGGGTGGCCTGCGCGGCAGCTGAGGCTTTCTGCGCGTTGGCGAGGTCTTCCTGAGCGGCTGCAACTGCACGTTGCGCCTCGGCAACGTTGCGATCGAGCTCGTCGTTTTTAATGGTCATAAGCACGTCGCCCTCGTTGACGGATTGGCCTGCCTGCACGTTGATAGAATCGACCGTGCCGTCGACAGAAGGCGAGACCACTGAGGACGAAATGGGTTTGAGCTGGCCTTTCGCCTCGACCGTTGTGGTAAACGTGCCCTCGGTCACCATGTCGGTCACAGGCCCGCTAGTGTCCTGTGGCTGCGCATTGATAACCAGGGTTGCGACAATGGCAATGAGCGCGATGGCACCTACGACGCCGGCGGCAATACCGCGTCGAATCAGCTTTTTGCGTCGACGTTCGGCACGTTTTGCCTTGAGCTTGGCGTATGCCTCTTCATCGGAAATCTCGGCCGCATCGTTCGCGCGTCCGTTCTGCTTATCGGCATGTACGTTTGTAATCAGAGGAATCGTTTCGGTGACATCTTCGGGCATGTGCTCGGAATCATCGGGGTCCGGGGTGATTGTGGGGACATTCGACATAGCGTCTCCTTTATAGAAAGTACCTCGATAAGTATATGCGCCCACCGGTTGGGGCGGGCGCATAGGACGATTTCTTTCGGAACTGTTAGATAGGATTCGGCAGTTCCACGTTATTTGATGCCGCGCGTTGCACTAGGAGTGAACAACCACGCACAGGCCGACTTTGATGCAGTCGTGAAGCGCCTTGGCGTCGGCCAGGCGCAGGTTAATGCAGCCGTGGCTGCCGCACCACTTGTACGACTCGGCGTTGTCGAAGCTCTTGTCGTTTTGCCAGGTGGCATCATGGAAGCCGATCATGTTGCCCTCAAACGGCATCCAGTAGCTCACCGGACTCTCGTATTTGGGCTTGCCGGTCTCGGGGTCCTTGGCTCCGATCAGGGTGCTGCCGCCGTCGTTGCTGTTGATCTGCCAGACGCCCTCGGGCGTGGCGTCCTCGCCCGGCTTGCCCGAGATAAAGTTGGCCTCCCAAACGATATTTCCGCTCTCGTCATAGTAGCGCGCGTGCTGCTCGGACAGGTCGACGTCGATATACGCCTTCCAGTCGGGCTCTCCCTTTGCGGTAAAGGTGTCGGCCTTCTGGGAGTACTTGATCTCGATTTCGCCGGTCTGCTTGTTGTTAATGGCGTCCTCGACCTGCTTGGCGAGTGAGCTGCTGTCGATGGACCAACCAAAGTCACCGCCTTCGACGGCGCACTGCTTGCCATCGGCGCGCGTCCACCAGCGAGTGGAGCCCACGGTATTAAAGCCGTTGGCGAGCTCGGCTGCCCAGCTGCTGATCTGCGACGTATCGAGCGTTGGGTTGGCCGGATCGGCAAAGCTGATCCATTGCAACACGGAGCTGCCATCAACCTTGCCGGCATCCTCGCCGTTAAGCTTAAGGGTCACGTTGACGCCTAGGAAGTTGTTGGCGGCATCGCATGCGGCCTGAATCTGATCATCGGTCAGCGTTCCATTGAGCGGCTCATAGGCATCGTTGCCGAGCTTGGAAAGATCTACGGTTTCGGCCAGCGAGGCAAGCTCGAGCTCGGCATACTTAATGACATGCTCGCGGTTGATTTTTTCGTTGGAGCGCGCTTTCTCGACGGTAAACTTGCCCGCTTGCTCGTCATATGAGCTATTGGCCTCGAACGTGCCCGAACGGCTCTCGTTAAACTCGTCGATGGCGGCGCCTAGATCCTCCTCAAACTTCTTTTGGTTAAAGGCGTCGGAGAGCATGGACAGGTCGACGTCTTGATCAAGATCGACTTCGTTGGAGGTAGCGGTTGTTTTGGTCTTGCCGCTTAAGGATTCCACAAGGCGGACCGGCCATATAAAGGCTTCGTTGTGGCTGATGATTTCTTTTGCGGCAGCTTCGCCATCGACGATGGGCTCATCGGACTCGGGCTGATAGGTCCAGCTAAAGTCATCGCCTGTCACGGCGAGCTTATAGTGTTTCCATGCCGAATTGACCTTGGTAGCGGCAGACGAAGCGTTGGAGAACGAAACGTCGACGCCGGCAATGGTGGTATTGGGGTAGGCTAGCTGCGAAAACGCTACGATGCCTACGATATAGACAATGACGATAAGACCCAGGACGACAAAGAGCGTCGTCTTTTTGCCCGACTTATTGTTCTTGGCGGGTTTGCGTGTGGGGCCGCGATCGCCTCGAGCATGCGTGGGGGGCTGCTTGGGCGCATTGCCGTTTGCCTGGCGCTGCTGACGTTGTTGACGCTGCTGTCGCTGTTGGTTCGGGCGTTGGGAAGCGTTTGCTGCACTACGCTGCTGACCGTGGCTCGGCGCGATAGGACGCGGCGACTGAACGCCGCCGGTGTGCCTGCTCGGCTGATGCGGATCGGGAATCAGTTGAGTTCGATCGTTTTGCGACATCGTATGCATTTCCTTCGATTTTCGCCTTGCGGTTCATCGTGTTTTTACTGGGCTTGCATTATAGCGATTGCCCTGCTGTTTGTGGTACGGAAACGGTGGCATTCAAAAGAGGTGGGACATTTGTCCCACCGTTGAGTTCAAGACTTTAGTCTGCTGGGCGCGCAGCGGCCAGCTTCAACCCACCCGCTAT
>CABUBZ010000094.1 GCA_902489945.1 uncultured Collinsella sp.
GGTTTTAAACCGGGCTCGAACAAACACGCCTATTGACAATGGCTTTCTCATATTAAAGGGGTCGCCGCCGCTAAGGCGTTGACCCCTTAATCCAAGCAACGGCGCTGCCCAGCTTTCCAGAACTTGGGCTGCCGTCGACACTATTCTACCCACGAATGACATTTTGGACAATCGGTAATGCCGCTCTAAAAGCCTGGCACAACCGGCACAACCTAGGCGGTCGCTGGATGTGACAAAGAGGCTGCCCCTTCGTCACATCCAAAATATTGCCTTTACGTGTTGATGCACACGGTGTGCAATAATACTCGCACTGTGCAATAGCGCACAGGCTGAGTAACAAGGAGGACGCTTGTCCCAGCTCGAGAAATGCGATCGCCGGTCTCTTCGCTCGCAGCGTGCCCTTCGCCAGGCACTTGCCAGCGAGCTTGCCGAAAGCGGCGACCTTTCGCGCATTAACGTCGCGTCGCTCACCGAGCGTGCCGGCCTTACGCGCCGCACGTTCTATTCGCACTACCGCGATATCCCCGACTTTATCAGCCAGATCGAGGACGGCCTGCTTGCCGAGATTCGTGAGCGGGTGGAGCTTATCGCCGCAGCTCAATTACCCGATCTTTACCGCAACATCGACGAGCTCGAGCCGGCACCCGGTTCGGTTGAGCTGCTGCGCTATCTTGCGGCTAATCGCGACCTTATCGGGGCCCTGCTGGGCCCGGGCGGCGACCAGGCTTTCATTAAAAGAATCATCGACACCGCTCGTGAGGCTGTGGTGCCGCGTGCGCAGACGGGCATTTTGGGCCTGGCGCTGGGCACGTTCTTTGACTATTACGTTACCTACGTCGTGAGTGCCGAGGTCGGCATGATTCAGCGCTGGTTTGAGCGTGGGCTTACCGAATCGCCCGAGGCCATGGCGCGCATTATGACGGTGCTCGCTTTTGTGCGCCCTGGTGACCTGTATGGCCAACCCATTGATATCAACGTGCCGGAATACGGCATGAAGCTATTGAACCTACAGCTCGAGGACGCGGCCGACACCGCCGCAGCTGTCGAGTCAAACAACTAAGAGGAGAGACAATGAGCAAACTCGTCGAGGGCATTAAAGACCGTGTGGTCGCTGCCGCACGCGAGGCCGCGCCCGCCGTGGTGGACGCCGCGCAGAAGGCCGCGACCGCAGCTGCCGAGAAAGTTGCCGAGGCAGTTGCCGATGCCAAGAACGCGGCAGGGGAGACGTCCGTCGCTAGCGAGCTCGCCACTGCCGCTGAGCCCGTAGCCGCCGCCCACGCCCCCGAAGGCGCGATCTTCAACCCCGAGAACGCTCGCGGCAACCTGCACCTGGGCATCGACGTGGGCTCCACCACCGTTAAACTTGCCGTGCTCAACGACGACAACCAGATCGTCTACGCCAAGTACCAGCGCCACCACACCGACGTCCGTGCCTGCGCCCGCGACCTGTTCGAGGGCGCTGCGACCGTGCTGCCGACGGCCCAGATGACCTGCGCCATCACCGGCTCGGGCGGCCTTCTGCTGTCCCAGTGGCTCGACCTGGAGTTTGTCCAGGAGGTCATCGCCAGTAAGCGTGCCGTCGAGACCCTCATCCCGGCCACCGATGTCGCTATCGAGCTGGGCGGCGAGGACGCCAAGATCATCTACTTCGATAACGGCATCGAGCAGCGCATGAACGGCACCTGCGCCGGCGGCACGGGTGCGTTCATCGACCAGATGGCAACCCTGCTCCACACCGACGCCAGCGGCCTCAACGAGCTCGCGGCCAACGCCACCACCATCTATCCCATCGCCAGCCGCTGCGGCGTTTTTGCCAAGACCGACGTGCAGCCGCTGCTCAACGAGGGCGCCCGCCCCGAGGACGTGGCCGCCTCCATCTTCCAGGCTGTCGTGACCCAGACCATCTCGGGCCTGGCGTGCGGCCGTCCCATCCGCGGCAACGTCGCCTTCCTGGGCGGCCCGCTGCAGTATCTCTCCGAGCTGCGCCACCGCTTCTACCTCACGCTCAATCTGGACGAGGAGCACCGTATCGTGCCCCAAAACGCTCACCTGTTTGTGGCGAGCGGCGCCGCCATGGCGCACGAGTCCAACAAGCTCAGCACGTTCCCGCAGCTCATCGGGGCCATCGATGCCCTGGGTGACACGCAGGGTGCCGAGGTCGAGCGTCTGGATCCGCTCTTTGCCACCGACGAGGACTTTGCCGAGTTCAAGACCCGCCACGACCAGGAAGTCGTCCCCAAGGGCAAGCTCGACGGCTACACCGGCCGCGTGTTCATCGGCATCGACGCCGGCTCCACCACCATGAAGGCCGCACTCGTAGGCGAGGACGGCCAGCTGCTGCACACCTGGTATGGCAACAACAACGGCGACATCCTGGGCACGGCCAAGGTCATCATGGCCGATTTTTACAACCACATTCCCGTCGGCTGCACCATCGGTCACGTGACCACCACGGGCTATGGCGAGGCGCTGCTCATCGAGGCCCTCAAGGCCGATTCCGGCGAGATCGAGACCGTCGCGCACCTGCGCGGCGCCAAGGCGTTCCTGCCCGGCGTCGAGTTCATTCTGGACATTGGCGGACAGGACATGAAGTGCCTGCGCGTCAAGGACGGCGTCATCGAGCACATCATGCTCAACGAGGCCTGCTCGTCGGGCTGCGGCAGCTTTATCGAGAGCTTCGCGGTCTCTATGAACATGGACGTGCGCGCGTTCGCCGATGCCGCCATCCATGCCAAGGCCCCGGTCGACCTGGGCAGCCGCTGCACGGTCTTTATGAACTCGCGCGTCAAGCAGGCGCAAAAGGAAGGCGCCACGGTGGGCGACATCGCGGCCGGCCTGTCCTATTCCGTCATCAAGAACGCTCTGTTCAAGGTCATTAAGCTGCGCGATCCCAAGGAGATCGGCAGCCAGGTAATCGTTCAGGGCGGCACCTTTATGTCCGATGCCACGCTGCGCGCGTTTGAGCAGCTCACCGGCGTTCACGCCGTGCGCCCCGACATCGCCGGCTGCATGGGCGCCTATGGTGCGGCCCTGCTCGCCCGCGATCGCGCCGGCGCCGACGGCACTTCGACCATTCTTTCTGCCGAGGACATCGCGCACCTCACCGTGACGCAAAAACACGTCCGCTGCGGTCGTTGCTCCAACAACTGTCAGCTCACCGTCAACGATTTTGGCGGCGGTAGGCGCTTCATTACCGGTAACCGCTGCGAGAAGGGTGCCGGCCACAAAAAGCAGAAGACCGAGGCCCCCAACCTCTTCAAAAAGAAAAACGAGCTGCTCTTTAACCGCGAGGTGCTGAGCCCCGACGAGGCCCCGCGCGGCACCGTGGGTATCCCGCGCGCACTCAACATGTACGAGAACTACCCCTTCTGGCACGCGTTCTTTACGCGCCTGGGCTTTAGCGTGCAGCTGTCCGACCAGTCGAGCAAAAAGACCTACCAGGCGGGCATTGAGTCCATGCCGTCCGAGAGCGTGTGTTATCCGGCCAAGATGAGCCACGGCCATGTGATGAACCTCATCGACCGTGACGTCGACTTTATCTGGATGCCGTGCGTGCGTTGGGAGCGCAAGGAGGATCCGACGGCTGGCAACTGCTATAACTGCCCCATCGTCATGAGCTACCCCACGGCGCTGGCGCTCAATATTGACGAGATCCGCGAGCAGAACATCGAGTTCCTGTATCCGTTTGTGCCGTATCACGACAAGACCGAGCTCAAGCGCCGCCTGTACCAGGTGCTCGCCGTCGACCGTGTGGCCGATGCTGAGGCCGGTCGCGGTCGCGTGCGCGGTCCTAAAATCACGCGCTCCGAGGTTGATGCCGCCGTCAACGCTGCTTTTGAGGCCGACGCGCGCTTCCACGAGGATATCCAGACCATGGGCGAGGAGGCTCTCAAGTGGGTCGAGGACCACGGCGGTCACGGCATCGTGCTCGCCGGTCGTCCCTACCATAACGACCCCGAGATCAACCATGCCCTGCCCGAGCTTATCTCGAGCTTTGGCTTTGCGGTCTTTACCGAGGATTCGCTCGCGCATCTGGTGAAGCCCGAGCGTCCGATTCGCGTCGTCGATCAGTGGATGTATCACAGCCGCCTGTACGCCGTCGCCCGTTTTGTGACGATGCGCAACGACCTGGACCTGATCCAGCTCAATTCCTTCGGCTGCGGCCTGGACGCTCTGACCACTGATCAGGTGCAGGAGATCCTGGAGGCCAGCGGCAAGATTTACACCGTGCTCAAGATTGACGAGGTGTCCAACTTGGGCGCCGCGCGTATCCGTATTCGCTCGCTCATGGCGGCGCTCAAGGACCAGGAGGCCGAGCGCTTGGCCGAGGCTACGGCCGCGGGCGAGACTTACGAGCAGGGCGATGCCGCGCCGGTGGCGCCCTCCACGGATGCCCCCGCGTTCGCGAGCCGTAAGTATACGTTCGAGGCGCAGCGCGAGAGTGCTTCGACCGCGTGGCCCAAGGTGCCCTTTACCGAGCAGATGCGCGACGAGGGCTACACCATCCTGTGCCCGCAGATGGCGCCGATCCACTTTGACCTGGTCAAAGAGGTGTTCCGTGGTGCCGGCTACAACTTGGAGCTTCTGCCCTCGACCGATCACGACGCCGTCGAGGCCGGCCTGCGCTATGTGAACAATGACATCTGCTATCCGTCGATCCTGGTGACGGGCCAGATCATGGAGGCCATCGAGAGCGGCCGGTACGACCTGTCCAAGACGGCCGTGGTTATCAGCCAGACCGGCGGCGGTTGCCGTGCCACCAACTACATCGCACTCATCCGCAAGGCCCTGCGCGAGAGCGGCCACCCCGAGATTCCGGTGATCTCGCTTTCGGCCGTGGCGCTCGGCGAGGACAACCCCGGCTTTAAGATTACGCCGGCGCTGCTCAAGCAAGCAGTCTACGCGGTGCTCTTTGGCGACGTGATGATGCAGATGCTCTATCGTTGCCGCCCGTACGAGGCCACGCCCGGCGCTGCCAACGCACTCTACGAGGAGTACATGGCGCGCGCCCGCAAGCTGGCGCCCAAGTTCAACCGCCACAACTACACCAAGCTGTGCCGCGAGGCCATCCGCGCGTTCGATACTATGCCGCTCGTGGGCGAGGGCACCAAGCCGCGCGTGGGCGTGGTCGGTGAGATCTTGGTCAAGTTCCACCCCACAGCCAACAACCACGTGGTCGACGTTATCGAGCGCGAGGGCTGCGAGGCCGTAGTGCCGGGCCTGCTCGACTTCTTCCTGTACTCCATGAGTAACGCCGAGCTGCAGAAGGACGAGCTGGGAAGCTCTGCTACCACGCGCGCTGGTATGCAGGCGCTCATCAAGCTCGTGGACTGGATGCGTACACCGGTGGAAGAGATGCTCGAGAAGTCCCGCCGCTTTGAGGCGCCCGAGCGCATCGGCACCATGGCGGACAAGGCCCGCACGGTGCTTTCGGTGTGCAACAACATGGGCGAGGGCTGGCTGCTCACGGCCGAGATGCTCGACCTGATCGACCACGGCGCGCCCAACATCATCTGCACGCAGCCCTTCGCGTGCCTGCCCAACCACGTGGTGGGCAAGGCCGTGATCAAGGAGCTGCGCCGCCAGCACCCCGAGAGCAATATCGTCGCGGTGGACTACGACCCCGGTGCGTCCGAGGTCAACCAGCTCAACCGTATTAAGCTCATGATCAGCGTGGCCAAGGAAAACATGCGCGCCGGTAAGGGCTTTAAGCTCGAGAAGGTGGCGCCGCTCGCGATGGACGAGGTCACTGGCCAGATGCGTGCCCATGACGGCTGCGTGAGCTGCGGCTCGGTCGATGAGAGCGCCGTGGCGTCGGTCGCTGAGCGCCTGGGACGCGGCATTAAGAAGTAGACGGCCCGCTTTGGGCTAGATGTGA
>CABUBZ010000095.1 GCA_902489945.1 uncultured Collinsella sp.
CCCGTGCATGCATCCCCGCCCCTTTCGCATCAAACAATTTCGCCGGCAAACCGCGCCGCAACGCCAGCGCTACCCGCGCTGCGGGCCTACTGCCGCTACAAGCGGTTCAAGCCCCAGCTCGCGCGCGTAATCCTCCTGCGTAAAGACTTCGACCAACTCAAACGTGTCGGATTCGTCGTCAAACGCAAAGTGCAGCACCGAGCAGTTGCCCGGCACGCGATCGCGCTCGTCGGCCGCCGCACCCTTCACGTGATCCATAAACTCCTTGATAGCCGAGCCATGGCTTACCGCGAGCACACACGTATGGTCCGGACGCTGCATGAGTTCGGTCAGCGTCGCCACCATGCGCTCGCGCACCTGGATCTGGCCCTCGCCGCCAAATTGACGATAGAAATCGCGCCACGGGCGCTCGGGCATAAGCATCACGCGCTCGGCCTCAAAGTCGCCAAAGAACCACTCACGCAGGCCGTCCAGGCGCTCGTACGCCAAGCCCGGCCACAAGTTGGCGATAGTCTGCTCGGTGCGATGAAGCGTGGAGGTGTAGGCATGATCGGGCTCAATGCCGCGCGCACGTAAAAACATGCCGGCGCGCGCCGCCTGGTCGCAACCCAACTGCGTAAGCGGCGAGTCACTCCACCCCTGAATGATACGCTTAAGGTTGAATATCGTCTGTCCATGACGGACCAGATACAGATCTTTATTCATAGGGGTCCTTTCGTTCGTTACCAACCCAAGAGCGAAAACGCCCCGTCGCAATAGCCAAAATGAAGCACGGCACCGTTGTCGGGTAGCTCTCCCCCGCCAGTCACATACTCAAGAAACTCCTGGCAGGCTGAGCCGTGGGAAACCGCCAGCACGCAGTCGTGCTGCGGCCGGGCCATAATACGGGACAGCGCCGCGACCATGCGCGACTGAAGCTGCACTTCCGACTCGCCGCCAAAGGCCACCGGATAATCGCCCCAAGGCTGCGGCGGCATCTCGCGATTTGATGTGCCCTCCAGCGAGCCAAAATGCCACTCACGCAGGTCATCGACCAGCTCAATGGAACGGCCCTCGCCAACGATAAGCTCGGCCGTATGCCGCGCCCGGCCCAACGGCGAGGAATACACATGATCAAAGGCCACGCCACGCGCCGCAAACGCCGTACGCGCCGTCAGCGCCTGCTCGCGCCCGCGCGCCGTAAGCGGCGAATCGTGCCAGCCCTGCAAAATGCTCTGCACATTGAGCTCAGTCTGCCCATGCCGCACCAAATACAGATCTGCCACACGCTCTCCCCTCGTACCACCACAAAGGGGACAGGCACCTTTGTGGTGGTTTACCGTCTGATCACGCCGCGGTGACGCTCAGCTACACCAGCACGTCGGCGAGCGGGCGCTTGGGTACGTGGTGCACCTGCGCATCGTCACGCCAGTAATTAATTGAGCCGTCGGGGTTGGAATCGATCGCATCGATCATCTGCGTCTCGGCCGGCACGCCAAAAGCCATGATCAGCTTGAGCTCATACTTGTCGTTATCGAGCCCCATAGCATCGATCGCGTGGGGCGTAAAGGCCTTGAACATGCAGGCTGCCACCTCGGGCGTGGCGCTGCGAGCGGCGAGCATCATCGTCTGCGCGGCAATGCCCGTGTCGACCTCGGTGATGGGCGCGGCGGGCTTACCCGGAACAGCGCGCTCGGCAAGAATCGCGATGTAGCCGGTCGGACGCTCGCCCTCGGCAGGACCCGACCAATCCTTAAGCGCGCCGGCCCATGCAAGCTCATCAAATACACGCGCGCAATCCTCGGCACCGCTCACCACATGAAAACGCAGACGCTGAGCATTGGCGCCGCAGGGAGCCAGGTGCGCCAGTTCCGCCAGCTCGAGCAAAAACTCGCGCGGCACGCGCATGGACTCGTCAAAACGGCGGCACGTACGGGCGCGGCGGACCAGCGCGTCAAACGTGTCCAGGCCAAGCTTTTCGCAACCCTGCTTTGCCATCGACTCGGCGCTTACCGGCGCCGCGGGAACAGCTTCGTTCATAAGACCCCCAATAAAAGCCAATTGTTCTTAAGAAAATCTAACCTAAAACGTAGGCAATTACACACAGCGGCGCAATGTTCCACACCTGTTGAATATTCCGCATCCAAACGGGAACAAAGGTAACAATTCGGGAAGATGAGGCTCCCATTCGCCCTTCCCGCCCCACGCGACGGCGCCCTTGGGCGATACTGGTTGCAAGAGCTACGGCTTACGCCGCACGGAAAGGAGACATCATGGGCATCTTTAAGAACGATGACAAGCAATCGAGCGCGTTTGGATTTGACGAGAAAAGCATGGCAGGCAAGGCCGTCAAGGCCGTGCGCTGGATTTACGCCATCACGGGCGTCTTGGCGCTCGTCGCCGGCATCGCACTGCTGTTTGCGCCCGCCAAATCCCTCGTCTTCCTGACGACCGTCTTGGGCATCTACTTTGTGATCACGGCCGCGATCAGGCTGTTTACCGCTGTTTTCGAGCCGCTGCTGCCCACCGGCTGGCGCGTTACGAGCATCATCTCCAACCTGCTCATCATTCTGGGCGGCGTCATAATCCTGCGCAACCAGGCCTTCTCGACCGCGACGCTCACCACGCTCGTGGTGGTCGTCGCCGGCTTTGGCTGGATCGTCGAGGGCGTCATGTCGATTCTGGAATCCGAGCTTTCCGCCAACCGCGCCCTCGCCATCCTGAGCGGCGCGCTCTCCATCATCGCGGGCATGTTCGTGTTTATCTATCCGCTGTGGTCGGCCAAGATGCTCGTCATCTTTAGCGGTGCCGCGCTGCTGGTGTTTGGCGTGACGCTCATTGTTCGCGCCATTCAGTTTGGCAAACTGGTGCGCTAGATGCCAAAGACGCTCTTTATTGATGCCGACGCCTGCCCGGTCACGCGCGAGTCGATTGACTGCGCGCGGCGGGCGGGCGTCGCCGTTGTTATCGCCGGCAACAGCACGCAAAACCTGGAACGGCACATTCGCCACGACGACCCGCGCGATGCCGAGCACGCGCGACGCGGCTTTTGGGTCACGACGCTCGACGTGAGCGTGGGCGCCGACAGCGCCGACTTTGCCATTGTCGAACGCCTGCAGGCGGGCGACGTGGTCGTGACGCAGGACATTGGCTTGGCGAGCATGGTGCTCGGGCGCGATGCCGCCGCTATCGGTGTGCGCGGGCGCGTCTACGACAAAGCAACCATCGACATGCAGCTGTTTATTCGCCACGAGGAAAAGAAGGTACGCCGCACCGGCGGACGCACTCGCGGTCCGGCAGCATTTACCAGCGAAGACCGCGCCCGCTTTAAACGCAACCTCACCGAGTTGCTGCACTAACCAAGGTAGATTTTTGAGACATGCCTAAAAGCTACCTTTTTGTTTTGAGCGGTGTGAGCGCTCGGAATCCATGGCTCAACAAAAAACGGGCTTCAAAATGCCATGCGTCGCCGCATTGCGCAGGCGCTGAGCATGGCTATTTGAAGCCCATTTTTAGGCCTACTTAGAGGCCAACGGCGGAGAGGATGAGGCCCCAGCCAGCGCCGATGACGTACATCATGATCAGGAACACGGCATTTTCGCGGGCGCTGCGGTTGGTGCGGAACAGCACCAGATAACCCACGCCGGCGGAAATGAGCGTGCCGGCGAGCATCGGCGCCAGTTGCAGCGCGCCTTCCAGATACAGCTGTGTAATGACCACGCTCGCCGAGCAATTGGGAATCAGCCCGACAAGCGCCGAACCCAGGACAGCGAGTGTCTCGTTGCCGCGCAGGAACTGCTCGATCGCGGACTCGCCGAACGTCTCGAGCACGGCGACCAGAATCAGCGTCACCAGAAAAATGAATACCGAGACCTGCACGGTGTGCGAGATCGCACTGCGGATGATCGACAGGACAGGCGTCCCTTCGTGGGAGTGAGAGTGACCGTGACCATCATGGTGTTCATGTTCGCCCTCATGACCGTGATCGTGGCCATGTCCGTGTTCGTGCTCGTCCTCGTCTTCATCACAACCGCAATGGTCGCGCTCGCACAGCTCGTGGATGTGGTCGGCGCTCACGCCTGCCTCGGCCACCTCGTCGATGATGTCACCGCCGCTGTGGTCGTCGTGCGCGCAGTTCACGTGGGCCGGGTTGGCCGAGGTTCCCAGCACGGTACGGCGAATCGCCGCGTGCGCGCGGGCGTTACGGCGCAGGCCGCGAATGGCAGCGTCCACGATAAAACCCGTGACCAGTGCGATCAGCGCTTTCGAAGCCAAAAGCATCGCCATAGTCTGCACGGGAACCTGCTCGGCAAGCAACAGCGGCAGCATCTCATCGGAGGTCGAAAGGAACACCGCCACCAACGTGCCCAAGGTCACGACACGGCCGGCGTACAGCGTTGCTGCCATGGCCGAAAATCCGCACTGCGGCACCATGCCCAGCAGCGAGCCAACCACGGGACCCGCAGCGCCGGCGCGCTTGATAGCGCCGTTGACGCGGTCGCCCGCAACGTGCTCAAGTGTCTCGAGAGCAAGATACGTCACCAACAAAAACGGCAGCAGCGACAGCGTGTCCTTGCCGGCGTCGAGCAGAATATCAATCAGCAAATCCATGACGGATGGAACCTTTCGTGTCTTTCGGCAGCATTGTAAAAGTCCTAGCGGTCAACTAGGGTATTGTAGTTGACCTAGGCGTGGTGCCAATAGTTGCCCATGGTAAACTATCATCTCGCCATAACTCAGTAACCCCGAGCCGCGCGACGCGGCCCGTCCAAGGAGCAGCCTATGAACGTTTCGCAAGCACTCGAATACGAACGCCAGCCGTTTATTCCCATGTTTATCTATGGCGATCACGGTGCCATGGAGTCCGAGCGCCAGAAGGGCGAAGAGGCCCTCAAGGTGCTCGAGACCGAGTATTTTACTGCCGAGGACGACCCCGGCTTCGACTTTGCCACCGTGCGCGACCTGGCCGACCGCAACCGCGACCTTTGCGACCAGATTGGCGAGTCACGCCTGCGCAACGTGACGCCCGCGACGCTCTCGCGCGGCCTGTCCGATGCCGACACCTGCGCCGCCATCGGCAAGATGCAAAAGCGCACCGCCGCGTCCGTTATGCGCGAAATCCGCGGCGACCGCGACGCGCTCGGCGTGGCGTACGCCCGCAAGCCTATCCAAGGCACAGTGCTCGGCATCGACATCGAGACCACCGGCCGTGCACCCGAGCGCGGCTACATCATCAACGTGGGCTGGGAGATCATGGAGCTCACCAGCGACGCCGTCCCGCACGACGCCGAGGCACACTACTGCGGCCTGCCCGATATCTACCGCGGCGAGGATGTGCCGTTGTCGAATATCCACCACATCACCTGGGACGACATCGACGGCAAAATGCCCTTCCGCGAGAACAAAGAGCTGCAAAAGCAGCTGCTCAAGCTTATGAAGAAGTACCCGTACATGGCGCACAACGCCGCCTTTGAGGACAGTTGGTTCAAGATCCACCTGGACGGTTACGCCGAGGCACGCCGCGCCGGCAAGATTATCGTCATCGACTCGCGCCAGATCTGCCGCAGCCTGGACGCCGACGTGCGCTCGCTCCCCCGCGAATCCGCGCCCGCCGCGCTCGAGAACTGGGCGCGCCGCCGTGGCACCCTCGCCGCCGACGCCAGCGAGCAGCATCTGGGCCTGGACGACACCGACCTCATGCTTCGCACGGTTCAGGCCGAGTTCAACCTCAAGAACCTGTTTGCGAAATAACCGATCCATCTGCGGGAGCGCCTGCCAGGCACAGTGCAATCCGTCTGGACGCACCGGCACGCAGTAAACTAGGGCGCAGTCTTATGGCTGCACCCTAGTTTTAATCAAAACGAGCAAATACGCATGCTTC
>CABUBZ010000096.1 GCA_902489945.1 uncultured Collinsella sp.
GGACTTGCAGCGACGGACCTCAGGACACTCTTACACCATGTCTGCGCGCGCGACCCAGGCGCCTTTGTGGCGGCTCGATTTGTCTTAATCTGTAACACCTTGGCCGCTAAAAGTGGGCCTGGTGTTACAGATTTAGGTTTTCGATTCGGGTGTCTTCTGTTCGTCTCGATTTGTAACAGATAGAGCTCTATTTGCCGAGTAGATGTTACAGATTGAGGCAAACGGGTGCCGCTGAACAATTCGTCTCGATTTGTAACATCTGGAGCCAGAAACGGTCGATAGATGTTACAGATTGAGACGGTAGCGCACCTGTGCGGCGGCGGGCCGACATCTTTACCCCTATCTTTCAATCACTCAGAAAATCTTATATATAGAGACTTAGATTTGTGTATAAGATCGCGCAAAGCTGGCAACAATACTTCTCGAACAACGTGAAGCCGCCCCGTAGGGCGGCCACCCCAAGAGAGGTGATTCCATGAGAATCGATAAGCTAGCAATGACGTCGCGCGAGGCGCTGCAGACCGCCATGAGCACGGCTGCCGACGCGCAGGCCGGCGCGGTGGAGCCCGTTCACCTGCTGTCCGCCCTGCTTGGTGCCGGTGAGCGCAATATCTCCGTAATCATCGAGCGCATCGGCGCCGACCCGGCCCAGCTCGCACGCTCCACACAAGATGCCATCGACCACGCGCCCAAGGTTTCGGGCGAGGGCCAGCAGATTGGCCTGTCCAATGAGCTTGTTCGCGTCATCGAGAAGGCCGAGAAGAAGGCCACCAAGATGGGCGACAGCTTTGTGGTGACCGAGCATTTGCTGATGGCGCTTGCCGAGGACAAGGGCGAGGCTGGTCGTGTACTGCGCGACGCCGGTGTCACCAAGGAGCGCATCGAGCAGGTCTACGAGGAGCTGCGCGGCGATGACCGCGTGACGTCTGCCGAGGACAAGACTCAGTTTGAGGCGTTGGAGCAGTACGGTCGCAACATCTGCGATCTGGCCCGCGCCGGCAAGCTCGACCCGGTCATCGGCCGTACCGACGAGATCCGTCGTACCATCCAGGTCCTGTCCCGCCGCACCAAGAACAACCCCGTGCTCATCGGCGAACCGGGCGTCGGCAAGACGGCCATCGTCGAGGGTATCGCCCAGCGTATCGTGGCCGGCGACGTGCCGAGCACCCTGCGCGACCGCGACCTCATCGAGCTCGACATGAGCGCGCTGGTCGCCGGCGCCAAGTACCGCGGCGAGTTCGAGGACCGCTTGAAGGCCGTGCTCAAGGAAGTACAAAAATCCGAGGGTAAGGTTATCCTGTTCATCGATGAGCTCCACACCATCGTGGGCGCGGGTGCCACCGAGGGCTCCATGGATGCCGGCAACATCCTCAAGCCGGCGCTCGCCCGTGGCGACTTGCACGCAATCGGCGCGACTACGCTCGACGAGTACCGCAAGTACATCGAGAAGGACGCGGCGCTCGCCCGTCGTTTCCAGACCGTTATGGTGAGCGAGCCTACCGTCGAGGACACCATCTCCATCCTGCGTGGCCTCAAGGAGAAGTACGAGATCTTCCACGGCGTGCACATCACCGATGGCGCGCTCGTGGCGGCCGCCGACCTCTCCGATCGCTACATCGCCGACCGCTTCCTGCCCGACAAGGCCATCGACTTGGTCGATGAGGCCGCAAGCCGCCTGCGCATGGAGCTCGACAGCATGCCGGTCGAGATTGACGCCACCACGCGTCAGCTCACCCAGCTGCAGATCGAGGAGCAGGCACTCATGAAGGAGACCGACGACGCCTCCAAGGAGCGTCTGGAGGCCCTGCGTCAGGAGATTGCCGAGGTCCAAGAAAAGCTCAACGTGCAAAAGGCTGGCTGGCTCAACCAAAAGAACGCCATCGACCACGTACAGGAGCTCAAGGGGCAGCTTGACGAGGCCAAGAGCGAAGAGGAGCGCGCGACGCGCAACGGCGATCTGGGCCGTGCGTCTGAGCTGCGCTATTCCGTGATTCCGGGTTTGCAACAGCAGATTCAGGATTCCGAGGCTGCGCTCGAGGCGCAAAAGCAGCAGGACGGCGAGGGTCTCAACGAACAGGTGACCTCCGATGAGATTGCCGAGGTCGTGAGCGCCTGGACCGGCGTGCCCGTTTCCAAGATGATGCAGGGCGAGCTCGACAAGCTCAAGGGCCTGGAGGGCGAGCTGCATAAGCGCGTCATCGGTCAGGACGAGGCGGTCTCCGCTGTCGCCGCGGCCGTGCGCCGCAGCCGCGCGGGCCTCTCCGATCCGGACAAGCCCATCGGCAGCTTCTTCTTCCTGGGCCCCACCGGCGTAGGCAAGACCGAGCTCGCCAAGGCGCTGGCCGAGTGCCTGTTCGACGACGAGCGCGCGCTCGTGCGTATCGACATGTCCGAGTACATGGAGAAGTTCAGCGTCCAGCGCCTGATCGGTGCGCCTCCGGGATACGTTGGCTACGACGAGGGCGGCCAGCTCACCGAGGCCGTGCGCCGTCGTCCGTACTCCGTGATCTTGCTCGACGAGATGGAGAAAGCTCACCCGGATGTCTTCAACGTGCTGCTGCAGGTGCTTGACGACGGTCGTCTGACCGATGGCCAGGGTCGCCAGGTGTCCTTCAAGAACACGATCATCATCATGACGTCTAACGTGGGCTCTAAGGCTATTGCCGAGCTTTCCGGCAAGGACGAGGAGGAGATGCGCCATCAGGTCGACGCGGCCATGGCTCAGACCTTCCGCCCCGAGTTTCTCAACCGTATCGACGACATCGTGGTGTTCCATCCGCTCGGCATGGCGCAGATCGAAAAGATCGTCGATATTCAGCTCGCCGACGTCCGCGCACGTCTGGCCAAGGAGCGCATGACGCTTGCCATCACCCCGGCGGCCAAGCAGATGCTCGCCGTGGGCGGCTTGGACCCGGTCTTTGGTGCCCGTCCGCTCAAGCGTCTGGTGCAGCGCGAAGTCGTGGACGCCATC
Source organism: uncultured Collinsella sp. (assembly GCA_902489945.1). GTDB lineage: Bacteria > Actinomycetota > Coriobacteriia > Coriobacteriales > Coriobacteriaceae > Collinsella. The sequence continues at coordinate 2,972 of CABUBZ010000096.1, forward strand.
GCGGCGGCCATCATTGACGGCACGGTGCGCGAGGGCGATCAGGTGACGGTCGATGTCGACAAGGACGGCGGCTTTACCGTCGTGTGCGACAACACGCCGGCGGCCACCTACGAGGTCCCCGACGCCGAGTAGATTTTGGGGCCGGCTTTAAATCGCCCCTCATCGCAAAACGCCAAGGGCGGCGGATCCAATTGGGTCCGCCGCCCTTTTTCGTGCGACAATCGATGATGTTGAGCATGAGTACATGGCAAGGAGATATGCAGATGAAAGACGAGAACAAGACGCACGCACCGGTTGCTGAGGCAGCGCCCGCCGCGCCGGTCGCACCGAAGGCTTCTCCCAAGCCGGCGCCCAAGCCGCGCGACCCCTACATCCGTGCCGAGAACGAGGACGATGACGGCTACGATCCCTACAGCGATCGCCGCCCCGAGCGCGAGCCGCTGTTTGAAGCCGACCCGTGGCGCTAACTTTTGTAGGGTGGTCATAATATCCCCGTCCCAAATTGACTGCTCGGGGAGTCGCATTCGAGCTCGGTTGTCCTCTCAGCCACTCGATATCCTTCGGAGCAATAACAGTGAAAAAACTTGCTTAAGTGTTAATCAAGCTACACACAATCTTGCTCTCTAATTAATCAAGAATCAGTATAATTTTGATTAGCTAGAGAGCAAGATTGGAGAATCATGGCATTCAACGACTTGATCGCCCAGAAAATAAAGGACTTTGAACAGCAGGGGGTTCCGCAGGTCTTTGAGCGAGACCTTGATCTAGGAAACCCACAGGAGCCAAAGCGCGACAACATCGTAAATGTGATTGTGGGGGCCCGCCGTTGTGGAAAGACGTATCGCCTGTATCAGGAGATGCGGCGGCTTCAGAGCCGGGGCGTCGAGCTTGACCGGATGCTTTACTTCAATTTTGAGGATGAGCGCTTGCGCCCGTATGAGCCATCGCTGCTGGCGGACGTGCTCGACACGTTCTATGCGCTGTATCCTGTTGCTCGAACCGAGGGCGCTTACATTTTCTTTGACGAGATCCAGGAAATTCCCGAATGGGGTGCGTTTCTGCGGCGTGTAGTCGATACGGAGAAAGCGACCGTCTATGTGACGGGATCTTCTTCCAAGATGCTGTCCTCAGAGCTTAAGAGCGAGTTCAGGGGTCGTTCTCTTATACGGGAGCTTTTTCCGTTGAGTTTTTCGGAATACGTTCGATATAAGACGGGGAACGTTTTCGAGCCAGATGCGACCTTTTCCCCAAGCGATGCAGCGCTGCTTCGACATCATCTGATCGGATATCTTGAACGAGGGGGATTCATCGCGACGCTTGAGCAGACGCCCGCAGACGCGATTCAGCTGCTACAGGAATATGCTTCGCGAACGGTCGCTATGGACGTCGTTGAACGTTACGACGTCAAGAACCCTCGCCTGGCATCTCTGTTCCTGACGCGGTGTATGGCATCTTCGGGACGAGAGCTGTCGGTGAACAAAGTGTACAACGAGTTCAAGAGCAGGCAGATACCCGTCAGTCGTAATTCGCTCAGCGACTTACTTGAGTATTATGAGGATGCCTACCTGCTGTTCTCCGTGCCGGAGTTCACGCGTTCACTGGCAAATAACATGCGGTCTGCGTCTAAGGTCTACGCTGTCGATCCTGCGATGTTTGGAGCATTCTCTCCCGCATCGGCATTGGACCAGGGCCAGAGGCTCGAGACCGCAGTGTTCAACGCGCTAAGAAGAAGGACTCCCGCGGTGAGGGTCGGATCGGTCTGCCGCTTGCTGATCAAAGAGAAGAGCAAAAACCATGAGGTGGACTTTGTGGCTGGGGACGCACTTCTCATGCGGGCTTATAGCCTGATTCAGGTGAGTACGGATATGGCAAGTGAGAAAACGCGCGAGCGCGAAATTGCCGCGCTTGATGCCTCGATGGCCCAGTTTGATCTTGGCGAGTCGGCAATCGTTACCATGGATGAACAGACCGATATTCCATGCGAGCACGGTGTGGTACACGTTACGCCCGCATGGAAGTGGCTCCTTGCCTAATCATCTATGGACCTGTGGGGTCAGGACTTCCTGGCTCCTTCATCACGGTTGGGGAGCACCTTGCTGCGCCAGGCTAGTCCTGGGCTTTGATACTCGGCAGCAGGATTTGCGCGAGGTAGTCGGTCTCAAGTTTGGTCGCGGCGTCTGCCTTGCCGTCTTTGCCGACCAGTACGTTCTTGATCTGGCTATAGGTGTAGCGGTTACCGGTCGTGAGCTCGACAAGCTCAATGGCCGTGTCCATGGGGTAGGTTGACACGGGATTCTGCGTCCGTCCGTTGATGGTCTGGGGCACCACGTACGGATAGACGGGGCCGCTGGCATAGACGGTATAACCGTTGCCTAGATTGGCCGCACCCAAAACCGTATCGCCCTCATCGGGCGTAAAGCTCTCGCCCTCGCGCACCGCGACGAGCGTCACAATCGGCGTATCGCTGTCGCCGGCAAGATAGATGCATAGCGTGCTGCCATTTTGCCAAGTCTCGACCTTGCCGTACCACTCGACGGGGATATCGAGCTGGTAGAGGTCGGTTGCCTTGTGGCGGGCGTCGGCA
>CABUBZ010000097.1 GCA_902489945.1 uncultured Collinsella sp.
AGCAAACGGTTCCGACAGCGCACGGGTGGGGATATCGAGGACCACGCTCGCGTAGGCGGCGATGGGTTCGGGTGCAGGCTCGGGCTTCACCGGAGTCTCCTCCGGTTCCGGCGAACCAAACAGCGACAGTTGTTGAGCCATACACCACCTCTAACAAATCGACCAGCGAGAGGTGGGACAAGGATATCAGTAGTGTTTGTCCCAGGGTCGCCTGCGGCAACAAGCTCGATGCGGCTTTCACACCTGGGACAAACACTACTGATAACCTTGTCCCACCAACTCACTCGCGCGGTACAGAAACAAGAGCCCCGCTCGAGGGAACGGGGCTCGGATACATGCGTTTGCGCGTCTACTACAGCGCCATCGTGCGGGCGCGGTCGATACGCGCCAGGCAGTCGTCGCGGCCGACGAGCGCCATGGTCTCGCCCAGCGGGGGGCTCACCATGTTGCCGCAGACGGCGACGCGCACGGCCTGGAACAACACGCGCTTCTTAAGGTCCATCTGCTCGGGCAGCGGCTCAAGCGCGGCGTCGATGTTGGCAGCCGTCCACTCGTTCACGCCCTCGAGAGCGGCCTTGGCGGCATCCAGAATGGCGCCCATGCCTTCCTTGGCCAGGCCCTTGTTGACGGACTTCTCGTCATACTCGAGCGTCTCGGCCGTAGCGAAGATGGGAGCGGCGACGGTCACGGCGTCGGCCGGCATCTTGGTGCGCGGCTTGACGATGGCAGCGAGCGCGTCGATCCAGTCCTCGCCGTACTCGACGTTACCCTCGATGAGACCAGCCTCGTGCAGCTCGGGAACCATGATCTCATCGGCAAACTGAGCATCGGACATGCCATTGATGTACTCGGCGTTGACCCAATCGAGCTTCTTGGGGTCGAAGGTCGCCGGGTTCTTGGAGATGCGGTCGAGCGAGAACTTGCTGGCCAGGACATCGCGCGGGATGATCGTGGTCTCGCCGTCAAGCGACCAGCCGAGCAACGCCAGGTAGTTGACGAAGGCGTCGGACAGGTAACCGGCGTCGCGGTACTCCTCCACCGAGGTGGCGCCGTGGCGCTTGGAGAGCTTCTTGCCGTCGGCGCCCAGGATCATGGAGATGTGGGCGAACGTGGGCACGGGCGCGCCGAGGGCCTCGTAGACCATAACCTGGCGCGGGGTGTTGGACAGGTGGTCATCGCCGCGGATGACGTGGGTGATCTTCATCATGGCGTCGTCGACGACGGTCGCGAAGTTGTACGTGGGCGTGCCGTCGGAGCGGAAGATGACAAAGTCGTCGAGCTCCTTGGCGTCGAAGGTCACCTCGCCGTGAACGGCGTCGTGGATGACGACGTCGCCGCGGTCCTCGGGCACCTTGATGCGCAGGACGTAGGACTCGCCGGCCTCGATGCGGCGGCGGGCCTCCTCGGGGTCAAGATCGCGGCAGCGGCGCTGATAGCCCTGGAAGGGGTCCTTGCGCTCCTGGGCGGCCTTGCGGTCGGCATCGAGCTGCTCCTTGGTGCAGAAGCAGGGATAGGCCTTGCCCTCGTCCCAGAGCTTCTGGGCGGCCTGCTTGTACAGGTCCAGGCGCTCGGTCTGGGCGTAGGGGCCAAAGTCGCCGCCCACCTCGGGACCCTCGTCCCAGTCCAGGCCCAGCCAACGCATGGCGCGCAGAATGATCTGCGTGTTCTCGTCGGTGGAGCGGGTGGGGTCGGTGTCGTCGATGCGCAGGATGAACGTGCCGCCGTTAGCGCGGGCGAAAGCCCAGTTATAGATAGCGGTGCGGGCGCCGCCGATATGCAGCTTGCCCGTCGGTGAGGGTGCAAAGCGGACGCGAACGTCTGATGCCATGGAAATCTCCTCGATTGCAGGATGGATGTCTAACTGCATCAGTATAAAGCATCAAAGCAACCTCCGCACAAAGGGCACCTACCTACTCATTGGGGACAGACTTAAATGACCAGTCTTTGGGCAACCTGTCGGCACTTAGGTAAGGCTGGTCATTTAAGTCTGTCCCCAATGAGTAGGTGCGGAAAGGGTGTGAATGTTTGATTTACGCGCTATGATGTGCCCTTGCATAGAGAGCCCGGCGGAATGGTAACGGTCGCCGGGACACGTTTTTGAAAGGACAATCATGTCAGAAGAACTTCGTTCCATCCCGCCCCAACACGGGTCCTTTGTTTTTACGTCGGAGTCGGTGACCGAAGGTCATCCAGATAAGATCGCTGACCAGATCAGCGACGCCGTTCTCGACGCAATCCTCTCCAAAGAAATAGAGCTCCAGGAGCAGGGCTACATCGCCCCCAACGGTGTGCCTGCCAACGTGGAGAACGTCCGCTGCGCCTGCGAGACCCTCGTGACCACCGGCACCGTCATCGTCGCCGGCGAGATTCGCACCCAGGCCTATGTCGACGTACAGGAAATCGCCCGTGGCGTCATCCGCCGCATCGGCTACAACCGCGCTAAGTTTGGCTTTGACTGCGATACCTGCGGCGTCATGAGCCTCATTCACGAGCAGTCCCCCGATATCGCCCAGGGCGTTGACGAGTCCTTCGAGACCCAGACCGGCGCTACCACCGACCCGATCGACCTGATCGGTGCCGGCGACCAGGGCATGATGTTCGGTTATGCCTCCAACGAGACCAAGACCCTCATGCCCATGCCACACTACCTGGCAAGCCGCCTGGCCGAGCGCCTGGCAGCCGTGCGTCACGACGGCACCCTCGCCTATCTGCGTCCCGACGGCAAGACCCAGGTCACCGTGCGCTACGAGGATGGCAAGCCCGTCGAGGTCACGACCATCGTCATCTCCACGCAGCACGCCGCCGAGATCGAGGATATGGGCAAGATCAAGGCCGACCTCATTGAGCACGTCATTACCCCGGTCATGGCCGCCGAGAACATGCCGTGGGACAACGCGGACATCTACGTGAACCCCACTGGTCGCTTTGTCGTGGGCGGCCCCATGGGCGACACGGGCCTGACCGGCCGCAAGATCATCGTCGACACCTACGGCGGCTACGGCCGTCACGGCGGTGGCGCCTTTAGCGGCAAGGACTGCACCAAGGTCGACCGCTCCGCCGCGTATGCCGCGCGCTGGGTCGCCAAGAACGTGGTCGCCGCCGGTCTGGCCGACCGCTGCGAAGTCGAGCTGGCCTACGCCATCGGCGTTTCCAAGCCGCTGTCGATCATGGTCGACACCTTCGGCACCGCCAAGGTTACCGAGGACAAGATCGTCGAAGCGGTCGAGAATACCTTCGACCTGCGCCCGGGCGCCATCATCCGCGACTTGGACCTGCGTCGCCCGATCTACGAGAAGACGGCAGCCTACGGCCACTTCGGCCGCGAAGACGCCGACTTCACCTGGGAAAACACCGACCGAGTCGAAGAACTCAAAGCTGCTTGCGGCCTGTAGAGCTTGCAAAAAAATCACGCCAAGGGGCGCCGGACCAGTTCCGGTGCCCCTTTTTTAATAGAACGACAACGTTCGCAGCGAATCATGACGATGCCCAAATGCATGGGACAGCGGGAAATCAGATGTTTTTGTCCCACGTATTGAGACACATCTAGGGTTGTCACCAACAAAGCCGTGGGACAAAAAGATCAGATATCCCGCAGTCCCATGCAAAGCCCTCAGTCTAGGTACGTCACCAGCCAATGAATTTTGCAGCATAACGACTCCAACCATGTATCCTTAGTCCCGAGGGGCGGGGCATAAGGTTTATCGCGAGTTCCGCACGAGCCGAAGGCCACTTAATGTGGCCTTCGTGCGAGCAAGACTGCCCGAGCAGGAAACCTTATGCCCCGCCCCTCGGGACGATGGGATAGAACAGGAGCGCATATGGCAGGCAAGCCGCAAACACTAGCTACGACCTCGGCATTCGAGATCTTGGGCCCCGTCATGGTCGGTCCCAGCTCATCGCACACCGCCGGCGCCCTGCGATGCGCCCAGGTGGCCGCAAGTCTGCTCGAGGGCCGCATCACCAAGGTCACCTTTGGCCTGTGGAACTCCTTCGCCCACACCTACCGCGGACACGGCACCGACCGCGCGCTCGTCGCGGGCATCCTGGGCCTCGACACCGATGACGAGAACATCAAGCAGGCCTTCGACCTCGCACGCGAGCAGGGCCTCGAATATCACTTTGACATCAAGGGCGACGACGCCTCCATCCACCCCAATACCGTCGACATCGACATGGTCGACGACACGGGCGCCACGGCACAGGTCCGCGGTGAGAGCCTGGGCGGCGGCAAGATGCGCATCAGCCGCATTAACGGCGTCGGCGTCGACATCTCGGGTATGTACTCCACACTCTTTGTGGCGCACTACGACGTCCCCGGCGTGCTCGCCGCACTCACGAACCTGCTCGCCTACGCCCACGTGAACATCGCATTCTGCCGCACCTACCGCACCGAAGTGGGCGGCCAGGCCTACTCCGTCTTTGAGACCGACGGCGCGCCCGACGACACCGTTATCCCCATGCTACGCAAACTCGACAATGTCGATTACGCGACCTTTATCGAGCTCCCCGGGTGTCTCGGCAAAGGAGATCTTCGACGACGGCGAGCAGCTGCTCGATGCGTGCGCCGAGCTCGGCCTGAATATCGGCGCCGTTATGGCCGTGCGCGAGGCGCGTCTGACCGGCGAGACCCACGCCGTCACCGCCATGCGCCGCGTGCTCGACGTCATGCGCGAGGAGACCACGACCCCCATCGTCAATCCGCAGCGATCGCTCGGTGGGCTCATCGGCGGCGAGGCTAAACTCGTCGATACCACCGGCCGCAACGATTTGAGTGCAAGCCTGATGGGCACCGTCCAGACCGACGCTGTGGCCCGCGCGATGGCCGTGCTCGAGCGCTCCGCCACGATGGGAGTGATCGTCGCCGCCCCCACGGCAGGCTCCGCGGGTGTCGTGCCCGGCTGCGTGCTGGCGCTCGCCGATCACCTTCAGCTCGACGACGAGCAGGTCATGGACGCGCTCTACTGCGCAGCCGCCATCGGCCTCAACCTCACCACGAGCGCCTGCGTCGCCGGCGCCGAGGGCGGCTGCCAGGCCGAGGTGGGAAGCGCCGCCGCCATGGCAGCCGCCGCGCTGGTGCAGATGCTCGGCGGCACGCCCGAGCAGGCGCTCGACGCCAGTTCCATCGCGCTGAGTAACCTGCTGGGCCTCGTTTGTGACCCCGTCGGTGGCCTCGTGGAGGTGCCCTGCCAAAACCGCAACGCCATCGGCGTGGCAGCGGCCTTTAGTTCGGCACAACTCGCCCTCGCAGGAATTAAGAGCCTGGTTCCGTTTGACCAGATGGCACATGTCATGCTCTCAGTGGGCCACGCGTTGCCGGCCACGCTGCGCGAGACGGCAAAGGGCGGCATCGCGCAGGCTCCGGCCGCACTTTCGGCCTGTGCAAAATGCGGTGTGTGCGGATAGCGGCAAAGAACGAATCAGAACCACCCTTAAAAAGGGTGGTTTGCTCTTAGGGTATAACCCACGGG
>CABUBZ010000098.1 GCA_902489945.1 uncultured Collinsella sp.
CCACCTTCACCGCAATGGGAATGTTCTTGACCTGCGGGCCGTGCTCGTAGCCCTCGACGATCAGGTCGTCGGTCGTAAACGCATAGAAATCATGCACGTCAGGGTTCAGCGTTACCTTAGGCGCCGCAAACTGCGGGCGCTCGATAAGCTCACGGACGATATTGACATGACGGTCGTAAATGTGGGCATCGGCAATCACATGCAGCAGCTCACCGGGAATCATATCGACCGACTGTGCGACCATCATCAGCAAGATGGCGTACTGGCACACATTCCAGTTATTCGCGGCCAAAATGTCCTGACTGCGCTGGTTGAGAATCATGTTGAGCGTGGGCTTATCGTCCTGCGGGCGCTGCGTGACGTTATACGTCACGCTGTACGCGCACGGATACAGGTGCATCTCGGAAAGGTCGCTAAACACGTACGTGTTGGTCATGATGCGGCGACTGTACGGCGTATGCTTAAGGTCGTACAGTACGCGGTCCATCTGGTCGAAATCGCCCTCGGCATAATGGCTTTTCTGCCCAATTTGGTACCCGTAGGCCTTGCCAATGGAGCCGGTCTCGTCGGCCCACTCGTCCCAAATATGGCTGTTGAGATCATGCACGTTATTGGACTTCTTTTGATAGATCCACAGGATCTCGTCCATGGCGGACTTGAGCGCCGTACGACGCAGCGTAAGCGCGGGAAACTCCTCGCGCAGGTCGTAGCGCGCCGTGACGCCAAAGTTTTTAATGGTATAGGCAGGGGTGCCATCCTCCCACACCGGGCGGACCTTTTGGCCCTCGGTGGTGGTGCCATGGTCCAAGATATCGCGGCACATGGTTACAAACTGTTGATCAGCCTTGCTCATTGACCCTCCTGTCAGTCGTCTACAAGCGAGATTCATTGTAGCCCAGACGCACGCGGCCCCACAGCCCAAACATAAGCCCTCATTTTCCGACATATGCCAGAAATTCCTTGCGCAAATCCGCAGGTTCGCTATTCTATTGTTGACATATATCAGATTTGGAGAGTGCATGGCAGGAAGACGAGAAAAATTGCGCCGCGTCGGGATCATCCCCGAATATCGCGGTTTTACCCCCGATGGCCTGGCGAGCGGCGACGCCATCGACATGACGGTCGACGAGCTCGAGGTCCTACGCCTATGTGACCTGGAAGGCCTTAACCAAGAGGAAGTCGCCCAGTGCATGGGCATTGCCCGCGCCACGGTGGCGGCTATCTGCAGCCGCGCGCATCGCAAGGTGGCAAACGCGCTGGTCAATGGACGGGCTATCGTCATCGAGGGCGGCAATATCGCATACTCCCCCATCACCACGACAACGGCCGCATGGCCAGCAAAGGAGGTCGACACCGTGAGGGTGGCAACGACGTACGACAACGGCAACATCTTTATGCACTTTGGCCGCAGCGAACAGTTCAAGATCTACGACATCCAGGACGACAAGGTCCTCAACGAGCAGGTCGTGGGCACCGGCGGCACCGGTCACGGCGCCCTGGCGGGCCTGCTCGCCAACGGCGGCGTGGACACGCTCATCTGCGGCGGCATCGGCGGTGGCGCTATCAACGCGCTTGCTCAAGCCGGCATCACGGTATACGCAGGTGCCCAGGGCAGCTGCGACGCCTGCGTCGAGGCACTCATTGCCGGCACGCTCGCGCAGACCGGCGAGGCCACCTGCGACTGCCATGGCCACGACCACGAGCACACCCACGAGCATGGCGAATCCTGCGGCTGCCATGACCATCACGACCACGAAGGCCACGAGGGCTGCGGCTGCCACTAACGGCACGGCACCGCGAACTCGGGGCGCGACACTGAACGCAACCCGACAATCAAAGCCAACAACAAAGGCCACCCGGTAGCTACCGAGTGGCCTTTGCCATATCAAGCTGGAATTACAGCACTATTTCTTATTACGCATCTGCGCTTCCATCTGGCGCAGCAGGTCCATATCGGACTTGGGGCCGCCCGTACCCAGGCCGCCCATGCCGCCCAGACCCATAGCGTCCAGGCCAGGGATATTGGGCATGCGCATCTTCTTGCCCTTCTTACCCTTCTTGCCCTTCTTGCCGCCGGCCTGAGCCTGATTGGCCATCGTGCGCATGCGGCCCATCATCTTGTTCATCTCGCCCCACTGCTTCATAAGGCTGTTGACCTCGGTGGGGGTCACGCCGGCGCCCTTGGCAATGCGGGCACGGCGCTGACCGTTGATGATGGAGGGACGCAGGCGCTCCTCCTTGGTCATCGACATGATAATGGCCTCGTTCTTATCGAAGATGCCTTCGTCCAGGTTGCCACCCATCTGGTTGAGCGCACGCTGGCCACCGGGGAGCATGCCCAGGATGCCCTTCATGCCGCCCATCTTCTTGACGGCCTTCATCTGGTCGAGCATGTCGTTCATGGTAAAGCCCTCGCGCAGCATGCGCTCGGCAGCCTCGAGCTGCTCGGCGTCGGCCGCTTCCTGGGCTTTCTCGATGATGCCGACAACATCACCCATGCCCAAGATGCGCTTGGCCATGCGGTCGGGGTAGAACGGCTCCAGCGAATCGGGCTTCTCGCCCATGCTCACGAACTTGATGGGCTTGCCGGTCACCTGGCGCACGGAAAGCGCGCCGCCGCCACGGGCGTCGCCGTCGAGCTTGGAGATGATCACGCCGTCAAAGTCGGTGCGCTCAGCGAAGGTCGAGACGACGTTGACGATATCCTGGCCGGTCATGGCATCGACGACCATCAGCACCTGATCGGGCTTGACGGCCTTCTTGATGTCCACGGCCTCCTGCATCATCTGCTCGTCGATCTGCAAACGACCGGCGGTATCGACGATGACCACGTCGCGCAGGTGGTCAACGGCCTCCTGGATGGCGCCCTTGGCGATGTCAACCGGGTGCTCGCCATCGCCACGGAAGACCGGCACGCCGATCTCTCCGCCAAGCGTGGCCAGCTGGTCGGCAGCGGCGGGACGGTAGACGTCGCACGCGGCGAGCAGCGGCGAGCGGCCCTGCTTCTTGAGCAGGTAGGCCAGCTTTACGGCCGCCGTGGTCTTACCGGAGCCCTGCAGGCCCACGAGCATGATGACATTGGGAATGCGGTTACTAAAGACGAGCTTGCTCTCTGTGGAGCCGAGCATCTCGGTGAGCTCGTCGAGCACGATCTTGACGACGTTTTGCGCTGGCGACAGCGACTCCATGACCTCGGCGGTCATGCAGCGCTCCTTGGTCTTGGCGACGAACTCCTTGACGACCTTAAAGTTAACGTCGGCCTCGAGCAGCGCCATGCGAATATCGCGCATGGCCGAAGTAATATCGGCCTCGGTCAGCTTGCCCTTGCCGCGCAGGCGGTCAAATGTGTCGTTGAGGCGATCGCTCAGGGAATCAAACACTAGTCACTCCTTAATTGGACTCGCCCACCAGGGCGCGGCAGAAATCTTTGGCATTGAACTCCTGCAGGTCATCGACCTGCTCGCCCACGCCCACGCGCAGGATCGGGAGCTTGAGCTTCTCGGCCACGGCCATGGCGATACCGCCCTTAGCCGTGCCGTCGAGCTTAGTCATGATAATACCGTCCAGGCCCAGTGCCTCGTTAAACTCGAGCGCCTGGTTCAGACCGTTCTGGCCGGTGGCGGCATCGATCACGAGCACAACTGAGACGGGCATGGGGCCGGCGGCCATATTGGCGGCGCGCTTACGCGTCACGTTAACCACCTTGGCAAGCTCGCGCATGAGCTCTGGGCTCGTGTGTAGACGGCCGGCGGTATCGATAAGCACCAGGTCGCTGCCGCGCTTGTCGGCCTCGTCGAGCACGTCGTAGCAAACACTTGCCGGGTCGGAGCCGCGGTCGCGCTTGATGACGGGGACGCCAGCGCGCTGGCCCCACACATCGAGCTGCTCGATAGCGGCAGCACGGAAGGTATCGGCCGAACCGATCACGACGTTCTTGCCGCGGGCGGCCATGGCGCTCGCGATCTTACCGACCGTCGTGGTCTTGCCGGCACCATTAATGCCCACAAACAGCACGCAGCTCGGCGTATCGGAGAACGGATCGCGCTCGATGGGCACAAAGTGCTGCTCAAGCTGCTCGGCCAGGGCGCGACGGAGTTGCGGGGCGGTCTTGAGGTTCTTCTTGGCGGCCGTCTCGCGCAGGTCATCGGAGACCTGAATGGCGACCTCGGCACCCATGTCACCCATGACGAGGGTGTCCTCAAGGTCCTCCCAAAAGTCCTCGTCGACCTCGCCGCCAAAGTAGAAGACCTCGTTGAGGGCCTCGCGGCTGCGCTCAAGTCCGCGCGAGAGAGCGTCAAAGAATCCCATTATGCATTCACGACCTTTCCGGTTTCGCGATCGAGTTTTTGCGAGACGACGCGGCTGACGCCGTCGGCTTGCATCGAGACGCCATAGAGAACGTCAGCGTCCTCCATAGTACGGCGCTGATGCGAAATGACCAAGAGCTGTGTATCGGAACGCAGCACATCGAGGGCTCCGATGAGCTTGGACAGGTTGGCATCATCAAGCGCCGCCTCGACCTCGTCCAGCACATAGAACGGCACCGTGCGCGTGCGGTACACGGCAAAGAGCAGGGCGAGCGCCGTCAGACTCTTCTCGCCACCCGACATGAGCATCATCTTGGTAATGCGCTTGCCGCGCGGCTGCGCCACAACCTCAATGCCCGTCTCGGCAGGATGCTCGGGATCGGTCATCTCAAGATGAGCCTGGCCACCCGGGAACAGCATGGCGAAGATCTCGCGGAAGTTCGCGTCGACCTTCTCAAACGTCACCAAAAACGCCTTGCGCATCTTGCGATCAATGGCCACCGTGATCTTGGTGAGCGCCTTGCGCGCGCTCTCCAGATCGGCTAGCTGTTCCTCGATGTAGTCGGCGCGGCGCTTGAGCTGCTCGTACTCCTCCATGGCAACCTGGTTCACGGGGCCCAGATTGTTGATCTGGCGCACAAGCTGGTTGAGTTCGCGCTCGGCGGCATCGCGGTCCGTGGGCGCCGGAAGCATGAGCGCTTCCTCGAGCACCGTCGTGCCATCGGCGGTAATGGCCTTGATGGCAGCCTCGACCTGCACCTCGAGCTTGCCACGCGCGACCTTGAACTCGTTTTGCGTGGCGAAGGCGGTATCGACTCGCTCCTTAGCGCGGGCAACCTCTGCTTTGGCATCCTCGATGGTCTTCTTGAGCGAAGCGGAGTCCGCCTCTTCCAGAGAGGCCTGGTCACGCAGGCGCGCTGCCCAATCCGACGCGCGTTCCAACAGGGCAGAATAGCGTTCGTGCATGGGGTCGACGCGCAGGCGCAGCAGCTCGAGCGAACGCGAAGCCTGGCGTGTTCCGCGGATACGACGGTCGATGCCCTCAAGACGATGCTCCAGGTCGGGCACGCGGCCCTTCAGCGAACGCAGGCGTTCGCTTGTCTGGGCTAGGCGAACCTTGGCGTCGGCGA
>CABUBZ010000099.1 GCA_902489945.1 uncultured Collinsella sp.
GGAAAGAAGCTGCGCCGCGGGGGAGGCGACCCAAATGGCTTTCTCATATCGTCTTTTTCTGCTTCGAGCACTGCTTGAGTGCCTCGGTAAGTCCGATAAGCGCTGTGAGGAGCGAGACCAAAGCGGTCAGGAGCTTCACGAAATCAATCAAATCGGTCATGGGCATCACCTCCCGTCGCATGGAGGGCGCTGCCCGGCACATGGAACTGCCGTCAACAACAGCTATTCTACCAAATTACAGCTAAAAATACGAATATATGTTCGATAATAACAGTAGCGCGATTCTCTCAATGGACGGCTATTCGCGGGGGTTTCAGAAGGTCGCGCTGGGCGATTGGGGCCGGCCGTGCATTCCTTCGTTACCGTAAACCCGTTTGATTAACCACCCCTCTGTAGGTACACTGCTATCGATGGGCCCGGGATGACCTCTGATTCAAGTCACCGGGCCTCAATCTATTTCATGCATTTGAATAGAGCGGGCGGCGCTCTTGGGATCGCCTGTATGACGCGTGCCTGGCGCATGGCATTGCGCCCTGCTTTCATGTCCGCACGGGCGCTTATCCTTACGACAATGTAGCCGCCTATGTAACGAGCGGCAGTTGACGGAGAAAGGCCCCAGCTGTGCCAGACAAAAAGACGCCGGGTATTTCGGCTATCGATACAACGAACTTTGCGCGCCATATTGTGCTCGACTTTGAGTTCGCGCCGGTGCCAAAGCTGCGCCAGCGCCGCGGGCTGCGCAATGAGATTATCGAGGTCGGCGCCGTCAAGCTCGATAACCGCGGCAACGTGATGGGCGAGTTCTCGCAATTTGTGCAGACGGAATATGCCGAAGGCGTTGCGCATCCCGTCCGCGAGCTCACGGGGATATCGGCTGTGGACACCGCGATGGCCGATCCGCTCTACATGGTGATCAAAAGGCTCAGCGATTGGATCGGCCGCTACTCCGCTCAGGTGATCTGTTGGAGCGGGACGGACCGGCGACAGCTTATGACCGAGTGCGCGGCGAAGCGCATCGATCTCGCCACCTTTCCTGCGGATTGGGCCGATTTGCAGGCGTTTTACACCTCGATCATGGACGTGAGTAGCCACGGGTGTGTCTCGTTGAGTGACGCGGCAACGTGGTTTGGCATCGATTTTGATGAGTCGACGGGCCATGCCCACAGCGCCCTCGCCGATGCGCGCGTGACCGCCAAGCTGCTCAAGCAGGTGATTGACGGGAAGTATCACGTGAGCCCGTGCGCGCAGGAAATCCGTCAACGATGGGGGATGGGCGAGCGAGCCCAGATGCGCCTTTCCAAGAAATGTCCAGAGCTGAGCGACCTGCTGCTGAAGCTGCGAGCGGAGGGGAGGTAGGACATTTGGTGTCGTATATGGATCGAATGTCCTATTTGGCGGGTAGCAGGCAAGACGGTTTGCTAAGCAAGCGAACCTCGCGGGCGCTTGGGCATGTCGAAAGGCATACAGAAGAAGTGTCGAAATCAGCCGTCTGAAAGTACGGAAAAGTGTCGAAATAGGCACCTTAAAACTTCGGAAAAGTGCCGAATTCGACAGTCAAAATATCGGAAAAGTGCATCTGGATGACAAATCGCCTCGTAGAAGCTGGTGTCAGGCATACGCCGTCCCAGCAACCCTCAGCCCTCGCTAGTCGTCGTCTCCGTCGTTGGGGTCGCCCTTGAGGGTGTTGATGTCCAGGTACTGGTTGTCGTCCTCTGCTTTCTGCGTTTCCGATTCGGACGCGGTGGGGCCGCGGAACAGTTGGAATCCCTCAAACGCGATCACGCCGAGCAGAGCGATGATGATGGCGATAAAGACAACCTTTGCCGCCTGCGAAAACTCCGAAAAGCGCGGCGGTTCTTCTCCGGTGTGGTAATCGGCAGTACGCTTATCGTCGGTGCCGTGGGTATACGACGATGCCGAGGCTGCCCTTACGCTCGCTTGGTTGTAATCGGGAGCGGGCGCGGCGGCAAACGGGTCACGAGAATAGCCGCGCGACGTTTGGCCATAATCCTCGGTTTCGATGCGGCCGGCGCGAGGCTGTTCGCTCGGGCGGTTGGCATATGCTGCAGTGTTGTCGTATGCGGAGTTGCGTTCCTCGGCAGCTGCAAATAGCGGGTTGACCGGAATGTCGAGCGCCGGCATGCCGCCCGAGGTTTCGTCCAGATCTGCCGCCGCCCAGGAATCAAAGGCAAACTGGCGGTTGGAAAGATCATCCAGATCCATGACAGGCGGCTCGAGATCGGGCTCGGGAGCCGTGTATGCCGACTGCTGCGGGGCGGCGTAGCGAATCGTGCTGTCTGCCGTGGGGCGCTGTGCCGCTGCAGCGAGAAACGCCGCCGTCTCGGACGGATCGCTAGCAGGACGGGGTGCAGTGGCGGCTTTACGCGTCGCCTGTACGATGGGA
Source organism: uncultured Collinsella sp. (assembly GCA_902489945.1). Lineage (GTDB taxonomy): Bacteria > Actinomycetota > Coriobacteriia > Coriobacteriales > Coriobacteriaceae > Collinsella. The sequence continues at coordinate 2,405 of CABUBZ010000099.1, forward strand.
CGGGTGGCAAAGTCGTCCGCGGGCACGGATGCCGGCGCGGGCGTGGCAGAAGGTGTGGGCTTTGCACTTGTCGGGCGAACTCCGCCGCCCATGAGTTCCTCGGCGGTCCAGGGGCGGTCGCTCATCACGTCGTCGAGGCTCAGCGCAAAAAGGCCCTCTTCGCCCTCGTCAAACGCGTGTTTCGCATGCCTGGCACCAGAAGCGGTGCCTCCGCGGCCGTTGCGTGATGCGTTGCTCGACCCCATCTTGTTCCATCCTTTCGAAATACTCACATTCATCGATTATATGGAACTTGCCTTGCGGCCGACTCTCTGATTCGTGCATTCCAGAACTCGTGCCCAAAAGGGGAGGGGTGTAGGCGCGCCGGCTATTTGTCGCCGGCGGCAGCCTTTGCCTCGTTGAGGTAGCTATAGAAGCTGTACTTAGAGATGCCAAAGAACTCGCAGGCACGCTCGCTCGACTTGGAGATGAGGAAGGCGCCGCGACGGTCGAGGTAGCCAATGGCGCGGATGCGCTCGTCTTTGGTCATGAGCGCCGCGGGCTTGCCCACAAACTGTTCGCACTCGCGCAGCAGGTCTTCGAGCAGATCGCCGATGTTTTTGGTAATGGGCTCGGGCTCGGTGTAGCCCGTGCTGCCGGTGCCGGTAAAGGCATCGAGCGAGCGCTCAAATGCCTTCATGAGCGTAATGTCAAAGTTAATACCCAAAATGCCGACGGGCTTGCCCTCGTCGTTGCGGATAAAGATGGTCGAGGACTTGAGCAGCTTGCCATCAGCGGTTTTGGTGAGGTATGGCTCGCGGTCGTGCACGTCGGCGGTGTCCTCGTGCATGGACTCAAGCACAATATGGCTGGGGCCGTCTCCCAGTTTGCGCCCGCTGACGTGGCCGTTTTCGATCACTACGATGGAGTGGTCCACGTCCTCGGTCTCCAGGTCGTGGACGACGACTTCGCAGTTGGGACCAAATTGGAGCGTCAAGCCGTGTGCAAGGCGCTTGTAAAACTCAATCTGTGCGGGGGTCATGGGTGCCTTCCTAAAAATTAGTTTGGGCTCACTTTGCCATAAACCCCACTTGTTCGCAAATAACGAAAGCGTCGCTGCGTTATGTAACCGTTCGTCGGCGAAAAGGTACCGATTACGGCAACAAACAATTTGTTAGGTTTGCCAATCAAAAAGTGTGATAGAACAGTGCTAACAAACTTTTTGTTTGGCATCCACATAAAAGTTCAGTCGCATGAATGGGAATGGACTGGAACGCGTATGCGGGGGCCGGCAAGAGAGAACTTAAGGAGTTCACCGTATGGCCGATAAGATCCAGTGGGCGGGCAACACGATGCCCAAGAGCGATGACAAGCACTTGGGAATCATGAGCCTCGACCACGTGAAGAAGGCCCGTGCCTTCCACCAGTCGTTCCCCCAGTACACCGTCACTCCGCTTGCCCGCCTGGATGGCCAGGCCGCGCGCCTGGGCCTGTCCAACCTGTGCGTTAAGGACGAGAGCTATCGCTTTGGCCTCAACGCCTTTAAGGTTCTGGGCGGTTCGTTTGCCATGGCCAATTACATTGCCGACGAGACCGGCAAGGACGTTGCCGAGTGCACCTTCGATTACCTGACCTCCGATCAGCTTGCCAAGGACTTTGGCCAGGCTACCTTCTTTACCGCCACCGACGGCAACCATGGCCGCGGCGTGGCATGGGCTGCCAACAAGCTGGGCCAGAAGGCCGTCGTGCACATGCCCAAGGGTTCCACCAAGCCCCGCTTCGATAACATCGCCGCCGAGGGCGCCACGGTGACCATCGAAGAGGTCAACTACGACGAGTGCGTGCGCATGGCCGCCGCCGAGGCCGATGCCTGCGAGCGCGGCGTCATCGTTCAGGACACCGCCTGGGAGGGCTACGAGAAGATTCCGTCTTGGATCATGGAGGGCTACGGCACCATGGCTTCCGAGGCTGCCGAGCAGCTGCGCGAGATGGCCATCAACCGCCCGACGCACGTCTTTGTCCAGGCTGGCGTGGGCTCGCTGGCCGGCGCCGTGGTGGGCTACTTCACCAACCTGTATCCCGATAACCCGCCCACCTTCGTTGTGGTCGAGTGCGCGCCTGCCGCCTGCCTGTACAAGGGCGCTGCCGCCGGCGACGGCGATCCGCGCATCGTGGACGGCGACATGCCCTCCATCATGGCGGGCCTGTGCTGCGGCGAGCCCAACATCCTGGGCTGGGATATCCTGCGCAACCACACCACTGCCTTCGTGTCCTGCCCCGACTGGGTCACCGCTCGTGGCATGCGCACCCTGGGCGCTCCCGAAAAGGGTGACCCGCGCGTTATCTCCGGCGAGTCCGGCGCGGTGACCACCGGCCTGGTCGAGACCCTCATGCTCGATCCCGAGTACGCCGAGCTCAAGGAGCTCATCGGCCTGGACAAGACGAGCTCCGTGCTCTGTTTCTCCACCGAGGGCGACACGGATCCGGATCAGTACCGTCGCATCGTCTGGGAAGGCGAATATCCCACTTGCTAATACTGGGCGGAGTAAATAGGTATCGCTCCGCCACCCCACAGGTAGATTCCTTCGTTTGAAAGGTTATGAACAATGGCTAAAGAACTCGATTTCGACGCTATCAAGGCTGCTGCTGAGTCCCATCGTGCTGATATGACGCGTTTTCTTCGCGCTATGATCTCCCACCCCTCTGAGTCTTGCGAGGAGGGTGAGGTTGTCGCTTGCATCAAGGCCGAGATGGAGAGCCTTGGCTATGACGAGGTCAAGGTCGACGGCCTGGGCAACGTTATGGGCTTTATGGGCGAGGGCGACAAGATCATCGCCATCGACTCCCACATCGACACCGTCGGCATCGGCAACCGCGAAAACTGGACGCATGACCCGTACGAGGGCTACGAGGATGACAAGGTCATCTACGGCCGCGGCGGCAGCGACCAGGAGGGCGGCATGGCCTCCGCCGTGTACGGCGCCAAGATCATGAAGGATCTG
>CABUBZ010000100.1 GCA_902489945.1 uncultured Collinsella sp.
GTCCTCGGGGCGGGTGGAAAGCTCAACGTGATACTTAAAGCCAAACTTCTGGTACACGGAGTCGATGAGGTTGACCACGCCCACGATCTCGTCGGTCAGCTGATCGGGACGCACAAACAGGTGGGCGTCGTCCTGGTTAAAGCAGCGCACGCGGAACAGGCCGTGCAGGGCGCCGCGCAGCTCGTGACGGTGCACCAGGCCAATCTCGCCGGCACGGATGGGCAGCTCGCGGTAGGAGTGCGGCTTGGAGGCGTACACCAGCACGCCGCCCGGGCAGTTCATGGGCTTAATGCAGTACTCTTCGTCGTCGATGACGGTGGAGTACATGTTGTCCTTGTAGTGGTCCCAGTGGCCCGAGGTCTTCCACAGCTGCTTGTTCATGATGAGCGGCGTGGAGATCTCCACGTAGCCGGCCTTGTGGTGGATCTCGCGCCAGTAGTCCAGCAGCGTGTTCTTAAGGATCATGCCGTTGGGCAAGAAGAACGGGAAGCCGGGGGCCTCGTCGCGCATCATAAAGAGGTCCATCTCGCGGCCGATCTTGCGGTGGTCGCGCTTCTTGGCCTCCTCCAGCATGTGCATGTGCTCGTCGAGCTCCTCCTTGGTGGCAAAGGCGACGCCGTTGATGCGGGTGAGCATCTTGTTGTCCTTGTCGCCCTTCCAGTAAGCGCCCGAGACGCCGGTGAGCTTAAAGGCCTTCAGCGCCTTGGTGTAGCAGATGTGGGGGCCGACGCACATGTCGATGTAGTCGCCCTGCTGATAGAAGGTGATGCGGGCGTCGTCGTCCAGGTCGCCGATGTGCTCGACCTTGTACTTCTCGCCGCGCTCCTCCATAAGGGCGATGGCCTCGGCGCGGGGCTTCTCGTACACGGAGAACTTGAGGTTCTCCTTGACGATCTTCTTCATCTCGGCCTCGATCGCGGGGAAGTCGTCCTCGCTGATCTTGACGCCCTCGGGCAGGTCGACATCGTAGTAGAAGCCGTTGTCGGTCGCGGGGCCGTAGGCAAAGTCGGCCTCGGGATAGAGACGCTTGATGGCCTGCGCCATGATGTGCGCGGCAGAGTGGCGGATGACGTGCGTGACCTCGTCCTGCGGGAGCTCGGCCACCGAACCGTCATTGTAGAGTGCCTTCATGGGTATGTTTTCTCCTCTCGGATGCCTGATGCAAGTGCGTGCGATGCGCTCGGCGTTTTTGACTTGCATCATTATAGGCAGGTTGCCTTGGTATACAAGCGCCCGCCGCACCTTAATGGCACGGCGGGCGATTTTCTACGCATGCTTCATCGTGTGGGGGCGGGGCTGCGGGGCGCGCGTGCGGCTTGCGCGTGACGCGCGGTGCCCGCGGCTTGCGGCCGGCCCGGCGATGGATGCGTTACTGGATGCGAGTTCGGCAGTAGGGGCAGACCTTCCAGTGCGCGTCGAGCGGGCGATGGCAGCTGGGGCACACGTTACGAACCTGGGTGTCGCACACGGGGCAGACCACAAAGTCCTTCTCGATGGGCGCACCGCACTGCGGGCAGGTGCCGTACTGGGCAAGCTGGCGCTCGCGCAGGGCCATGTCCAGCTCCTGCTCCTCGCGGTCGGCCGCGTAGGAGTGCGGGCGCAGGACCAGGTAGGCGATGAGGCCCACAAACGGGATGAGGGCGATGATGCCCCATGCCACGTAGGCGCTGGCGCCGCGGCGGCGAGCGTCGATGAACACATAGACGACCGACAGCACATACAGGGCGATGATAAAGCCAACAAAGGCATAGACGACGCCCATAAGCTGCGGCGACATGAGCTCGGAGATGTACTTGGACATTGCGGGTACCTTTCGGAATATTAACATTTTCGGACAAGTTTACCACGGGGTTTGTTTATATGGGACCACGGCTAGGGGCGGGGCTGGCGCGGACACAAACATCTCAATCTGTAACAAGTGGGAGCGAAATTCGGGTCTAGATGTTACAGAACGAGACAAACGGAGGACCCGCATGGCAAATGTCTCAATCTGTAACAACTGGGACCCAAATCCTCGTCTAAATGTTACAGATCGAGACGAACGGTTGCCGTAGTTGTCTGCAGACGAGGCAGTCGACGTTGTCGGGTCTCCCCTCGCCTGCCGTTGGCGGGTGTTGCGGGGCTGTTCGCCGCATTGCCGCTGCGCTGGAGGTGTGTAGACCGTAGGATAGTCTTATTGACGGCCTGTCAACTCGTCTGGGAGGCACTGTGGCAGAAACGTTTGATATCGCGATTGTCGGCGCGGGCATCACCGGATGCGCCATCGCGCGGCAACTCGCGCGGTTTGACCTGTCCATTTGCGTAGTCGAGGCGGCTAACGATATTGCGCTAGGCGCGTCGAAGGCCAACGGCGGCCTGGTGCACGCCGGCTACGATCCGACACCGGGCACGGTTAAGGCGCAGGTCAACGCCCGTGGCTGCGAATTGTACGGTACGTGGGCACAGGAGCTGGACTTTCTGTTCTGCCACACCGGGTCGATGGTGTTGGGCTTCAACGACGAGGACCGCGCGCATCTGGAGCAGCTGCGTAGCAATGGCCTTGCCAACGGCGTGCCCGAGCTGTCGATCGTCGGACCCGACCGCATCCATGAACTTGAGCCGCGCGCCAGTGCCGATGCGACGTGTGCGTTGTGGTGCCCCTCGACCGGGTTTGTCGACCCGTTTGAGGTTGCCATCGCCGCGCTGGAAAACGCCGTGGCCAACGGGGTGACGTTTATGCGGTCTGCGCCAGTGGAGGCCATAGAAGTTGCCGGCTCGGATGACGGAGCCGCGCGCTTTACGCTGGCGACCCCCGCTGGCAACGTGCGCTGCCGCTACCTGATCAACGCCGCGGGCAACGGCGCCGCCGACATCTCGCATATGGCGGGCGCCGAGGAGTTCCAGATGGTCTGGCGCCAGGGCAACATTGTGGTGCTGGACAAGGAACCGCGTGCGCTCATGCCGCTCTACCCCGTTCCCACACCGGTTTCCAAAGGCGTTATCGTCACGGGGACCGTACATGGCAATACCGTGATTACCGCGACCGCCGCCGTGCGCGAGCCGGGCGACACGCAGACCTATGCGAGCGATGTCAACGCGTTGCTGGACGGCGCACGCAAGCTGGTGCCCGATCTGGACACGCGCCGCGTGGTGCGCGCGTTTGCCGGCGGTCGCCCGGTCATTAAGGGGACGAACGACTTCTTTATTGGACAGTCGGCCGTGGTACCGGGGCTGTTCCAGGCGGCAGGCATTCAGTCGCCGGGCGTGGCGAGCGCGCCAGCCATCGCCGAGCGCATGGAGCAGGTGTTACGCAATGCCGGCGTAGCCCTGCGCGAACGAGGCGATTGGGACCCGATACGCCGCGCGCCAGATGACTTTGACCGCGCGCCGCTTGCGCGCAAGGAAGAGCTCATTGAGTCCGATCCCGCGTGGGGGCAGATCGTCTGCCGCTGCGAGACGGTACCCGAGGCCGAGATCGTGGCCGCGATCCGACGCCACCCGGGTGCGGTTTCAGTCGAAGGCGTCAAGCGCCGCTGTCGTGCCGGCATGGGTCGGTGCCAGAGCGGCTTTTGCCAGAGCCGCGTGGTAGCGATCCTGGCGCGCGAGCTGGGCTGCGACCCCAGCGAGGTGCTGTTGGAGGATGCCGGTTCTTGGCTGGTAGAGGGACCGCTGAAGGGGGTGCGCTAACATGGCGACATTTGATTCGCGCGACGAACGCGCGGAGGCCGGAGCTGTAGCGTCGGTGTCGACGCAGGCCTTCGACGTGGTCGTTATCGGCGGCGGACCTGCTGGCATGACGGCTGCGCTTGCCGCACATAAGGCCGGCGCCCACGTGGCCATCGTGGAGCGCGAGCAGCATCTGGGCGGTATCCTGCGCCAGTGCATCCACCCCGGTTTTGGCCTTTCGCACTTTAAGCAGGAGCTCACCGGTCCCGAGTACGCGCAGCACTTTATCGACCAGGTGCGCGCAACCGACATTACGCTGTTCTTGGGCAGTATGGTGCTTGGGATTAATTCGGATGGGGGCACAGCCGCGAGCGCGTCGAGCGCGGACGAAGCCGCAGGAGCCACCGCAGTCCATACCGTCACGCTCATGAGCCGTACCGGCATGCTTCAGCTCACCGGACGTGCGGTCGTCCTTGCTATGGGATGCCGCGAGCGCACACGCAGCGAGATCAAGATCCCCGGCAGCCGTCCCGCCGGCGTGTTTACGGCGGGCCTGGCGCAGCGATACATCAATATCGAAAACCTCAAGCCCGGCTCGCGCGCCGTCATTTTGGGCTCGGGCGATATCGGGCTGATCATGGCGCGCCGCTGCACGCTCGAGGGGATTTCCGTCGAGGGCGTCTACGAGCTCATGCCGTACGCCAACGGTCTGCGCCGCAACGTCAAGAACTGCCTGGACGACTTTGGAATTCCGCTGCACCTGTCCACCACCGTCACACGCGTGATCGGGCACGACCGCGTGGAGGCCGTCGAGGTAAGCCAGGTCGACGAGCACCTGGCGCCAATTCCGGGGACCGAGCGCATTGTTCCGTGTGACACACTGCTGCTTTCGGTGGGCTTGATTCCCGAGAACGAGCTTTCGGTTGCCGCAGGCGTAGAGCTTGACCCGCGCACGCGCGGCGCCGTGGTTGACCAGAGCCTGCAGACGGGCGTGCCGGGCATCTTTGCCTGCGGCAACGTGTTGCACGTGCACGACCTGGTCGACAACGTAACGAGTGAGTCAGAGAGGGCTGGCACGGCTGCGGCGGTGTACGCGCTGGGCGGTGGCGCGGATGCCGAGGCGGGCGCCCAGCGCGTGGGTTGCCAGCTCACGGTCTCCCCTGCCGGCATTGCGGGCTACGCGCTGCCGGGACGCATTACGGCTGTGGCACTCACCAAGCTCAACTTCCGCGTACGCCGACCGGTCGACGCCGCCCGCGTGCGTATTCTCGCTGGCGGCGAGGAATTATTCGTAGGCAAGGTCCGTGCATTTAAGCCAAGCGTCATGGAAAGCTTTCCAATGCCGGCAAAGGTCATCAAACAAGCGCTCGACCTGGGTGTCAGCGAGATTGTCCTGTCCGTCAATCCCATCGAGGAGGCATAGCTCATGAGCAATAACGCAATCGATACGCTGCAGTTCAACTGCACCACCTGCCCATCCGAGTGTCTCCTGACCGTAGAGGTAGAGCGTGACGCAGACGGCGCCGTGGTAGAGGTGCGCTCCGTGACCGGCAACAGCTGTCCGCGCGGTAATAAGTTCGCACATCAGGAGCTCACCTGCCCCATGCGCGTGCTCACCACTACCGTAGCAGTATCTGGCGGCGACGAGACGCTGCTGCCTGTCCGCACCGCCAAGGCCATCCCGCTAGAACTCCACGCCCAAGCCATGAACCTCATCCGAGG
>CABUBZ010000101.1 GCA_902489945.1 uncultured Collinsella sp.
AGCCCGTGGGTTATACCCTAAGAGCAAACCACCCTTTTTAAGGGTGGTTCTGATTCTAGTGGTGGGCGATGAGGGATTCGAACCCCCAGCCTTGTGCGTGTAAAGCACCTGCGCTAACCGTTGCGCCAATCGCCCGTGCGGAGAGAGTATAGCAAAACAATCGCCTCATTCACCTCATATCCATTAAAGGTAACTGGCGCGTGTCACAGCGGAGCTGATTCAGTTGAGATTGCCTGAACATTCCGCCCCTCTTTACGCCCTCGGGTATACTCAAAAGCTACTGATTCGATTTGATGCCCAGCAACAGCAGAGGGGATAGTATATGTGCGGTTTTGTCGGTTTTGTCGGTGGGACGGATAACCAATCCGAGGTGCTCACCAAGATGATGGACCGCATCGTCCATCGCGGTCCCGACATGGGCGGTCAGTTTATCGACGGCCGCGTTGCCCTCGGCTTCCGCCGCCTGTCGATCCTCGACCTGACCGAGGCTGGCGCCCAACCCATGGCCAACGAGGACGGTAGCGTCGTCATTGTCTTCAACGGCGAGATCTACAACTTCCAAGAACTCCGTTCTGAGCTCGAGGCCAAGGGCTACAAGTTCCACTGCGGCGCCGACACCGAGAGCCTCCTGCACGGCTACGAGGAGTGGGGCGAGGCCGTTCTCGATCGCCTGCGCGGTATGTACGCCTTCGTCATATGGGACAAAAAGAAGAACAAGCTTTTTGGCGCCCGCGACATCTTTGGCATCAAGCCGCTCTACTACTATCCCATGGCCGATGCGGGCGACGGCGCTCCGGGCGTGCTCTTTGGTTCCGAGATCAAGAGCTTCCTGGACTACCCGCACTTCCACAAGGCGGTCAACAAAAAGGCCCTGCGTCCGTACATGACGCTGCAGTATTCGGCAACCGAGGAGACCTTCTTCGAGGGTGTCTACAAGCTGCCGCCGGCGCACTACTTTACCGTCGATATCCCGACCGGCAAGATGAACATCGAGCGCTACTGGGATTGCGATTACTCTGCCGTCGAGAAGCCGTTCGAAGAGTATGTCGATGAGCTGGACGAAGTCGTGCACGAGAGCGTCGAGGCCCATCGCATCGCCGACGTCAAGGTCGCGTCGTTCCTCTCCGGTGGCGTCGACTCCAGCTACATCGCCGCTTGCCTCATGCCCGACAAGACCTTCTCGGTGGGCTTTGACTACAAGAACTTCAACGAGACCAACTACGCCAAGGAGCTTTCCGATAAGCTCGGCGTCGAAAACGTTCGCAAGATGATTACCGCCGACGAGTTCTTCGGTGCGCTCGAGGACATCCAGTATCACATGGACGAGCCGCAGTCCAACCTGTCTTCCGTGCCGCTGTGGTTCTTGGCCGAGATGGCCCGCAAGGACGTCACCGTCGTGCTTTCGGGCGAAGGCGCCGACGAACTCTTTGGTGGCTACGCCTACTACGAGGATACGGTCCCGGTGCGCAAGTACAAAAAGATGGTGCCGCTGCCCATCCGTCGCGCGCTCGGTAACCTGGCGCTGCATATGCCGTACTTCAAGGGACATAACTTCCTGGTCAAGGGTGCCGAGATCCCCGAGAAGTCGTTCCTGGGACAGGCTCTGGTTTGGCCGGAGCGCGAGGTCGACAGCGTGCTCAAGCCCGAGTACAACACCGGCGACGGCGCCTTTGAGCTCGCTGCACCCATCTACGCACGCGTGAAGGGCCAGCCCGAGCTGGTCAAGAAGCAGTACCTGGACATGAACATGTGGCTCCCGGGCGACATTCTGCTCAAGGCCGACAAGATGTGCATGGCGCACTCGCTGGAGCTGCGCGTGCCCTTCCTGGATCGCAAAGTCATGGAGTTCGCCGAGCACATTCCCGACCGCTACCGCATCAACGAGAACGGCAACAAACAGGTACTCCGCCACGCTGCCAACAAGTCGCTGCCCGATGAGTGGGCCACCCGTCCCAAGGTGGGCTTCCCGGTGCCGATTGTCTACTGGCTGCGCGAGCAAAAGTGGTACGACTATGTCAAGGAGTACTTCACCGCGCCGTGGGCAAGTGAGTTCTTCGATACCGACGAGCTCATGCACCTGCTCGATCTGCACTTTGCGGGCAAGGGCGATTTCCAGCGCAAGATCTATACGCCGCTCGTGTTCCTGGTGTGGTACAAGCGCTTCTTTATCGACGAGGACCAGCCCACTGTTCAGGCTGCCTAGCCTCGGCTTACGAACGCCTGCGCGTAACGGCTCCTCCGGGAGCCGTTTTTGCGTGGGTGCGTTTCAGTTACTATAAAAACCGTCCCTGCCAAATGGCTGAGAAAGGTGAAAGATGCACCATTCGGATTCCGCGACCGTGACCACGGTCGATACGCTTGCCAAGCTTCTCGATGTGTGCGGCGAGCTGCGCGCATCAGAGCAGGTTGACGAGCGTGCCGTGACCGGCTGCTCGTTTGATTCGCGCGCGGTCTCGGCAGGTGACGTGTTCTTCTGCAAAGGTGCTGCCTTTAAGCCCGCGTTTTTGAGCATGGCGCTCGATGCTGGCGCCGTCGCATTTGTGTGCGAGGAGTCGCTGGTCGAGTCTCTGGAGCCGCTGGCGAAGGAGAGCGGTGCTGCGATGCTGGTTGTTGATAGCGTCCGCACGGCCATGGCCCTGTTGCCGCCGGAGGTCTACGACCGTCCCGACCACGACCTCAAGATCGTGGGCATCACCGGCACCAAGGGAAAGACCACGGCCGCTTTTATGCTCCAGTCCATCATCAAGGCGGCGGGCGAGTCCTGCGGCATGATCGGCTCGGTGAGTACCGACGATGGTATCGAGTGCTACGAGAGCACCAATACTACGCCCGAGGCCCCCGAGGTCTGGCGCCATATCGCTAACTGCCGCACGTCCGGTCGCCAGTCCATGGTCATGGAGGTCTCGAGCCAGGCGCTCAAGTACCAACGCGTCGAGAATCTGCCGTTTGACGTGGCGTGCTTTCTCAACATCGGCCGCGACCACATCTCGCCGATCGAACACCCCACGTTTGAGGATTATTTTGAGAGCAAACTCAGGATCTTTGACCAGGCAAAGACCGCCGTGGTGAATCTGGGCACCGAAGAGGTTGACCGTGTGCTGGGGGCAGCGTCGACGGCCGAGCGCTTGGTGACCGTTGGCGTTGAGCATCCCGAGGCAAGCCTGTGGGCGAGCGATGTCCGCATGCTCGGCTTTAACATCGAGTTTAACCTGCACGGCATGAGCGCCGACGAGCCCGAGGCGGGGGAGAAGGTCCTGCTGGGTATCGCGGGCGACTTTAACGTGGAAAACGCGCTGGTCGCTATCGCCGCTGCGCGCGAGATCGGCATCGGTATCGAGGCTATCAAGAAGGGCCTCTCCAAACTGCGTGTGCCGGGCCGTATGGAGGTCGTGGAGTCGAAGGACGGCCGCGTGATTTGTGTCGTCGACTACGCGCACAACCAGCTTTCGTTCCGCTCGCTTTTCTCGTCGGTCAAGCGCGCGTTTCCTGCCAGCCCGGTCATCGCAGTGTTTGGCGCTGCCGGCGGCAAGGCGCAGGAGCGCCGCGAGCAGCTTCCGCGCGAGGCCGCACCGTATTCCGACCTGATGATCTTTGCCAATGAGGACCCGGCTCACGAGGACCCGATGAAGGTCTGTCGCGAGCTTGCCGAACATGTTCCCGACGATACGCCGAACAAGATCATCCTCGACCGCGAAGCCGCTGTGCATGCGGCGTTCAAGGCGGCGCGCGAGGAGTACGTCAACCCCGATGCTCCCACCATTGTCTTGCTGCTGGCAAAGGGTGACGAGGAGCTCATGCACGTGGGTGACGAGTTCGTGCCCATCGAGAGCGACCTTTCGTTGGCCAATCGCCTGATCGATGTTACCCAGTTTGACTAATGAACCATGATGGCGGCGGCGCCCTGAGTGCGCTGTCGCCATAAGCGTGTTCCCTTAATCAAAACATGCCGTCCAAGTCCAAACCCTTCTACGTAAACGGAGTAACCATGTCCCACAATACCCTGCCGACCGTTGCCGAGCTTTCGGGCGAGATGCGCGAGCGCTTGGCCACGGTCAAGTACGTCTTTACCGATCTGGATGCCACGATGCTTGCACCCGGCTCGTGCGTGCTACGCGACAACGACGGCAACCCCTCGACCAAACTCGTCGAGGCCGTCGTGGCGCTCGCTCGCGCTGGTATTCAGGTGGTTCCCACCTCGGGTCGCAACCGTACCATGATCCACGAGGACGCGCGCGTGCTCGGCCTCAACTCCTACATCGGCGAGATGGGCGGCCTGGTCATGTACGACCTCAAAGCCAACGATTGGGAGTATCTGACCGGCGACATGCCCTACGACCCCTCTTGCGGCCTCACGCCGCACCAGGTGATCGAGCAGACCGGCGTGTGCGAGAAGATCCTCGCCCGCTGGCCGCACAAGATCGAGTATCACAACGACATGTCGACCGGCTACAAGTACCGTGAGGTCACCGTCGGCATGCGCGGCGATGTGCCCGACGATGAGGTTCAGGCCATCCTGGACGAGGCCGGCTGCGGTCTGATCTGGGCTTGCAACGGCCATCTGACGCATCTGTCCAAGCCGACGACGCTCGAGCTCGATCGCGTCGAGGACGGTCGCGCATTCAATATCAACCCCGCGGGCCTCAACAAAGGCGTCGCCATTGCGCGCTTCTGCGAGCACCTGGGGATCGAGCGCGAGGAGACACTCGCGCTCGGCGACTCCGAGTCCGACTTCTACATGGCCGATCACGTGGGCACGTTCTGCTTGGTCGAGAATGGCCTGACGAGCGCCGGCGCGCCCGAGTTCCTGGCTGCTTGCGAGAATGCCTTCGTTACGCGCGGCAAGATCGTCGACGGCTGGGTGGCGACGGCCGAGCTGCTGGTCGCGGCTCGTTCGT
>CABUBZ010000102.1 GCA_902489945.1 uncultured Collinsella sp.
GCGGGGTAATTCCTCCGTGCTCAAACATTCTCGCTTCGCTGCGAAACTGCGCGCGGAGGAAATACCCCGCCCGCCCCCGGGGCGCCCTCCTGCGCGCGATCAGCCCGTCATTTAAAACGGAATAAAAGTTTGCGAGGCCCTGGCCGTTTGGCCAGGGCCTCGTTTTGTGTGACAAAGGGACTGTCCCTTTGTCACTTCAGAGCAGTTGGGCCATGGCGTTGACGAATTTTTGCACTTGTAAGGTTGGCTCGAGCGGGTAGTGCAGGTAGACCGGCACCTCGCGGCCGCATAGGAACGGCACGCCCATAAAGGCCGGGTGCACCCCCGACCACGCCCCGCAGGTGAGCACCGCGTCGCCCTTTTCCTCCGCCTCGTTAAAGAGCGCAAAGTCAAAGCTATCCACATCGATCACGTCCACACCGCCGTCGGCCAACAGGTCGATGCGCAGGCTATCCATGGCATCGTTGCCGTGGCGCAGTACGCGCAGGCGCATGCCCTCCAAGTCGGCGACCGTGATGCGCGTCTTGCGCGCCAGCGGGCTCGTGCGCGGCAGGTCGATATAAAACGGCACGTTGACGATGCGGAGCTTTTGGCAGGTGTCGCCCCAGCGCGGAGTCGAAAAACTCGACTGCACCACATCGACCTCGCGGCCCAAGCTGCGCATGACGGTCTCGCGCTCGTCGTAGAGGTCGCTTACCGGCACAATCTCAAATCGCAGCGACGGCTCCAGATCGTGAATGCCCGTCCACATCGACAGCGTTTGGCGCCCCGGACACATCATCGACACGCCCAGGCGCACGGCACCGCCATCGCCCGCCGCACGTCGGGCACGGCGCAGGGCGTCCTCGGACTGGCGCATGATCGAGCGCGCGTCGTCCACCAGCAGAGCACCCGCCGGCGTCACCTTGACGCCCGAGTGCGAGCGCTCGAACAGCGTAATACCGAACTCCGCCTCAAAACCCGATACCTGCTTGACGAGCGCCGGCGTCGACACGCGCAGCTTTGCCGCCGCACGCGAGAAGCTTCCCAGCTCCGCGGCGGCCGATATGGCCTCAAGTCGTCGATCGTACACGTCAATCTCCCGTTTTCGCGCCCGTGACCGCATGGTGCCACAGGGGGTTGTTTTCGCAGGTCACGCGCTCAATTGAGAATAAACTGCATCGCACGGTGTAAACCTACGGTTAATGCCATTCTAACAAATATGCAATTCACCTGCGCAAATGCAAAGCATACGATAACCAGCGAAAACCACGTGGGTCGATTAATGGGAACGGCTCACAGGGAGGCACAAGAAGGGAAGTTCCTATGAGCAATTGGCTTAAGCTCGAGGGCGATGTCTGCGCCGTGACCGGCGCACTCGGCGGCATGGGCGTCGAGATTTGCCGCGAGTTCGCCCGCAACGGCGCCAACGTCGTCCTGCTCGACCTGGACGAGGAGAAGGTCAAGGCCGCAGCCGCCGACCTCGCCGCAGAGTTTGGCATCCACGCCGAAGGCTACAAGATGAACGCCACCGACGAGGCCGAGGTTCAGGCCGCCGTCGATGCCACCATCGCCGACTTCGGCCGCGTCGACGTCCTCGTCAACACCGCCGGCATCCTGCGCTTCGCAGCCATGGAAGACCTGCCCCTCTCCGACTGGAATGAGGTCATCAACGTCAACCTTACCGGCTACTTCATCACCTCGCAGCGCTTTGGTCGCGAGATGATCAAGGCCGGCCAGGGCCGCTTGGTACACATCTCGACCGTTGCCAGCCACTCCCCCGAGACGTTCTCGGGCGTGTACAGCTCCACCAAGGCCGGTGTCAACATGATGTCCAAGATGCTGGCTGCCGAGTGGGGCCCTTACGGCGTGCGCTCCAACTGCGTCGAGCCCTGCTTTGTCAAGACCCCCATGTCGGCGAGCTTTTACGCCGACCCCGAGGTCGAGAAGAGCCGCAGCCGCCTCATCGCCACGCGCCGCATCGGCGAGGTCAGCGATATCGCCAACGCCGTCATGTTCCTGGCATCCAAGCGCTCGGACTTTACCACTGGCGACGCCATCAAGGTCGACGGCGGCTTCTCCAATATGATGGGCGACCTCACCGCCAAGCCCGGCGGCCGCCGAGCCTTTGCCGACAACTACCTCAAGAACAAGGGTGTCGAGCTCTGGTCCGATGAGTCCGGCGTCGCCAAGCCGACTGACCAGTAAACCAACCTGACGGGGAGGCCCCGCGGACACGCCCGCTCCTCCCCCGTATCGATTAGAAAGAGTCCAATGGCTTCCACCAACTCCAACAAGGGTCGCGCCGTCGTGCTTTCCGCCGCGTGCGTCACCATGTTCTTCATCAGCTCCATCGCGCTGTATTCCGTCGTGAGCAAGAACCTGCTCGCCGTCTACCCCGAGTGGTCGAGCGCCCTTACCTGGGCTTTCCCGGTCTTTCAGACCATCATGGCCGTGACGGGCATCTTCGCCGGCCGTATCTCCGATAAGATCGGTCCGCGCAACGTCGTGATCGCCGCTGCCGTGTGCTACGGCCTGGGCTGGTTCATGTCCGGCACCGTCACCGAGCCGTGGCAGTTCTACCTGTGGTTCTCGCTCGTCGCCGCCATCGGTAACGGCCTGGGCTACAACCCGGCGCTCACCACCGGCCAAAAGTGGTTCATCGACAAGAAGGGTCTCGCCTCCGGCATCACCCTGGCCGCTTCGACCGCCGGCCCCGCCGTGCTGTCCCCGGTGCTCGCCTCGCTGCTCATCCCGAGCCTGGGCATCTTTGGCGCCCTCAAGGCACTCGGCGTCATCTTCTTTGTGACGATCGCCGCCTCCGCCCTGTTCCTGAAGGCCCCCGAAGCCGGTTGGCTGCCCGAGGGCTTCGAGGCCCCCAAGGGCGGCGCGCATGCCGGCACCTTCGGTGACCTCACCCCGGGCGAGATGGTCAAGACCCCGCGCTTCTGGGTCCTCATCATCACCTTCGCCTTCGCCGCCACCGCGGGCACCCTGCTCGTCGGCAAGGTTGCCTCCATCGCCGCCGTCCAGCTCTTCGCCGACCCCACGAGCGCCGCGGCCGTCGCCCTCGGCGGCGTGGTGGTCTCCGTCAACACCTGCGCCAACCTGGTCGGCCGCCTGTCCTTTGGCCAGATCATCGACAAGCTCGGCGCCTACAAGTCGCTGCTCATCAGCCTTGTCATCACCATCGTCGCGCTCGTCATCATGTCGATGAGCTTTACGCAGGCCATGTTCTTTGTGGCGCTCGCCCTGCTCGGCTTTAGCTTTGGCGCCCTGCTCGTCATCTACCCGCCGCTCACCGGTGGCGCCTTTGGCACCAGCAACATCGGCGTCAACTACGGCATCATGTTTTTGGGCTACGCCGCTTCCACCTGGATCAGTCAGCCCATCACCGCCGTGCTGTATCACGCCGAGGCCGGCAGCGCCGCCTACCAGCAGTCCTTCTACGGCGCCATCGTGATCGCCGCCATCGCCGTCGTGCTCACCGTCTACATGATGGTCTCCGACAGCAAGAAGAAGTCCGCCTAGTTTTACCGATGCGACAAAGGGACTGCCCCCTTGCCGCATTCCACCGCCACCAGTATTAAGGAGTCGAAATGTCTGAGCTCAACCCCGTCCGCATTGCCGTTATCGGCGCCGGCGCCATGGGCCGCAACCACATCCGCTTTGTCACCGAGGAGCCCGAGGCCGAGCTCGTCGCCATCGCCGACGCCTTTGAGGGCGCCCGCGCCACGGCCGAGGCCGCCGGCGTGCCGTTTTACACCGATCCCGCCCAGATGATGGACGAGGTCAAGCCCGAGGCCGTCATCATCGCCACCCCCAACGACCTGCACCTGGGCGTTGCCCGCGAGGCCGTGAAGCGCAATATTGTGCCGCTGGTCGAGAAGCCGATCTCCAACGACCTCGAGGATGCCCAGGCCTTTGCCGCCGAGGCCGAGACCGCCGGCGTGCCCGTGCTCGTGGGTCAGCACCGTCGCCACAACCCCTTCGTCAACAAGGCCAAGGAGATCATCGAGTCCGGCGAGCTGGGCAAGCTCACCGTGTCGAGCTTCCACTACATGATCTATAAGAACGACGAGTACTTCGACGTCGAGTGGCGCCGCAAGAAGGGTGCCGGCCCGATCCTGGTCAACCTGGTGCACGACGTCGACCTGCTCCGTTACCTGCTGGGCGAGCCCGTTGCCGTCCAGGGCATGCAGTCCAGCGCCGCCCGCGGTTTTGAGACCGAGGACTCCGCCGTGGTCAACGTCCGTTTTGCCGATGGCGCGCTTGCGAGCATGACCATCTCCGACGCCACCGCCAGCCCCTGGAACTGGGAGGCCACCGCTCGCGAGGACCCGCAGTACCGTCCCTTCGACGCCGACGCCTACTTTATCGGCGGAACTAAGGGCGCCCTTTCGCTGCCCCGCCTGCACCAGTTCTCCTACGACGGCGCCTCCAACTGGCACAAGCCGCTGCAGATGGAGATCCCGGCCGTCGACCCGGCGCTGCCGCACAAGATGCAGCTCAAGCACTTTGTGAAGGTTGTCCGCCGCGAGGTCGAGCCCGTCGTGACCCCCGCCGACAACGTTAAGACGCTCACGCTTCTCAACGCCATCAAGGAGGCCGCCGAGACCGGCCAGCTCGTCGAGCTGTAACGCCCCAGGGTGGGCCGCGGCAGAAACCCTGCGCCGAGCCCCTCGGCCCGCTATCGACAAGCCCCTCTTCTCTGCCCCGCGAGCAGCCTCCTGCCCGCGGGGCTTTTGTGCAGTGGCATGCGACAAAGGGACAGTCCCTTTGTCGCATCGCGGG
>CABUBZ010000103.1 GCA_902489945.1 uncultured Collinsella sp.
CCTACTTTTTTCGAGTTGTTCGGCCAGCTGAACCACTAGTCGAGGCCCCTTGAACCGCAATCGAGCGCTATAGTCGCCCCAATTTCGCAACCAAGCCCTATAAATCTACCTGAATCAATTCGAATAGGACGTTGCGATCGCACCATTCGTATAGGATAAGGCCGAATAACTCAAATTATGTTGGTGAGGCATCTGAGCGGTCGGCAAAAACGCTTAGAAGCTACGAATCCGCAACTAAAGTTCACCAAAATGGGGCAGCCGACAGAAACCTCCCCAGCCGAAGCTGCCCCCCTCAATACGACAGCTCAAAAACCCACCGTTCGCAGAAGATAAGCCGCGCCCCAATACCGTTGCCCGAAGTTTCGAGCGTATATGGCGTCCGCTATGCCATCATGCGCGTATGGGAATCGTTCTGTCACATACCACGGCACGCGCTGTATACCAAACAGTCAGCTCGCTCGCAAGCCACGCGACCGATCCCATACCTATGGAAAAGATCAAGGTGTCTGCGCCGACCACGTCCAACCTGGAAGCGGCGCGAGCATGGCTCAACAGAAAGAATGTCGATTCTGAAAGCATCCATGTGCTGACGTTTTCCAATAATGCCAAAAGGCACCGCAAGGGCTGCATCTGCCACTGCACGCGCTATACGTTTGATGCAGAAAGCTACCTAGAACTCGAGCCGAACGTTTACATCGTCGATATCAAGCTGTGCGCGTTAGAAGCAGCAGCCGACCTCAACCTTTCGGAGCTCGTTGAGTATTACTTTGAAATCTGCGGCTCCTACGCGCTTGGAACGTCCGACGAAACTCAATATCGCGAGCGCCCAGCCCTAACCAGCGTTGAAGAGCTCAGAGCCTTCTTTTCAGAGGCATCGGGGTATCGTGGATCTAATAAAGCACTTAAGGCACTTTCTTATGTACGCGAAGGCTGTCGCTCCCCACTCGAAACGGCGTTTGTCATGATGCTGACAATGCCCAAGTCAATGGGTGGCTTAGCCATACGCGCTATCAAAACGGACTATCCGATCCCAGTCCCCAAAAGATACGCCGCCCTAACGCGACGGACGGTTTTCTACCTCGACGCGCTGCTCGAAAATTCGATGACCGATATCGAATACAACGGCTTTTACCACGACGAGCCCGAACAGCAATCAATTGACGAGGAACGCCGAAACACGCTGCGAAACATGGGATATGCCGTTATCACAGTTAGTCGTCATTCGTTTTTCAAGCAGTCCGCTTTTAGGCGGGTCATGGAAGCGATTCGCATTCGCGAGAAGATATGGCCCGGTCGACTCCCGGATAACTTCGCCATCCTGCAAGAAACTCTTCGTCAATTTGTCTTGCGGCGCTACTTCGAATACGGTCGCCGCGTCCTGGAGACACTCAAAGAAGAAGAGGCCGCCAAGCGCGAAATTGCAAGCCAATATCCGCAAGCTGATGACCCGAGCATCAACGATGTGCCAGAACCCGACGACATGCAACACGTCGGGGCCCTTGCTGAGGAAATCAATGGGCCTTGGGAATGCGACATGTTCGCAAAAATCGATGAAAACCGCACGGAAGACGACACGATTATTGATCTAATTGAGAATTCGCTCTTCTAAAGGCGATCTCTGCGGATGTCCACCTACATTTTTCGACTTATTCGGCCACCGATGTGCCAGATTGGCTGCAGCAATGCTCAATATAACTTTAGATAAAACTGATTCTGCAGGAACTCCCGTAGAGGAAGAACTGATTCTCGCTGTATTTAACACGATAAAGTACAAATATGAACAGTCCTAAAGCTTCTCAAGGTGGCTTTCTTAGCATGCTGGCCGAACATCTCGAAATATGTTGGCGAGCATTGCGTCGATGTCTCCCAACCCGCAGAAAATCGCAGAGGCGGCAAGCAGTCATCGAAGTTAACGTAAATTGTATTGACATATGAACATGCGCTCATATAATCGGAAGTAATTTATATGAGCGCATGTTCATATGAAAGGATGTTGCAATGAGCAGCCACGCTGATGAAACAAAGACTGGCATCGAGGCCACCGAGCCGATCGTCCCCACCACCTGCTCGCCCGAGGACCTTCCCGACGAGGAGCTGTTGTACGACCTGGCCGACCTGTTCAAGGTCTTCAGCGACACCACACGCATCAAGATCCTCTATGCCCTCATGGGCCGCGAGCTCTGCGTGGCCGACATCGCCGAGGCGACCGCAACCTCGCAGTCGGCAGTATCGCACCAGCTGCGCACGCTTAAGCAGTCGCACCTGGTCAAGTTCCGCCGCGACGGCCGCAACATTCTCTACTCGCTCGCCGACGATCACGTCTACACCATGCTTAACCAGGGCATGAGCCATATCTGCGAATAGCAATCACCCACGGTATCAGCGCGGCCGGCACCCAGACCGCTAACACAGGGAAAGGAACCCACCATGAAAAAGCAGTTTAAGCTCGACGAGATCGATTGCGCCAACTGCGCGCGCGAGCTTCAGGACGAACTTGCCAAGCTCGAGGGCGTCAAGTCCGTTTCGGTCAACTTTATGACCCAGAAGCTGACGCTCGAGGCCGACGACGCCAGGTTCGACGAGGTCCTGGACCGCGTCGTTGAGTTCACCGCCGACGCCGAGCCGGACTGCGAGATCATTCTCTAACCCGCGCATACGTTGACCTGCGAGGCCGCGCTTGCCGCGGCCTTTGCTCGCGAAATTATATGAGCAAGTGTTCATACACTCAAATGGGAGGTTTGAATCATGGCAGCCGCCGATCCCAAGAAGAAAAAGAAGAAGCGCAAGAAGAAAGAGTCCCTTGAGCATAAGCGCAACCGCATCCTGGTAGCACTGGGCATTTTTGCCGTTGTTTATGCCCTCGACGAGCTCGGCGCCCTCGCTATCGCATTTGGGGAGCCCGGCAACATCTACGCCAGCTTTGTGCTGTTCCTCGTGCCGTTTTTGATTGCCGGCTACGACGTACTGCAAAAGGCATTCAATAACATCCGCCGCGGCAAGGCCTTCGACGAGAGCTTCCTCATGGCCGTCGCGACCATCGGCGCGTTTGCCATGGTGCTCTTCCCCGACACCGACCCGCACATGGCCGAAGGCGCCGCTGTCATGCTGTTCTACCAGGTCGGCGAGTTGTTCCAGGCATACGCCGTGGGCAAGAGCCGCAAGTCGATCAGTGCCATGATGGACATCGCGCCCGACTACGCTAACGTCGAGCAAGCCGACGGCACACTCGAACAGGTCTTTCCCGATGACATCGCCGTCGGCACCGTGATCGTGGTCAAGCCCGGCGAGCGCGTGCCTATCGACGGCGTCATCGTCGAGGGCGAAACCCAGCTCGACACCGCCGCACTCACGGGCGAGTCGGTCCCCCGCCCGGCCAAGACCGGCGACGATATCATCAGCGGTTGCATCAACATGACGGGCCTCATCCACGTGCGCACCACCAAGCCCTTTGGCGAGTCAACCGTCGCGCGTGTTCTGGAGCTCGTGGAGAATGCCAGCGAAAAGAAGGCGCGCACCGAGAACTTCATCACGCGCTTTGCCCGCGTCTACACCCCCGCCGTCACTGGCGCTGCCGCGGTGCTCGCGCTTGGCGGCGGCCTGGTGACTGGCGCTTGGTCCGATTGGATCCTGCGCGGCCTGACCTTCCTGGTCGTCAGCTGCCCGTGCGCCCTCGTGATCAGCGTACCGTTGAGTTTCTTTGGCGGCATCGGCGGCGCGTCCAAGCTGGGCGTTCTCATCAAGGGCTCCAACTACCTCGAGACGCTCGCCGACGTGGACACCATCGTCTTCGACAAAACGGGCACCCTCACCAACGGCACGTTCTCAGTCGTCGCGGTGCACCCCGAGGCTGGCTATACCGAGCAGTCGCTGCTCGAAGTCGCAGCCCTTGCTGAGTCGTTCTCCGATCACCCCATCGCGCAGTCCGTGCGCGACGCCTACCAGGGCGAGGTCGACCCCAAGCGCGTGAGCGACTCCGCCAACGACGCGGGCCACGGCGTGACGGCAACCATCGACGGCAAGCACGTCGTCGTTGGCAACGCCAAAATGCTCGCCGCGGCCGGCGTTGAAGCACCGGACTGTGAGGTTGTCGGCACGATCCTCCACGTGCTCGTTGACGGCGTGTACGCCGGCCACATCGTGATTGCAGACACCGTTAAGGCCGATGCGGAGCAAACGATTCGCGACCTGCATGCCGCCGGTATCAACCGCACCGTCATGCTCACGGGCGACCGCGAGGAGGTTGCAGCGTCTGTGGCCAAGCAACTCGGTCTCGACGAGTTCCACGCGCAGCTCCTGCCGGGCGACAAGGTCGAGCGCGTTGAGGCGCTACTCGCGGCCGAAAGTGGCAAGGGCAAGCTCGCCTTTGTCGGCGACGGTATCAACGACGCTCCTGTGCTTACGCGCGCCGATGTGGGCATTGCCATGGGCGCCATGGGCTCCGACGCCGCGATCGAGGCCGCCGACGTGGTGCTGATGGACGACAAGCCGTCCAACATTTCCCGCGCGATCCGCGTGGCGCGCAAGACCATGTCGATTGTTTGGCAGAACATAATCTTTGCGCTGGGCATTAAGCTGCTGATCCTTGTGCTGGCAGCGCTGGGTATCGCCAATATGTGGCTTGCCGTCTTTGGCGACGTAGGCGTGGCGATCATCGCTATCCTGAACGCCATGCGCGCGATGGGTGTCAAGAACCTGTAGCGCCTGTGGTCCCTCCGGCCGGGACCGGGCTTGGTTTTGAAAACGTCCTCGACCAATGAAGCGCCCC
>CABUBZ010000104.1 GCA_902489945.1 uncultured Collinsella sp.
CCCTCCGTGGCAAGATGGGACTTGTCCGGAGCTAAACGGCTTTGGGTCACCGTGGACGGGCAGGGGCCTCGACGCGGCTAGACACGAGACACATACATTACGCGACCTCGCCCTGGTGGCCGCACACGTTGGTTGCGGCCGACGCGGGCCGCGGGCAAGTGCTTGTAAGGGGAGCCTTGCCTCTCTTGTACGAGAAAGGACGCGTAATGAAGATCATTAAAGCCAAAGACTACGAGGATATGAGCCGTAAGGCCGCCAATATCATCTCGGCGCAGGTCATCCTCAAGCCCGATTGCGTGCTGGGTCTTGCTACCGGCTCCACCCCGATTGGCGCCTACAAGCAGCTTGCCGCTTGGTATGAGAAGGGCGACGTTGACTTTGCCGAGGTCAGCACTTACAACCTGGACGAGTATCGTGGCCTTTCGCACGACGATCCCCAGAGCTATCACTACTTTATGCGTGAGAACTTCTTCGATCACATCAACATCGATCTGAACAACACGCATGTGCCCGACGGCTCCAATCCCGACGCCGCCGCTGCCTGCTCCGAGTACGACAAGATCGTCGCTGCCGCCGGTTACCCCGATCTGCAGCTGCTCGGTATTGGCAACAACGGTCACATCGGCTTCAACGAGCCCGACGACCACTTCTCCAAGGGTACGCACTGCGTCGACCTCACCGAGAGCACCATTCAGGCCAACAGCCGTCTGTTCGACAGCATCGACGACGTGCCCCGTCAGGCCTACACCATGGGTACCCAGACCATCATGTATGCCCGCATGATCCTGGTCGTCGCCAACGGCGAGGCCAAGGCCCAGGCCGTGCATGACATGTGCTATGGTCCGGTTACGCCCGAGTGCCCGGCCTCGATCCTGCAGCTGCACACCAACTGCGTTGTGGTCGCCGACGAGGCCGCCCTTTCGCTCTGCGAGTAGCGCGAATCCTGTACCTCGACATAGCTTTGCCGAAGGCCTCCGTTTTGCGGGGGCCTTTTTGCTGTCCTTGTCGTATGCTTGACCAAAATCTTGCCGCAAGCTTGACGGATGGCGAATGCCCAACAGCTTGATTCATTCCATACCAGATTCTATGCAAAAATGCCACTAAAAGGTCGCAGACGGTAGCGGGTGCTAGGCGAGTTGAATGACAGGGGTGAACCATGTTCATATGAGTTACACTGCCACTGGGATGGGACAAGCCGACAAGCACATTTACCTGCTCAAAGACCGATTAGTCGGGGGATTAATAACAATCGGCCCTCGCTGTACAAAAACTTGCCGCTTGCGTACCGAAAGACAACCTAAAACACAAAACCGCTCTATTCATGGTGCGGCTTGTATGGTCTTGCGGTTACGGTGTCCATACGGTCGAGTAGAGGAGCGGGTATGGTAAACGATTTGGATAGTATAGACGACCTCGAACTGATGCCGCTGGGCGGAGGCTATATGGTGCGACGTGAGCGTCTGCTAAATGAGCTTATCGCCAAGGGCCGAAAGGCCGGCATCGTGGTTCTCTACGCGCCCGATGGTTTTGGGAAAACCTCGGTGCTGCTGCAGTACACCCAAGAGGTAAAAAGCGACCCGACGCGAGGCCCCGTGCGGATTATCGAGGCGGATCGAGCCATTGGGCGCGAGGTGTTTATGCAGCTCGAGGTGGTAACCGAAGAGCTCAAAGACAAGCCGCATTCCCTTGTCGCGATTGATAATGTGCCAAATCTCGATCAGCACGATACCGAAGACCTCATTGACAGGATTCGCGGCCTGCGCGCTATGGGGGTAGGGGTCTTTATCTCCTGCCGTCCTTCAAATCGTCAGCTGATTCATGGGCTGGGTGACTCGGTTAAGATCAATGCGCAAATGCTCAAGGTGCATGCCTATGAGTATTCGGAGTGGGCATCGGCGTTTTCGATTAGCACATCGCTTGACTTTTACCAGCTCACACAGGGTGTGCCCGAGCTTGTTTCGGCTTTGCAGACGGGTCTGTACGGCCAGGGCGATGTTGCCGGTCTGCTCGAAAACGAGATTGTCAACGTGTATGGTGCGGCACTTGTCGATCTTGCTTCGCTCGATAATAATGCGCTGTTCTGCGTCGCCTGCCTCATGATCTTGATGGGCGAGGGCAATATTGCAGAACTCGAGGCTTGCGGGGTGAGGCTGTCGATGATCGACCAGTCCTACCTTGTACGCGATTACCCGATCTTTGGTTTAGATCCGGCCGACCGGAGCTTTACGTGCCTGGGCGCCGAGGATAACGGACGTCTGCGTCTGCGTAAGTTGGTGGCCGAGATCCGTCCCGAGCTTGTTCCGCGGGCAGCTCGAATTTTGCTCAAGGCAGGTCGATGTGATGCGGCGATGGACCTAGCCGACGCCTTTTTGGACCGTAGCGTGGTCCTTGAACTTGCCGGACAGTATGGGGTCGATCTTGCTCTGACGGGGCACGGTGCCGATGTCTGCCGGGCGGCGCTGGGCACGATCGATGCCGATGATCCCGCCCCAGAGCCAACGCCTGCCGAGGCGCTCGGCGTCTATTTGGCGGCGGTCAGCGTGTCCAACACAAAGCTCGCCCGCTGTATGGCATCGCTTATCGAGCATGCGGGCGATCAGGCAGCCTGCGAAATAGATCCCGTTTCGTGGAAGGTTGCCCAGGCGCTTACGGCAGTTTGCTATGGGGATAACGGGCTTGGGCTTCCCATGAACCTTGCTGTGCCGGAAATCGAGACGGAACACACGGCGCTCGACATGCTCTTTGCACATATCGGGGTCAAGCACTGGCTGGCTGAGCGGGGAGATGACGGCGGCGCTCTGCAACAGCTCAAAACGCGCAAGGCCTATGACTGCGAGCTCGATATCGCGGGGACTTTTATACGGGCCGATAGCATGCTGGTGGAGCTCTTCGATGGGTCGTTTGCGGGGATCGACGAGCGCGACGACGAGATGGCGCTGATACGGGACGCGCTCGATGTACGTGGACTTAAGGCGCCGGCTATCTGGGTGCGCATGGTGTTGGCGGCACGGCGGCTCCTTTCCGGCTTGCCGGTAACCGACGATGCGGCGTTCAACGAGCTCGATCGCTTTGCCGTACGCATGCGCGACAACCAGATTCAGCTGTTTGGCCTGCTGCTAGAAGGCTGGCAATCGCTGGCAGAAGGGCGGCCGGTCAATGCGAAGTTCCGCGCGGTCCAGGTACTCAAACTTGCTGAGGAGCCAATTGCGTACATGCGCGACAACGCGTTGCTGCTGGAGTGTGCGGCGTATCTGCGCAATACATCGATGGTTTCGGTGCGCGAGGAGGCGGAGCTGCTCGATATAAGCCAGACGCAGGTTGGTGGCGCGGAGGCCTGGATGGTGGCGCTGCACTTGGCCTGCGCGGGCAGAGATAGCGATCTTGCGGCATGGATGTCCATGAACCGCGCAGCGATTTTGGACCCATCGTATCGGCTCTTTGCGCGCCTTGCCATGCATTGTCTGGGCGAGCCGGCGGCCAGAATTCGCAAGAAACTCCCGGTGCGCGAGCTATCGCGGTATTCGTTGCGTGACGATCTGGAAGGGGAGGGTGAGCGCCTGTTTCAGGCTGGCGAGGTTGAAGCCGTCGATACTATCGACCATATCGAGATTCGCATGTTTGGGGCGTTTCGCGCCGAGCGCGACGGGTTTCCCATTACGGACAAGATGTGGCGCCGCAAGAAAGCGGCAACGCTCGCCGAGCGGCTTGCACTGGGCATGGATGCGCTGGTCGACCGCGAGACGCTGGCCATGGAGCTGTGGCCCCACGCCGAGTTCAATAGCGCCCGCAACAACCTGTATTCGACGATATCGCGCCTGCGCTCGGCCTTGGGGCCGACGCCGGACGGCAAATCGTGTGTGCTGATCCAAAATGAGTGCATTGGGCTCAACGGTGACTATGTTAAGACCGATGTGCGGTTGTTTGATCAGATAAGCCGCGAAGTTTTGGGAAATCGCACAGGTGCGCGCGGACCCCATCTGGTCGAGCTGTGCCTTAAGATCGAGCAGCTCTACGCCGGTCCGTTGTATGTTCCCAATGGCTGCAATCCCACCTACTTCTTGCGTATGCGGCGCATTATGGAATCGAAGTATATCGACTGCATGATTCGGGGAGCGAATGCCGCCCTAGAAGAAAACGACCTGCAGTCGGCGGTATGGCTAGTGGAGTCGGGGCTGCGCCAAGAGACGGCGCGCGAGGACATGGTGCGTTGCGCTATGCGCGTCTACGGCGCGGCGGGGCGGCGGCGCGATATCGTCGAGTTGTACAGCGGGCATATGCACCACTTAAGGGAGCAGGTCAATGGTGTGCCCGAGCCCGAGACGCGGCGTCTATACGAGCGCTTGGTGGAGGGCAGGCTTAACCGTGTGCTGGTCGAGCGATAAAA
>CABUBZ010000105.1 GCA_902489945.1 uncultured Collinsella sp.
CATGGCGCTCGCCATGTCGCACGTGAACTCCGAGCCCCGCGGCGCGCTCGGCTTCTCGACGCCCGCGCGCGCCTTCAGGGCGATGCTCGGGGACGATGCGGCGGCGCTGCTTGACGCCTACGGCGTGGAGGATGTGCCTCTGGCCGAGCTCGACCTGACGCCGGGACTCATCGAGAGGGCGCGCGCAGAGAGGGGCGATGCCCCGCTGGCCTAGCCTGAAGGCAAAACGGAATAGACTGACCGACCGTCCGGCTGAGTCTGGGAAGAGGTGCCGGGCGGAGGGCGGAGCATGGCCACCGGACCCATCGAAACACATCTCCACCGTTCCTTCAACTGGGAAAACGGCGCCCCCGGGGCCCGGATGGGGCCTCGGGGGCGTTCGGCTAGCTGCGGGAACGGCCTGTCCGCCTAATGTGTTCGGCTGAGATCGGAAATCAACCGTTTTCCGCAACCTTAACGAGCGGCTCGCTGCGATTTGCGCCACAGCAGATACGAATAGACGTAGGCAGCTCCAGCTGAACCAAACGCCAGAACCGCAATCACCGCGGCGACGACTTCACTCGAAAGCACGCTACCCGCCACGCCCATCACAATCAGGCCAACGCCCAGCACCATAAAGCAGGCACCGCCAAAACGCTGCGTACGGCGCCAGTTCTCGGGATCGGCAAGCGCCCAGGGCGTCTTGATACCGAGCGTGTAGTTCTGCTTTACGCGCGGTAAGTAGTTGCCCATACCAATAAAGAGCAAGCCGATAGCGCCTGATACCAGCAAATTGACCGTTCCTACCACCGGCACGATGCCCCACACCGTTAGCTCCCCCAGCCAGCTTATGGCACACATGAGCAGCGTGAAGGCGATTACGAAGCCCTGATAGAACTTACCCGAGGTCCGATACGCCTCGCCCTTGGGGTCAATGCGTGGCACGACGTAGAACATCGCGAGAAGTGCCAGAGGCAACACGCCGAGCGCGGAGGCCATCCAGCTAGGGCCCCAACCGTCGACGGCGCCATTCGCGCCCCAGTGCGTGGGAATCTGCGCCGGCAGGCTCGGCATCACTATCAGATGCGCTGCGACATTGGCAACGCACAGAGCGACCAGTGCAATCCACACGCGCGACGATACCCCCGTGGCGTGAATGCCCTTGTTTTCGTTATTCATCCTTATCACCTTCAGTGTTTGTAAAGCCCATAAACCAGCCAATCAAGTCCTGCATGACGGTGGTATTTAAGCTGTAAACGATGTTTTGGCCATGGCGCTCATCGGTCACCAGCCCGGCGTTTTTAAGCGTTGCCAGATGATGGCTGAGCGACGGTTTGCTTATGTCGAAATGCTCGGCGAGCTCCCCCGCCGTGCAATTGCCCTCGCGCAGCAGTTCTAAAATGCGCCGCCGCGTTGGATCCGCCAGCGCCTTAAAACCTTCTCCCGGCATAGAACCTCCTCTCGCTATCTCTCGCGACGTGCACACTATACTCGATATTTAGATGTTTGTCTAATTATCTAATAGAAATGTTATGTATAGAACATTCGTTCGTTTTTAGATACAATGGGTCCAGAAGCAGATGGGCCAGCTCCCTCTTCCCAAGAAGGAGATGGACTATGAGTATTAACGATGTCCTGACGTTGTTGTTGCTTGTAATCGCGGCTGTGGAGCTCGGCATCCACATTGGAGGTCGAATGAAATAGCCGCCCCCGCGTAATGCGAAGACGGCCACTTCTCACGCTACAAACGTGTTTGGGAGTTGGCCAACCCGCTGCAACGGGTGCCATCTGCTTCATCTTATGCGAATCACTGCCTCATTTCAACAAGCCCCTAGGGCTCAAATGGAATCGCGATAATACCTATAATGGCGATAGCTAAAACACGATTCGCTTCCCCATCGGAGGATGTCTATGACCGAAACCACAGCCGCAACCCCCAACGAGACACGCGACACCAAGCTCGAAATCATCATGGGCCGCGAGGCACTCGATAAGCTCGCCGATGCTACGGTGCTGGTGCTCGGTTGCGGAGGCGTGGGCTCCAATTGCTGCGAGGCACTCGCCCGCGGCGGCATTGGTCATTTCGTCATTCTGGACAAGGACATCGTCGCGCCCAGCAATATCAATCGCCAGGCTATCGCCTTTCACAGCACCATCGGCAAGCGCAAGGTCGATGTTATGGAAGCGATGATCCACGATATCAATCCAGCCGCCACCGTCATCAAGGGCACCGAATACCTGTTGAGCGATAACATCGGCGAGTTCTTTGCGAGCGTTTTGGAGCAGACGGGTGGCAAGCTCGATTACGTCGTCGACGCCATCGACACCATCTCGGCCAAGCTCACCATTGCCAAATATGCTCAGGACTACGACATTCGCTTGGTTAGTTCCATGGGCGGGGCCAACAAGCTCCATCCCGAGTGCCTCCGCTTTGCCGACATCTTCGATACGGTACGTGACCCCATGAGCCGCATTATGCGCAAAGAATGCAAGAAGCGCGGAATCAAGAGCCTACATGTACTGTTTAGCTGCGAGGAATCGGTTAAGACACAGCCCCGCGACCCTTCCAACATCCACGAGCGCACCGAGCTCGGAACCGCCAGCTTTATGCCGCCCATCATGGGTCAGATGATTGCCGGCGAGGTTATCCGCCAGATCAGCGGACGCGGCACCGAGCGCGTGCGCGCCGACGGCCAACGTCTGGACTAGCGGAGCGCGCCGAGATGGAGCCCCGGTTATTTGATGCACACTGCCATCTTGATTTGATGACTTACCCGAATGCCGTTGCCGACGAAACCGCGGCTATAGGGCTGGGGGTCTTTGATTGCGGGGTCGACCCACGCGACTTCGAGGCAGCAAAAAAGCGTGCCAGCCGCTACCCAAACATTATCGCCGGCGTTGGCCTTCATCCCTGGTGGCTCGCCGACGGCCGCTGCGGTCCTGCCGAAGTCAATCTGCTTTGCGAAGTTGCCGCCCAAGAGCGCTACATCGGCGAGGTGGGACTCGACTTTTCCGCTCGTTTTGCCGGAAGTGAGCCGCTACAAATGCAGGCACTTGACCGGCTCTGCGATACTCTCGTGCAGCATCCTCTTGCCGGGCGCGTGATATCAATTCACGCCGTTCGTTCGGCAGGAACCGTACTGGACGTCCTCGAATCGCATGGACTACTCATCCCAAACCCCGACTCCCCCGCTATCATCTTCCACTGGTTTAGCGGTACTTCGGACGAACTCGTCCGCGCACGAAACGCAGGCTGCTATTATTCCGTCAACGAACGCATGCTCGCGTCTAAACGAGGACGCGAATACGCACGACAGATTCCACTCGACCGTTTACTGCTCGAGACCGATGCACCGGCGGAGGCAAACACGGAAACAAGCGCGCAGTCGCTCATCAGATCGCTCACATGGACCTCAGAACGCATCGCCTCACTCAAAAACTGTGACGAAAAGCGCATCGAATCGGCAGTTTTAACAAATGCACGCTCTGTTTTTAGCCTTCGCTGACCCCTGTGGTCAAAAAACGTCAAATATGAGTACTGCTAGCGAAATGGATATATTACTTTGAGCTTTACGACCACCAGAATAATCTACGATTGTCCATTAACTAACACTTTTACAGTCATTCCTCCTGCATTTTCGCAAGTTTAAACCCCTCCAAACGGTAGCGCGCAGAGATGTGGTGTAAGAGGCGGGGCATGC
>CABUBZ010000106.1 GCA_902489945.1 uncultured Collinsella sp.
CGCCCCATCGGCATCAACCGCAACAGCCAGCTCGCCGTGTTGCAGCTTCGCCCCTATGCGCAGCCGGCCTATCGCGCCGTGCAGTGGATGGCCTTTGGCTCCAACTCGTTTAACGCGCTGGTCCCGCTGTACGCCAACGTCGAGACCATGCCCGAGTACTACGCCGGCACCCAGGCTCGCGTGACGTCTGAGAACTTCTACTGGGCCAACCGCCTGATTGGCGCCCTGGCCGATGTTCGCTTCCATGAATGCGGCCGCGCGGTCGAGGACTACCAGGAGAAGGTCGGCGGCATGGGCCATAAGCAGCTCCACGACGTTGACGCTGCCGTGGCAGCGCTGCCCGAGGCCGAGGTGCCCGCCGAGCTCGCTCGCGCCAACGAGGCCTTTGCCGAGCGCGTGCGCGTGGAGACCGACGCCCTGCTGGGCAAGGTGCTCTACACCACGAGCTGCGCCATGAAGAACTCCTTCGCGATGAACGACAACATCAGGTAAAACGCTTTGTCGCTTTCGCTCAATCTTGGGTACAAGAACGCCAATGCAGTTGTTTGTGATTGGAGACAACCATGGTTATGAAACTCGATCAGCTTGTTAACGGCGCCATTAACGTGGGCTTTGGCGCTGCCGCCGTTGCTGTCGAAGGCGGCAAGAAGGTCCTCGACGACCTTAACACCAAGGGCGAGCAGGTCCGCAAGGACACCGCCACCCCCGATATCGCCCGCAGCGTGTCCGACATGTTCGAGCAGGCCGGCGGTACCATCTCCGATCTGACCGAGCGCTTGGGCATGCAGGGCGAGACCGCGGCCCAGCGCGTGCTCGACGAGCTCATCCTTGCCCGCGTCCGCGTTATGACCGCCCCCGAGCGCACGGCCTTCCTGGCCCATGTGCGCGACATCGTCGATTCGGTCGAGGACAACGTGACTTCGGTGCCCGTCGAGTCCGTTGAGCCCGACGATGCGAAGGATACCGAAGAGGCCGAGTAGCAGCGCAGATGGCAGATTCCACCACCGATTACAACAATCTAGATCCCTTGGGTGACGAGGCGGCGGTTGTCGATGAGGTCGACGCCGCCGTCTCGGGCGCTCGCAAGAAGCCGCGCGCTGTCGATATGGTGCCCGAGGAGCCCGACGCGATGGCGCCGGACGAGGAATACCAGCTCACGCCGGCGGGTCGTCGCGAACGCATTGGGCAGATTGTTCGCCTGGTCAAAAAGTACCGCGTGTGGGATAACCTCACGCCGGTTCGTTTGCGCCGCCTGCTCGAGGAACTCGGCCCCATGTTCGTCAAGATGGGGCAGATTTTGGCCAACCGGTCCGAGATTCTGCCGCAGCGCTTTTGCGACGAGCTGCGTCGTCTGCGCTCCGACGTGGAGCCGGTGCCGTACGAGGTCGTACTCAGCTGTCTGGAAGAAGAATACGGCTTGCGCCTGGGGGAGATGTTCGATGCGATCGACCCCAACCCGCTTGGTAGCGCATCGCTCGCGCAGGTGCACCGCGCTCGTCTGGTGACGGGTGAGGACGTGGCCGTCAAGGTGCAGCGCCCCGGTGCGCAGCAGGTTATGGCACAGGACATCGATATCATCCGCTCGGTGGTGCGTATCGTTTCCAAGTTCGTCAACACCGATCAATTTGTTGACCTGCACGGCGTAGTCGAGGAGTTGTGGACCTCGTTTCGCGAGGAGACCAACTTTTTGGCCGAGGCCAAAAACCTCAACGACTTCTACGAGTTCCATAAGAGCGTTCATGGCGTGACGTGCCCTAAATCCTATCTGGACCTGTGCACCGAGCACGTGGTGGTTATGGATTACGTCGACGGCATTTCGATCGCCGATCCTGAACGCTTGGTGGCCGAGGGCTATGACTTGGAAAAGATCGGTGCCGCGATTGTCGAGGACTACTCGACGCAGGTGCTCGATGACGGCTTTTTCCATGCCGACCCGCATGCGGGAAACATCATCCTCAAGGACGGCATCGTTTACTTTATCGACTTGGGCATGGTCGGACGCATGTCGAGCCACGATCGCGGTATCGTAAAGGACATGATTTTCGCCGTGGCCGAGGGCGACGTGCCAAAGCTCAAGGATTCGCTCATGCGCTTTGCCGTGACGCGTGGCGATTCGGCCGAGCTCGATCATTCAGCGTTTTTGTCCGATCTTGACTTTATCGTGGCTGACTTTGCGGGCCTTGACCTGAAGGATTTGGATATCGGCGAGTTTTTGACCTCGCTGTTAAACCTCGCGCGTAAGAATGACGTTGAGCTGCCGAGCGTGGTGACGATGTTCGCGCGCGGCATGGTGACGCTCGAGGGTTTGCTGACCGAGTACATGCCCAACGTCAACATGATTCAGATCATCCAAACCCACATTAAAAACGAGAAAAGCACCTATGCGCGCGTGCGCGACATGGGGCGCGATCTTGCCGCGAGCAGCTATCGCGCGGCGAAGGGCTCACTCGAGGCGGCTGAGTACCTGGGGCTGGCTTCGCGCATGCTTACGCGCGGCCAGCTTAAGGTGAACACGCAGATCATGAGCAGCGATAAGGCACTGCGACAGCTGGGCGGAATTATCGACCGTATGTCGATGGCTATCGTTATCGCCGGCCTGTTTATCGGTTCGTCGGTGGTGTACTACGCGCGCATCGAGCCGGTTGTGTTTGGTATCC
This sequence comes from uncultured Collinsella sp., assembly GCA_902489945.1. GTDB lineage: Bacteria > Actinomycetota > Coriobacteriia > Coriobacteriales > Coriobacteriaceae > Collinsella. The sequence goes on from CABUBZ010000106.1 coordinate 2,658, forward strand.
CAGTCATTGGCTTTATGGGCTACGTGAGCGCGCTGGTGCTGGCACTTATGCTGGGCCGCAATATCTGGCTCAACAGCCACGGCGGCAAGCACTAGAGTCTGCGACCGTCACCGCATTTTCCTATCGCAAACAATAGCTTTTACCATGGGCTTCGCCTGCGTGCGAGGCCCTTTTGCGTGATACCATTTTGACGGTAATAATCGATGGCCTAGATGGTGGTGCGGAGACGCACGAATGCGCGGTTTTCCTGCGCGTTTGGGAGAATCGGGGTGCAAGTCCCCGGCTGTACCAGTAACCGTAATTCCTCTTGGCTCGGGATGTTCGCGTCGCAGATCGGACGGCGCGCCTGAGCCGTTAAGGTTAAGTCGGATCGCCTCCCATCTTGCACGTTGCCGCGGCGTATGCCGCCGGTGTGCATAGGGCTCTGGAGGGAAGGAGGACCCCGATGGGGGAACTCGAGCGCAACATGCGCGATGACGTGGGGCAGCCTCAAGGCAACGCTCCAAGTACAGACAATGGGGGACAATTGGATATGTTTGAGGACGAGCGCGAGCGCGTCTCGCATCGCCGTGGCGCAATTGCGCGCGGCGTAGCCAAGCGCGGCCTGGTGGCATTCCTGGCCTTCGCGATGGCCTTTGGCACCACACCGGCTCAGCTGTGGGCCGAGGGCGCCGAGGGCATTGCCGAGGCTGTGGCTCAGACGGCACCGCTTGCCGAGAACGGCTCTGGTGAGTCCGCGACAAGCCCTGCTGCCGACCTCAATGCGAGCGGCATGGTGGCGAATGGGGGCACTGCCGAGCAAGATGCCACTGCGACAGCTTCGGGCCCTACCGACAAGACTGAGGACGATAGCGCTGCCGGCAATGAGGCACCGGCTGCATCGACGTCCGATGCCTCGAAGCAGGACACCGCCGTTGTCTCTGCCGCTGGAGAGGCCAAGGCTCAGCCTGCCAAGGCAGAGAGCCAGGAGGTCTCTGCCACGTGCTCCGTCGTCGGCACCG
>CABUBZ010000107.1 GCA_902489945.1 uncultured Collinsella sp.
CGAGTACGCCATCTGCGAGCACCTCGCCCGCCACCCCGGGCAGGTCATGAGCCGCGCGCAGATCCGTGAGGCGGTGCTCGGCTGGGAGAGCGACGCCGACGACGCGGCCATATCCATGCAGGTCAGCCGCGCCCGGAGGAAACTCTCCGAGGCCGGCGCCGACCCGATCGCGACCGTCTGGGGGATGGGGTACAAGTGGCAGCTCTGAGGACCGGGGCGCGAGGTCGCGGGGGCATGCCGCTCTCCTTCGTCATCGCGCGCTACTTCGCCTACGCGTTCGCGGCGGTCGCCACGGCGTGGCTCGCCTCGTTCATGGTGCTCTCCGTGTTGATCAGCGCGGGCTTCGTCTACGAGGCAAGCTGGGGGCCGGCCAATGCGCGCGAGGTCGCGGAGGGCCTGGCACGCGACGGCGTCTGCGGGCAGCAGGACGTGCCGACGGCGTACCGCTACCTCATCCTGAACAAGGACGGATACGTGCTGATGACAGACCTCGAGGGCACGCGGCTCGAGGACGCGACGGAAATGGCCCGTGCGGCACTCGCCGCGGATCCGGGCACAGTGGAGATCGAGGGCGGGGGTTCGGGCCTCACCTACGCCGCGTTCCCGCTCAAGGGCGGCGGGGCCTGCGCACTCGTCAGCGAGTACCTGCCGCAGTGGGTCTCGCGCGACCTCGCCGGCCTGCTTCCCAACCCGCAGAACCTCATGCTCGTCGGCGCTACGGCGGGAAGCGCGCTCGCGCTCGCGCTCGTGGCGCGCCGCGCGAGCCGCGTGATCTCGCGCAAGATGGCGCCGCTCGCGGAGGCGGCGGGGCGCGTCGGCGCGGGGGAGCTCGACTTCGCGGTCGGCAGCACCAACGTGCGCGAGGTGAACGACGTCCTCGCCGCGATGGACGCCATGCGGGCCTCCCTCGCCGAGTCGCTCGAGGCTCGCTGGGCCGCGGAGCGGGGGCAGCGCGAGCAGATGGCGTCGCTCGCCCACGACCTCAAGACGCCGCTTACCGTGCTGCGCGCCAACGCCGACTTCGTGGCGGAGGAGCTGGAAGACGAGAAAGACGCCGACCTCGCGGCCGCCGCGCGCGACATAGCCGGCAGTGTCGAAAGGCTCGACGGCTACGTGTGCCTCCTCATCGAGGCCTCGCGCGGGTCCGGCGGGGCGGAGAGGGCCCCCATGCGGCCGGCCGAGCTCTGCGAGCAGGTCCTCGCCGAGGCCGCCCAGATCGCCCGGGCGCGAGGCGTGACGCTCGACGCGGCCACGGGCCCCGCTGTCGCGGGCGCGCCCGAGGCCCCGCTCGACCGAACCGCCCTGGCGCGAGCCGCCGCGAACCTCGTGGCCAACGCCGCCGAGCACGCACGCTCGCGCGTGGCTGTCTCCTGCGACGTCGCGGGCGGGCACCTCGTCATCGAGGTTGCCGACGACGGACCGGGCTTTTCTCCCGCCGCCCTCGAACGCGGCTGCGAGCGCCTCTTCACAGACGACTCCTCCCGCTCCTCGCGTGACGGAGGCCGCCACTACGGGCTCGGCCTCCACGTCGCCTCCGAGGCCGCGAGCGCCCACGGGGGCTCCGTCTCGCTCGCCAACGGCCCCTCGGGCGGTGCGGTGGCCACCATCGCGGTCCCCCTGTGCGGGATCTGACGATTTCCTCGATGTCTACCTCGACTGCGATATGTCGCTCGCCGAGGCCGCGACGAGATGGTGTTGCGTCTGCCCCGCTTGGTGCTTCTAGCTCAAATTTGATCTGATGTAAGGCCCGTGCAATCCTGCATGGGCCTTTCTTTTGGCAATTGCTCGACTGATTCGTGGCTTGAAACACAAATTATCGAGTTGAGGAGACATGGGGTCATACAGCGGCTCTCAGAGCGCCTGCTGCACTCCCCCGCCATTACCACTATGGCATCCTCGTATAGAGCCCATCCCGCTTGGGGTTTCGTTGCAATCGCCCACTTGTCCACCGATCAAGTGAACTACTGGAATAAATACAGCGACACGCTTGTCCGTTACAGTCGCTATATCTGTGTTAATCGCCGCGATAAATACAGCCTGTACTCGGCTGCATACCAGCTACGCGTATGTAGATTCATATCGCGTTAATAAATCGGCTCAAGCGTGTGCAAAACGCGCAAGTAGCCGCAAAAGGCGATTATCGCGCAGGTAGATTTTTGGCACCCTGTTGCTTAAACAAAATTAAGCAATTGCTTAAAACAAAAAAGGTCAGGCACTAGGTGCCTGACCTGCAAACTTCTGGTCGGGACGACTGGATTCGAACCAGCGACCCCTTGACCCCCAGTCAAGTGCGCTACCAAGCTGCGCCACGTCCCGAAGCTTTTGTCTGTTGCTCTGCTCTCGCTCGCAACAGGGAGTATATTAACCCGAAACTTTAGACTTGTGCAAGAACTTTTTTACAATTTTTGAAGCAAGTCCAAAATTGTATCTGCGAGCTGGGGTTTTGTTAGCACGGGAAGTTCCTGTGTACCCGCTGTGCTCACAATCCAGGCCTTGTTAGTGTCGGTTCCAAAGCCCGAATCGGCGCGCGAGACATCGTTGGCGATAATGGCATCACAACCCTTGCGGGTGAGCTTACGTTGCGCGTACTCCACGACGTTATCGGTCTCGGCCGCAAAGCCGATCACGCGCCGCTCTCCCTTCTGGCGCGAGAGCTCGGCCAAAATATCGACCGTTTCGACAAGCTCGATGCGATCCAAGCGTTCGTTGGACTTTTTGAGCTTATGGTCCGCAGGGGTGGCGGGGGTATAGTCGGCGACGGCGGCCGCACAAATTGCCGCATCGGCCGTCTGGAAGGTGCTCGCCGCCGCCTGCAGCATCTCTGCGGCGGTCTGCACACGCACGCACTCCATGCCGCCGGGCACATCGAGCGATGTCGGTCCCAACACGAGCGTGACCTCGGCACCGCGGCGAGCAGCCTCCCTCGCCAGGGCGATGCCCATCTTGCCCGACGACCGATTGCCGATAAAACGCACCGGATCGATTGGCTCATGCGTGGGGCCGGCGGTGATCACGATGCGCTTGTCCGCCAGGTCCTGCGGCACGGGATTGAGCACCTCGCAGATGGCTTCGACAATGTCCTCGGGCTCGCTCATGCGTCCCGTGTCCACGTCGCCGCAGGCAAGGTAGCCGCTGCCGGGTCCCACCACATGGACGCCACGGTCGCGCAGCGTGGCCATGTTGGTCTGCGTCGCCGGCGCCTTCCACATGCCGTTGTTCATGGCGGGTGCAATCACGATGGGTCGCGGCGTGGCAAGCAGCGTGGTGGAGATGAGGTCATCGGCGATGCCGTTGGCCATCTTGGCGATGATATTGGCCGTCGCGGGCGCCACGACCACCAGGTCGGGCTCCTGCGCAAGCGAAATGTGGTGGATGGGGTCGGAGGGGTCGTCGAACAGACCTACGGCGACGGGCTCGTTGGTGAGCGCACGGAAGGTGAGCGGCCCCACAAACTC
>CABUBZ010000108.1 GCA_902489945.1 uncultured Collinsella sp.
TCTCCCCCGTGGCGGAACAAAAAGGCGCCCCAGCCGAAACCGGGGCGCCACATGCGCACGAATATGTCGCGTTTCGATTACTGACGATCAAGCTTGCGGACAGCAACGCGCTTGCTGTACTCGTCGACGTGACCGAAGTCGCCGATGCCGACGGACTCAGCAACGTTGGCACCGGTGGCCATAGCGAGCTTCATGGCCTCCTCGACGTTGTCGCGATCCCTGTACCACTTGTGCAGGAACGCAGCGAGGGTGCAGTCGCCGGCGCAGACGGAAGAAACCAGCTTGATGTTGAACTCACGCTTGGCGTACCAGATGTCCTCGCCGTTGGAGAAGTAAGCGTCGCCGCGGCTACCACGGGTGAGCAGCACGTTCTGAACGCCAGCGTCGTGAGCCATCTTCATGGCAACGCGGACCTCGTCGTCGGTGTCGACCGGCACGCCGAAGATGGCCTTCATCTCGTGATGGTTCGGCTTGATGAGCAGCGGCTTCTTGTGAGCGAGTTCCTTGAGCTTGTCGGAGGACAGGTCCAGGACGACGTCGGCGCCACGAGCCTGAGCGTGCTCCATGACCTGAGCCAGGAAGTCGGGCGTAGCTTTGGGAGGCACGGAGCCGGAAACGATCAGGCACTCGAGATCGCCCGCGGTGTCCAGGATGTTGTAGAGCTCCTCCTGGTGCTGCGGCGTGATCGGAGCACCCGGGTTCAGGATGCCGTACTCGTGCTGGCCATCGTTGACGTAGGTGTTAATGCGCGTGATACCGTCGGTCCAGACCGGGCGGCAGAGGCAACCCAGGTTCATGACCTCCTCGACGATGAACTTGCCCGTGAAGCCAGCAAAGAAGCCGAGTGCGACGGTGTCAACGCCCATCTTCTTAAAGGCGAAGGACACGTCGAGGCCCTTGCCGTTGGCCGTGTAGCTGGCCGAGCCGGTGCGGACGTTCTCGTCGGGCTCGAGCGGAGAGCTCGAAACCGTCATGTCGACAGCCGGATTAGCGGTTAGCGTGTAGAACATTTACAGTACCCCCTGTATATGTGAGGGCCGCGCGGCCGGCCCATTCCAACCACGCGGTTACCTCTGATACCAAATTAGCGAGCTGCGGACTCGAGCAGTGCCTTGACCTCGGCGGCGGTGTTGCAGGCGAGCGCCTTCTCGGCGAGCTCGTCACACTCGGCCTTGGTCCACTGGCTGATGGTCTTGCGGGCGCGCAGGATGGACGGAGCGCTCATCGAGAACTCCTCCAGGCCCCAGCTGATCAGCAGCGGCTCAAGCAGCGGATCGGCAGCGGCCTCGCCGCACATACCGACCATGATGCCGGCCTTGACACCGCTCTCGATGATGTTCTTGAGCGAGCGGAGCACGGCGGGATAGTACACCTGGTACAGGTTGGAGATGGTGTCGTTGCCACGGTCGGCGCACATGGTGTAGCCGATCAGGTCGTTGGTGCCGATGGAGAAGAAGTCGGCGACCTCGGCCAGGCGGTCAGCGAGGAGAGACGCGGCAGGCGTCTCGACCATGATGCCGACCTCGATGTTCTCGTTGAACTTGCGGCCCTCTTCGGTGAGCTCGGACTTGCACTGCTCGACGAGCTCCTTGACAGCCAAGACCTCCTCGACGCAGGTGACGAGCGGGATCATGATCTTGACGTCACCGAAGGCGCTAGCGCGCAGCAGAGCGCGGAGCTGGACCTTGTACTGGTCGGGATTGGCCAGGCAGTAACGCACGGCGCGGAAGCCCATGAAGGGGTTGTCTTCCTTGACCATATGCAGATACGGAATCTCCTTGTCGCCACCCACATCGAGTGTGCGGATGATGACCGGAGCACCCTTGAGCGCGCTGGCGACCTTACGGTAGGCGTTGAACTGCTCCTCCTCGGAAGGAAGCTCAGCAGAGTCCATGAACAGGAACTCGGAGCGGAACAGACCGATGGCCTCGGCGTCGTGATCGAGCGCGTTGGGCACGTCATCGGGGTTACCGATGTTGCAGGCGATGATCTTCTTGATGCCATCGGCAGTCACGGACGGCTTGCCACGGAAGGCCTCGAGGGCCGCCTTCTCGGCAGCGAAGGCCTCGGCCTTGGCGGTATAGGCAGCGAGCGTCTCCTCGTCGGGATCGGCCTCGACGATACCCTTGCCACCGTCGACGACAACGGTCATACCGTTGCGCAGCGCGGTGCAGCTGTTGGAAACCGAAAGGACAGCCGGGATCTCAAGGGCGCGCGCAATAATCGCGGAGTGCGACGTGCGGCCACCGGTCTCGGTGACGATACCGGCAACGTGGGCCTTATCGATCGTGGCGGTCATGGACGGCGTGAGGTCGTGCACGACAACGACAGTGTTCTCGGGCAGGACGGAGAGGTCGACGACCTCCTTGCCCAGCAGCTCGGCCAGAATACCGGTGCGGATGTCGGCGATGTCGGCCGCGCGCAGACGGAACATCTCGTCGTCCATAGACAGAAACATGTTCTCGAACATGGTCGAGGTGTCCATGAGCGCCTGCTCGGCGCAGGTACCGCCGTCAATGGCGGCGTTGATGGCGTCGGTCATGCCCGGGTCCTGAGCCAGGACAATGTGTCCGCTCATGATCTCGGCCTCGGCCTCGCCCACCGTCTCCTTCATGTGGTCGGCCTGAGCCTGGGTCTTCTCGCAGAAGACCGAAAGAGCGGACTGATAGCGCTCCTTCTCTGCTGCCGAATCAGCAACCTCGTGCGGCTCAAACGTCAAGTCGGGATCGACGGCAACCATGACGGTGCCGATACCGATGCCCTCGGAAGCGTTGACTCCCTGATACATTCCCATTCCTCTCTCCGTGTCATGTGATAAAGCGTTTTGCCATATCCATGACAAAAGAGCGCAGCTACCTTACAACAGGTCACTGCGCCCCCAAATATGAACTTAGTTGTTCAACATGCGACCCGTTTGAGTTCTACTCGCCAAGACCGCTCTTGATGAGCTCGATGGCAGCAGCCAGAGCCTCGGCCTCGTCAGCGCCGTCGCACTTGACCTCGACCTCGGTGCCGCAGGGGATACCAGCAGCCATGAGGGCCATCGGGGACTTGCCGTTGACCTCCTTCTCGGGGGTAACGACCGTCACGTCACAGGCGTACTTGCCCATGGTGGAGGCGAACAGACCAGCCGGACGCATGTGCAGACCCTGAGGATTAACGAGGGTAGCCTTCTCAGAAACCATAGTTGACTCCTTTTTTTGTGTTTAACCCCTGTCATGCATGCGGCAGGAGTCAGATTCACGACGTTGTTTATATTAACTCACATCAAACTGTTTTTCATTATGTTTCGGACGAATTATTGGACAGATGTGTTTGTCGTCCGCTTACTCGCCCACAGGGGGCCGGGCGCGGCCAGTGAGATTTCCTGCTCTACAGTCCTGCTCGCACGAAGAGCACATTAAGTG
>CABUBZ010000109.1 GCA_902489945.1 uncultured Collinsella sp.
CGCATTTGAGACAAGGTGACGTGAAACGAAAGGGCGCTGACCTTCTGGTCGCGCCCTTGAAGTTGAACGTCAGATTGTCCAAATGCGGCCCGCGCAGCGTCGAGCCGTTACGCGGTTTGGTAAAACCGCGTAACTCTAAAGCTCCGTTACTTCAACGTTGTTGTAGATCTCGTCCCAGCGATCCATGACCAGGTGGCCGGTCTTGGGATCCATGGCGTTAAGCTTGCCGCAGGTATTGGCGGTCTTGAGCACCGTGACGTCGTCGGCACCAGCAGCAATGGCATGCGCAAAACCGGCGATGGTCGAGTCACCGGAACCCGTCGCGTTCACAGCCGCAATCGCGGGCGTCTTGGCGCGGAACGCGCGGCCCTCATGGAAGCCCACCGAACCGGCAGCGCCCATCGAAACGACAACCCAGGGGATACCGGCAAAGCGGTCATCGGCGGCAAGCGCCTCGCGCAGGGCATCGACATCATCGGTCGTAAAGGACGTGCCCAGCAGGCCGTTAATCTCGGTCAGGTTGGGCTTTACGAGCTCAGGCTTAGCGTCAGACTCCAGCGCGGCCTCCAGCGATGCGCCCGAGGTATCGAGCAGCACCTTGGCGCCCGCCTCCTCGGCAATCTTGACGAGCTCGGCATAGTAGCCGGCATCGACGCCACGCGGCAGCGAGCCCGAAAGCGTCACAACGTCCGCCTTCGCTGCAAGCTCGGCGAACTTGGCCGTAAAGGCCTCGAGCTCGGCAGGCGCAATCTGCGGGCCGCTCTCCAGCAGCTCGGTCTGATTACCCTCGTGCAGAATATTCAGGCAAATGCGCGTCTCGCCGGCGATGGGCACAAAGTCGTTCTTGACGCCGTCGGCATCCATAAGCTCGGCCATATAGGCACCCATGTGACCGCCAAGCAGGCCAGTCGCGAGCACGTCGTCGCCCAGCTGCAGCAGCACGCGGCTCACGTTGAGGCCCTTGCCGCCGGCGGTCTTTTCGGGCATCACGCGGTTAACATCGTCGATGATCAGCTTATCGAGCTGATAGCGCGTATCAATCGACGGGTTCATGGTAACGGTCAGAATCATAATGAACTCCTGTTTCCGGGGCACGACACGCGCGGCCCCAAACATATGATAGCTCGTTAAAGGATCTCGATCTCAAAACCGCGGGCAACGGTCTCCCCCGGCTTGGCAACCAGGCAGCCGCGCTTGTGCTCCAGGATATCGTCCTCGTCGGAGCAGGTGGACAGGCCGCCCCACGGCTCCACAGCCACAAAGTCGCCCTCGGGCTTGCTCCACACAATCAGGTACGGCATATCGGGGAACGTCAGGCGCACGCCCTTGTCCTCGGTCTTCTTGGTCAGCGTAACCACGCGGCTCTCGAGCACGTCAAAGATGGTTTCCGCGAAGTCGAAGAGTTCGTGGGTCAGCGGCAGGTTCTGGTCGATCATGGGGTTCTTGCTGCGATGCTCAACATCAATCAGGCCCGTCGAGGGAACGGCAGTACAAAGCTCGGCGGCCTCGCGCTGCTCAAAACGGAGCTCGTAGTCGTCATAGGACTCGCCCTCGTCGAGCGGGCACTTAAAGCCGGGGTGACCGCCCACAAAGAACGGCATGTCCTCGGTGCCCTCATTGGTCACCTCGTACGAAACGGTTACCTTTTCCGAATCGATCGTGTAACGAGCAACGATCTTAAACGGATACGGGCACTGCTCGAGCAACTCGGCATGGTCGGCAGAGCTTAAGCTCAGCGCAACCATGTTGTCGCTCTGCTCCTCGAGCTTCCACTCCTGTTTGCGCGCAAAGCCGTGACGGGCGAGCTTGACCTCGCGGCCGCCCATGGTCATTGCGCGACCGTCACGAAGGCCGCCGCAGATCGGGAAACAAATGGGTGCCTGGCCCGACCAGACCGCCGGGTCACCCTGCCACAGGTACTCACGGCCGTAGGCCGCAATAGAAGTGAACGACCCGCCCGCCGTGCTCAGTGCTACGCGGATAGAACCGTTATCAAGAACAAACTCCATAGGAGCCTTCCCTTTCTTACGACAGCCCGCCAAGTCAATAGGGCTGATAGAAAACCGGCCCGCGCCCCCTCACAGAAACGCGAGCCGTCAATTGAAAAGCTGCAAATCGCCAAGTACAGCCAAGAGCGAAGCACTCAAGCCAAGCAAGCAAACGTGTTATCGGAGCAGCTTACTGAACCAGAAAGCTTCGCAACAACAGCGGCGACCCCACAGGTCACTCAAACGTCAGCGAGCGGCGCTCAGGTGCCCCAGGTCGCCGCGAAAGAGGAGCGACGCGTACTTCATGTACGCGAGCGACGGTTTGAGCGGCAGATCGCCCGGCAGATGTCCGCGCAGCGTCAAGCGGTCCGGCGTTCGTTAGAACGCCGGAACAAAATCACCCGTGATATTCGCCGTTGTACTGGATGAGCGTCAGGTCCTCAACGCCGTCGAGCGCGCGAATCGCATCGGCGTAGGGCATGTCAACGCCGTTCGAGAACAGCTCGACGGCCATCTCGACCTTGTCGCCGCGCATCGTCTTGGATTTGACGGTGAACTTGGTGCGCCCAAATGCACGCACGATATCATCGCCGGTGGTCTGCCCCGTGTAGTGGATGACCATCATGTACACGCGCGCCTTGTCCTGGTGGCTCGCAAAACCGACGATCATCACCACGATCACCACTGCCGTGAGCCCCACGAGCGCGTACATGCCGGCGCCTGCCGTAATGCCTGTGGTAATGGCCCAAAACAGATACAGCAGGTCGAGCGGGTCCTTGACCGCCGTACGATAGCGGACGATAGACAGAGCACCGACCATACCGAGCGAGATGACCACGTTCGTCGAGATCGCGAGCGTGACCATGCAGGTGAGCACGCACATGCCCACGAGCGTCACGGCAAAACTGCGCGAATAGACCACGCCAGTAAAAAAGCGCTTGTACACGTAGTAGATCAGGATGCCCATGGCGAGCGCCACGAGCAGCGACAGGCCAATCTTGGCTGGGTCGACCTGACCAAACGCCTCCAAGACGGAGTTCTTAAAAAAGTCCCTGGTGCTCATGGTCTAAATATCCCCTCGGTTCTCAAAATCCGATTCCCAGTAATTAAATCCGCGCAGGTAGGCGGTCTTTTCGTAACACAGGCAGTACTTGGAGACCGCCGTAAGCTCGGCCGCGCCCGGCGGCACCAAATCGCGCACCAGCTGCGGGCAAAACTCCGTAAACTTGACCTCCATCACCAGCTTGCCGGGCTCCAGGACCGGCAGCACGGGCAGCGTCGCGTCAAAGATATCGAAGCTTCCCACCGCGGCACGCACATTCATGTCA
>CABUBZ010000110.1 GCA_902489945.1 uncultured Collinsella sp.
GATGTCCGTCGTGGGTCCACGCCCGCCGCTGCCGAATGAGGTTGCTGAGTACACAGAGTACGACCTGCAGCGCCTGGCCGTGAAGCCCGGCATTACCGGATGGTGGCAGGTTACCGATCGAAACTCAACTGGTTTCGGCGGTATGGTCCAGCGAGATCTTGAGTACATTGCGAGGCGTGGCATTCTCACCGACTTAAGGATTATCGCCCTCACCGTTATTGAAGTAATCACGGGAAAGGGTGCGTTTTAGTGCTTAAGTCCTATCATCATTATCCCGAATTAAACCGTGTGCCCGTGATCGATGTCCCGATCACGGGCACCAATATGTCTGAATGCGTCGATTTCATTACCCATAATATCGACAATCTGCATGGCGAGTATATCTGCGTCTCTAACGCCCATACGTCGGTCATGGCCCATGACGATCCCAGCTACTGGTCCTGTCAGGCTGAGTCCGTTATGTCCGTTCCCGATGGGAAGCCCCTATCGGTTGTCGGCCGAAAGACGGTCACGTCGATGGGGCGCGTGACCGGTCCGGATCTGATGCGCGAGATTTTCAGTATTTCCGCTCAGCACGGATGGAGCCATTACTTCTACGGCAACGAACAGAAATACCTCGAGGCGCTCAAGGAATCGCTTCAGGAAGAGTATCCAGGCTTGGAAATTGCTGGCATGGAGCCTTCCGTCTTTCGTCCGCTTTCCGATGGCGAGAAACGAGACCTTTCACGACGCATTGCCGATTCTGGCGCCGACTTTGCATGGATTGCACTTGGCGCTCCGCGCCAAGAAGTCCTCATGCATGAGCTTAAAGGCGGTCCCCAGCCACTAATGATTGGCGTAGGGGGAGCCTTCAACGTTCTCGCCGGCGTGGTGCCGGAGGCACCGATTTGGATGCAGAACCTAAGTCTCGAGTGGCTATACCGCTTGATGCAGGAACCGAAGCGACTCTTCAAACGATATCTCGTTACTAATACCAAATTTCTCTTTTACCAGTTCACGGGCGCTAAGCGCAAGGAAGGCAAGTAAATGAAACCCACCACCGCATTTAAAGACAAGACCCTGATGATCACGGGCGGCACCGGCTCGTTCGGCAACACCGTGCTCAAGCACTTCATGAACACCGACCTGGCGGAGATCCGTATCTTCTCGCGCGACGAGAAGAAGCAGGACGACATGCGCCACCGCCTGCAGGAGAAGTCCCCCGAGCTCGCCTCCAAGGTGCGCTTTTTCATCGGCGACGTCCGCAACGCCCAGAGCGTGCGCGACGCCATGCACGGCGTGGACTACATCTTCCACGCCGCCGCCTTGAAGCAGGTGCCCTCCTGCGAGTTCTTCCCCATGGAGGCCGTGCGCACCAACGTCATCGGCACGGACAACGTCCTGCACGCCGCCATCGACGAGGGCGTCGACCGCGTCGTGTGCCTTTCCACCGACAAGGCGGCATACCCCATCAACGCCATGGGCAAGTCCAAGGCCATGATGGAGTCCATCATCTACGCCAACGCCCGCAACGGCGCCGGCCGCACCACCATCTGCTGCACCCGCTACGGCAACGTCATGTGCTCGCGCGGCAGCGTCATCCCGCTGTTCATCGACCGCATCCGCAAGGGCGAGCTGCTCACGGTCACCGACCCCAACATGACCCGCTTCCTCATGAATCTGGACGAGGCGGTCGACCTCGTGCAGTTCGCCTTCGAGCACGCCAACCCCGGCGACCTGTTCATCCAGAAGGCGCCTGCCTCCACCATCGGCGACCTCGCCGAGGCCGTGCAGGAGGTCTTCGGCCGCGTGGGCACCCAGGTCATCGGCACCCGACACGGCGAGAAGCTCTTCGAGACCCTCATGACCCGCGAGGAGCGCCTGAGGGCCGAGGACATGGGCGGCTACTACCGCGTGGCCTGCGACTCGCGCGACCTGAACTACGACAAGTTCGTCGTAAACGGCGAGGTCGAGACCCAGGCCGACGAGTCCTACACCTCCCATAACACCGAGAGGCTCGACGTTGACGGCACCATCGCCAAGATCAAGACTGCCGAGTACGTGCAGCTGGCCCTGGAGGGCCGCGAGCACGAGGCGGTGCAGTAGGGTGCGCGTCCTCGTCACCGGCGCGAGGGGCTTCGTCGGGAAGAACCTCTGCTTCGCGCTGAAGAACATAAGGGACGGCAAGGACCGCCGCGAGAGATACGCGAGCCTGATGCCGCTCGAGGTCATGGAGTACGACGTAGACTCGACGCCCGGGGAGCTGGACGGCTACTGCTCCCGCGCAGACTTCGTCTTCAACCTGGCCGGCGTCAACCGCCCCGAGGACCAGTCCGAGTTCATGGAGGGCAATTTCGGGTTCGCCTCCACGCTGCTCGAGACGCTCGAGCGCCACGGCAACAGGTGCCCCGTCATGCTCTCCAGCTCCGCGCAGGCGAGCCTCTCGGGCCGCTTCGAGGGCTCGGTCTACGGCGAGTCGAAGCTCGCGGGTGAGGGCCTGTTCCGGGAGTACTCCGAGAGCACTGGCGCGCCCGTGCTCATCTACCGCTTCCCCAACCTCTACGGCAAGTGGTGCCGCCCGCGCTACAACTCCGCCGTCGCCACGTTCTGCGACGCCATCGCCAACGGCCGCCCCTACACCGTGAACGACCCCTCGGTGGAGCTCGAGCTACTCTACATCGACGACCTGGTAGACGAGATGCTGGGCGCCCTCCTGGGTGAGGAGCACCGCTGCGGCTACGAGGGGCTGGAGCGCGTGGAGGGG
>CABUBZ010000111.1 GCA_902489945.1 uncultured Collinsella sp.
GCCGCTCTTTACCGCAGAGGCCGCCCGTATCGCACGCTGGATGAGCCGCGAGTACGTCGCAACGCTTTCCGAGTGCCTGCGTCTGTTCTTGCCCCCGGGTGGAAGTCCGCGTGTGGTCAAGGGTGACGACGGCGTGTGGACGGTTGAGCGCCCCGCCGTCAAGCCTATCCAAAACCGCTGGGTTATGCTCACGCCCGAGGGTTTCGACTATACGCCGCCCAAGACTGCTGTCCGCCAGCGTCAGCTCATCGAGGCGCTCCAGTGCGGGCCGGTCACGACGCGCGACCTCAACCTGCTCTATAACAGCATGTCGGCGACTATCAAGGCGCTCGTAAAGCGCGGCGTCGTGGTGGTGGAGGAGCGCCGTGCGTGGCGTGGCTGCAGCGAGCAGACCACGCTGTCCTCGGCAAGCGGCAAGGCGCCGGTCTCGCTTACCAACGGCCAGCAGCAGGCGCTCGCGCAGATAGAGCGCGCCCGTCTTGACGCCCACGGAGACGTGGTGCTGGTCGACGGTGTCACCGGCTCCGGCAAAACCGAGGTCTACCTCTCTGCTATCGAGCGCGTGCTCGCGGCCGGCCGCTCGGCGTGCGTGCTTGTGCCCGAGATCTCGCTGACGGCCCAAACCGTCGGCCGCTTCCGCTCGCGCTTCGGTGAGACGGTCGCGGTCTTCCACTCGCGCCTCTCGGCCGGTGAGCGCCTCGACCAGTGGGATATGGTCGCCAGCGGTGCGGCCCGCGTGGTCGTCGGTGCCCGCTCGGCGCTCTTTTGCCCACTCAGCAACCTGGGCCTCATCATCATCGACGAGGAGCACGAGACCAGCTACAAGCAGGGCTCCAGTCCGCGCTACCACGCGCGCGAGGTAGCGGCCGAGATGGCGCGCCGCTACCGCTGTCCGCTCGTGTTGGGCTCCGCCACGCCTTCTGCTGAGGCCCTCGACCGCTGCCGCCGTGGCTCGTATAACGGTGCCACCTGGACGCGCGTCGAGATGCCCGAGCGCCCGGGGCACGCTGTGCTGCCTACGGTTCGAATCGCCGACCTGCGCCGCGAGTTCTCGCATGGCAGCCGCTCTATGTTCTCAAAACCGCTTATGGAAGGCCTGGAACGCGTGGTCGAGCGTCGCGAGAAGGCCGTGCTCCTGCACAACCGTCGTGGCTTTGCGCCCTTCCTCATGTGCCGCGAGTGCGGCTGCGTTCCCACCTGCAACCATTGCTCCACCGCCCTTACGTACCACGAGCGCACGCACACGCTGCAGTGTCATACCTGTGGTTCGTCCTGGCGCGTGCAGCCGTATCCCGCGCCCACGAGCCGTTGCCCCAAATGTGGCAGTCGCTACCTGGCAAAAATGGGTCTGGGCACTCAACAGATCGAGGACGCGCTGCACCAGATGCTTCCCGAGGACGTCGCCATTATTCGCATGGATGCCGATTCCACGCGCGGCAAGGATGCGCACAAAAAGCTGCTCGAGCAGTTCGATGCCGCCGATTGTGCGGTGCTGCTGGGCACCCAGATGATCGCCAAGGGCCTCGACTTTCCCGAGGTCACGCTCGTGGGCGTGGTCAATGCCGATTTCGCCCTCAAGCTGCCGGACTTCCGCGCAGGAGAGCGCGCCTACGACCTGCTGGAACAGGTGGCGGGCCGTGCCGGTCGCGGCGATCGCCCCGGCGAGGTCATCATCCAGACCTACCTGCCCGAGGACCCGGTCATTCGCGCTGTCGCCGAGCACAACCGCTCCATCTTTACCGACTACGACCTGGACCAGCGTCGCGACGCGCTCTATCCGCCGTTCGTGCGTCTGGTTAACATCCTTGTGTGGTCGGCGACACGAGACGACGCGCAGGACTACATCGGGCGCATCGCGAAGCTTCTCAAACGCCGCTGGCATGCCGCCGCGCCCGACTTTTTGCGGGCGGGGAGCGCTGTGCCGCAGGTGCTGGGCCCGGCTTCGTGTGTAATCGAGAGAGCCAAGGACCGTTACCGCTTCCATCTGCTTGTAAAGTCGCCGGTAGGGTACCATGTCTCTGATGGTATCGACGCCTGCCTCAAAGAGGTGGGCTCCGTGCGCGGCGTGAGCGTGAGCGTTGACGTCGACGCCTATGATTTGATGTAACAACCCGAAAGGATGGCCATGGAAGCCAACGGAATCGTACTGTCGCCCGACCCTCGCCTGCGCCAGGAGTGCGCCGTCATCGAAGAGATCACCCCGGCGATCGAGGCACTTGCCGAGAAGATGAAGAAGATGATGTTCGAGAACGGCGGTTGCGGTCTTGCCGCCCCGCAGATCGGCGAGCTTATCCAGCTCGTTACCATCGACTGCGACTACAGCGACAAGAACGACTACGACCCGTACGTGCTCATTAATCCTGTCATTGTTGAGCAGAGCGACCATCTGGTGCCGTTTAGCGAGGGCTGTCTGTCCATTCCCGGCATTAGCTGCGAGATCGAGCGTCCCGATCACGTTGTCGTTGAAGCGTACGACCTGGATGCTAACCTGATTCGCTATGAGGCCACGGGCGACCTGTTCTGCGTGTGCCTGCAGCATGAGATCGATCACCTGCATGGCAATACCATGTTCGAGCGGCTGAAGCCGATGCAGCGCATCAAGGCGGTCAAGGAGTACCAGGACGCCCTGGCCCGCGGCGCTCGACCGGGCGAGACTGAGTAGATTGTTCGTCCCTGGGGTGGGGCCCACACATATCATCCCGTGCTCAAACATTCTCGCTTCGC
>CABUBZ010000112.1 GCA_902489945.1 uncultured Collinsella sp.
CGGCAACCTCTGCCACGGCGGCGACCGGTGCGGCGTCGACCACGCGGTAGAAGAGCTGCGCGAGCAATGGCATCAAGAACACCGTGATGGCACCGGCGGCAACCATGACCGACGCAATATCTTGCGACAGCGCGCCCGCGTTGACGGCAACGCTCGTCACGGCAACGATGATCGGCAGGGCCGTGGTGCAGTACAGGGCCACGGTAATGCGCCCATACGCCGACACATCACGCGTCGCAGGACAAATGCTCATAGAGATGAGAATGGGCACGGCGCGAATGATCAGCAACGCCACGATAAAGCCCGCGAGCAGCCCGGGGCGCGACGCCACGGCCGTCAGGTCGATCTTTGCGCCCGATACGGTAAAGAACACCGGAATCAAAAAGCCGTAGGCCAGGCCGTCGAGCTTGGTCTCGAGCGTATGGTTGCCCTCGGGGATGATATAGCGCAAGACAAAGCCGGCGGCAAAAGAACCCAACACGATGTCGAGGTCAAAGATGGCCGAGAACGCCACGAGCGTAACCAGGATGAGCACCGTCAGGCGCACGAAAGTCTGCGATGTGGTGTCGGCGCGTTCCTCGACAAACGAAAAGAAGCGGCTGCCGACGCGCCTGGAACGACTTGGAACCGCGGCCAGCAGCACGCAGACCGCAGCAAACAGGCCAAGAATCACGAGCGTCTGGATGCCGGTGCGGGCAGACAGCAGCACCGACATGGCGAGCACGGGACCGAGCTCGCCCCAAGTGCCATACGCGAGAATCGAGTCGCCAACGCGCGTGCCGGTGAGCGAGCGCTCGCGCATGATGGGCACAAGCGTGCCGAGAGCCGTGGAAGTAAGGGCGAGTGTCACGGCGATACCGTCGAAATGGCTGACCGAGAACCACGGCGTAAAGCGCACGGCAAGCCAGGCGATACCAAACGTGACGGCCCACGTCGCCAAGCCGTAGCGCCCCTCCACACCCGTAATGCTCTTGGGATCGATCTCAAAGCCGGCAAGCAGGAACAAAAAGGCCAGTCCGAGCTCGGACACGAGCGAGACCTCGGCATCTACATTGACAATGCCGAGCATATGCGGGCCCAGCACCGCACCGAACACGAGCAAAAAGACCGTCTCGGGAATGGGTTTTCCGGGAATCGCCGAGGCGATGAAGGGGCTTGCAAAGGCCACGAGCGCGATGATGGCGAGTGAAACGAATGCCATGTGATGCCTTTCTCTTGTTTGCGCTTCACTGTAGCACCCTCGCCGTCCTCAACGCGCCACGAGCTGTCGTATCATAGTGAGGTTTACAAACATGTGGCTCAAGGCGACCGCAGGGCAGACCCCGCAAACCGACCGCTGCCGCATACCGTACCGTACGCCCAACCGATCAGGAAGGCAGGAACCAATGGTCTCTCGTATCTACGTGGAGAAGAAACCCGGGTTCGACGTCGAGGCTCAGCAGCTCAAGGGCGAGCTGACCGAGATTCTCGGCATCAAGGGCATCGAGGCCCTGAGGATCATCAACCGCTACGACGTCGAGGGCATCGACGAGGAGCTTTTCCGCTCCTGCGTGCCGACCGTCTTTAGCGAGCCCCAGGTCGATGTGACCTACGACGAGCTCCCCGCAAGCGATGGCGCCGTCTTTGCCGTCGAATTCCTGCCTGGCCAGTTTGACCAGCGCGCCGACTCCGCCAGCGAGTGCGTGCAGCTCATCAGCCAGGGCGAGCGCCCCGCCGTGCGCTCCGCCAAGGTCTATATGATCTCGGGCGCTCTGGACGAAGCCGCCGTCGAGGCCATCAAGCACTACGTGGTGAACCCCGTCGAGGCGCGCATCGCCTCGCTCGACCTGCCCGAGACGCTGTACATGGAGACGCCCGAGCCCCAACCCGTCGAGGTGCTCGATGGCTTCCGCGAGCTCGACGAGGCCGGCCTTGCCGCCTTTATCTCCGAGCGCGGTCTTGCCATGGACGAGGCGGACATCGCCTTCTGCCAGCAGTACTTCCGCGATGAGGATCGCGACCCCACCATCACCGAGATCCGCGTGATCGACACCTACTGGTCCGATCACTGCCGCCACACCACCTTCGGCACCGTCCTGGACGACGTGACGATCGACGACGCCGTGGTGCAGCAGGCCTTCGACCGCTACATGGAGATGCGCCACGAGCTCGGTCGCGACGCCAAGCCCGTCTGCCTCATGGACATGGGCACCATCGGCGCCAAGTACCTTAAGAAGACCGGCGTCATGACCGATGTCGACGAGTCTGAGGAGATCAACGCCTGCACCGTCAAGGTGAAGGTCGATGTCGACGGCGAGGACCAGGACTGGCTGTTCCTCTTTAAGAACGAGACCCACAACCACCCGACCGAGATCGAGCCCTTCGGCGGTGCCGCCACCTGCGTGGGCGGTGCCATCCGCGACCCGCTCTCGGGCCGCAGCTACGTGTACCAGGCCATGCGTGTTACCGGCGCCGGCGACCCCACCGTCCCGGTTTCCGAGACGCTCGAGGGCAAGCTGCCGCAGCGCAAACTCGTGACCACTGCTGCCGCCGGCTACTCCAGCTACGGCAACCAGATCGGCCTTGCCACCGGTCAGGTCAACGAGCTCTATCACCCCGGCTACGTGGCCAAGCGCATGGAGGTC
>CABUBZ010000113.1 GCA_902489945.1 uncultured Collinsella sp.
TGCCGTGCGCTGCGGTGCCGAAAAGGTGAGCATTGTCTACCGCCGCCGCATCTGCGATATGACGGCCCAGGACGCCGAGATTGCCGGTGCCCAGGCCGAGGGTTGCGAGGTTCTGGAGCTCACAGCCCCGCTCGGTATTGAGACGGGCGAGGACGGACGCGTGAACGGCCTGCGCGTACAGCCGCAGATTATCGGCGAGCCCCGCCGCGGGCGCCCGGCCCCGCGTGCCGCCGCCACGCCCGAGCAGGTCATTCCCTGCGAGCGCGTGTTCGTCGCCATTGGCCAGGACATCGACTCCAAGCCATTTGAGGACATGGGCATCGCCTGCAAGTGGGGTCGCGTCGTCACCGATTCGGACGGCGCCGTGCCCAGTTTCGATGGCCTCTTTAGCGGCGGCGACTGCCAGACCGGCCCCGCCACCGTCATCCGTGCCATCAACGCCGGCCGCGTAGCTTCGGCAAATATCGACCGCTACCTGGGCTTCGACCACAAGATTAAGCTCGACGTGGAGCTGCCGACCGTTCAGTTTAAGGGCAAGCATGAGTGCGGCCGCTGCGAGCTGGGTGAGCGCGAGGCTGGCGAGCGCATCCACGATTGGAATCTGGTCGAACAGGGCCTTACCGAGGAGGAGGCACGCCAAGAGGCGAGTCGCTGCCTGCGTTGCGACTACTTTGGCTTTGGTGCGTTCCGCGGAGGGAGGAACCTGGAATGGTAGAGCTCAACGAAACCACCGTCGGCGACAACAGCGAAAACGGAGCGCACAACATGGTCAGGCTCATTATCGATAACTGCGAAGTCGTGGTGTCCGAGCGCACCACGATCCTGGATGCGGCCAAGTCCGTCGGCATTCAGATTCCCACCCTGTGCTACCTGCGCGATCTAAACGAGATCGGCGGCTGCCGCGTGTGCGTGGTCGAGGTTGAGGGCTGCGATCAGCTGGTTGCCGCCTGCAACAACTACGTGCTCGACGGCATGGTGGTCCACACCAACAGCCCCAAGGCCCGCGAGGCCCGTCGCACCAACGTGCAGCTGCTGCTGTCCCAGCACGATTCGCAGTGCACGAGCTGCGTGCGCAGCGGCAACTGTAACCTGCAGACCATCGCCAACGACCTGGGTATCTTCTATCTGCCGTATCAAAGGCATTTGACGGGCGAGGGCTGGGATTTCGATTTCCCCATCATCCGCGAAAACGACAAGTGCATTAAATGCATGCGCTGCATCAAGGTGTGCGAGAGCGTGCAGGGCCTAGGGATTTGGGATCTGACCAACCGCGCCACGCATACCGCCGTGGGTACCCGCGGGCGCGCGCCGATTGGCAAGACCGATTGCGTCGCGTGCGGCCAGTGCATCACGCATTGCCCGACGGGCGCGCTGCGCGAGCGCGACGACACCGAGACCGTGTTTGACGCGCTCGCTAATCCCGACAAGATCGTGCTGGTGCAGATCGCGCCTGCCGTGCGCAGCGCCTGGGGCGAGGAGCTCGGCATTTCGCGCGGGGAAGCCACCGTCGAGCGTCTGGCTTGTGCGCTGCGTCGTGTTGGCTTTGAGTACGTGTTCGACACCGATTTCTCGGCCGACCTCACCATCATGGAGGAGGGCTCCGAGCTGCTCGAGCGCTTGGGCGCCGCCGCCAAGGGCGAGGGTGACAGCCGCGGCTGGCCCATGTTTACGAGCTGCTGCCCGGGCTGGGTGCGCTTTGTGAAGGCGCGTTATCCGGAGTTTGTCGACAGCCTGTCCACGTCCAAGTCGCCGCAGCAGATGTTCGGCGCCATCGCCAAGACATACTACGCCAAGGTGCTGGGCGTGGAGCCTGAGCGCCTGTTCGTGGTGTCCGTTATGCCGTGCACGGCCAAAAAGGCAGAGTGTGCACTGCCGAGCATGTTGGGCGAGGGCGGTGCGCCCGACGTGGACGTTGCGCTGACGGTGCGCGAGATGGTGCGCATGATCCGCGCGAGCCACGTGAGCGTGGACACGTTGGTCGAGGAGCCGCTCGATACGCCGCTGGGCTTTGGCACGGGCGCGGGCGTGATCTTTGGCGCCACGGGCGGCGTGATGGAGGCCGCCGTGCGCTCGGCCTACTACCTGGTGACGGGCAAGAACCCGGATGCCGATTTCTTTACCGACGTGCGCGGCCTGGACGGCTGGAAGGAGGCCGTGGCCGATATCGATGGCACCAAGGTGCGCGTCGCCGTGGCACACGGGCTGGGCAACGCCGCCCGCCTACTCGACGCGATTCGCGACGGCCGTGTGGGCTATGACTTCGTCGAGGTTATGGCATGCCCGGGCGGCTGCGTCGGTGGCGGCGGTCAGCCCATCCACGACGGCTGCGAGCTGGCAGCCGAGCGCGGCCAGGTGCTCTGGGGTCTCGATGCGAACGCCGAGATTCGCTTCTCGCACGAGAATCCCGATGTTCAGGCGTGCTATAGCGAGTTCTTGGGCGAGCCGCTCTCGCCGCTGGCCGAGGAATTGCTGCATACCGACCATCACGCATGGACGATGCCTAACGAGGGGACGTGCTAGCGATGCGCGCGTTTGATTTTGAAATGTCGCGCCGGGGGTTTGCCTCGGCGCTCGCCGTGGGCGCCCTGTCACTTGCGCTCGCGGGCTGTGGCGGCGG
>CABUBZ010000114.1 GCA_902489945.1 uncultured Collinsella sp.
GTTCTGCTCCTTCGGAGCTACGAACGGGGGCGCTTCTGGTCTGCGGAGTGTTTTCAAAAACCAAGCCCGGTCCCGGCCTGCGGTAACGTTGCTGGCGGTTCTTGGGCATCGCTTGCTGGCGGGGTTCCTTGTCTGAGTTGGACTTGGTTGGCGGGGCTACTGGTCCCGGTCGCTGTCCCGTCCCAGCATCGCCCTCAGCTTCTCAAAGCTTTCCTCGCTCAGGCAGTGCTCCATGTGGCAGCCCTCTTGCGA
Source organism: uncultured Collinsella sp. (assembly GCA_902489945.1). Lineage (GTDB taxonomy): Bacteria > Actinomycetota > Coriobacteriia > Coriobacteriales > Coriobacteriaceae > Collinsella. Next base: position 253 of record CABUBZ010000114.1, read on the forward strand.
CGCGACCTCAGCCGAAACACCCGCATCCTCCAGCAGCCCCACGAAAAAGCAGTGGCGCTCCCACATTTGACGGGCAACCTCAAGACCGCGTTCCGTCAGATGCACGTCGCGTTTGCCCATCTCCACGTAGCCGGTGCTCTCCAAGGCCGCCATGGCTTTAGAGACGCTTGCTTTGGTTACGCCCAAGTATTCGGCAACGTCGATCGAGCGCACGATGCCCTGACGTTCCGATAGAACGTAGATCGATTCGAGATAGTCTTCTCCGGATTCACGCAGGGCCATGGGCCGCCTTTCGCGATGGCTTCTAGTTAGCCTTTGGATACTTTTGCTTGATTTACTTTACCGCAAAAGTTGCCCATGTCTTACTACTTTGCCTAAAAGTTAGCCGTGTTTCACAAAACGTGCGGGACGAAAACAAAATGGGGACGCCCCACAAGGAGTGTCCCCAGGCGCCGGGTGCCGACCCACAGTTACATCAATCCAAAGTGCTTCGCGGCGTTGTAGATGCCGTCGTCGTCCACGGCAGTCGTCACATAGGTCGCCGCAGCTTTCACCGTGTCCTGTGCGTTGCCCATGGCCACGCTCGTGCCCACGGCGGCAAACATCGACAGGTCGTTCTCGCCGTCGCCAAAGGCAATCGCCTCGCTCGCGTCGATACCAAGCCGCTCGAGCGTCGCCGCCACGCCCAGGTCCTTGCCGCCGTTAGCGGGAATAATGTCGCAGAACAGGTCGCACCAGCGCGTGGTGAGCGAATGCGACACGGCGTCGGTCACGATATGTTCGTCGGCCGGGTCCACAAAGGCGCAAAACTGGTAGACCGGTGCGTCAAAGGCGTGCTCAAACGGCTCCTCGTGGTAGACGATTCCCGCGTTGCTGCCAGCCGTCACCACGCGCTCGGACAGGCGGTTCACAAACGAGTTCTCGCCCTGCATGCACAGCGAGTCGTAGCGCCCCTGCGCCACCTGGTCCACAATCACTGCAACGTCGTCCGGATCGATCGGACAGCTGCGGTAAACCCCCTCGGCATCAAAGCAGTGCTGGCCCGAAAGCGTAATGTACGCATCCCAGCCCAGGTCGAACAGCCAGTCCGGCATCTGGTAGGTCGGACGGCCCGTGGCGATCACGCACGCAATCCCCTGCTCGCGAAAGCTGTCGAGCACCTGCTGCGCCGACGCCGGAATCCGGTGGGTCTTAAAGCTCAGCAGCGTACCGTCGATATCGAAAAACGCGGCTTTGATCATTCTCGCCTACTCCTCGCCCTCGAGCTTTTCGCTTGCCTCGAGCCACGCCATCTCTAGCTCGTCCATGGCAGCGTGAGCCTCGTCGATCTTTGCCTGCTGCTCGCCGAGCGCCGTGTAGTTGGTGGGATCGACTTGGGCCATCGCGGCCTCGGCCTCCTCCACGCGGGCGCGCTGCGTCTCCATCTTGCGCTCGAGCGAGCTCACCTCGCGGCGGAGCTTTTGGCGCTCGGCGTTGGAAAGGCCATTGGGCTGACCGCTCGACTTGGGCTTTTCGGCAGCAACCGCCGCCGCACCGGTATCAAACGTGCCGGTCTTGGCGCTCGGCGCACCCACGGGCTCGCCCTCGGCGGTGGCGTTGCACAGGCGCAGGTACTGGTCGACACCGCCGGGCATGTGCGTCAGGTGGCCGTCGAGCAGCGCCCACTGCTGGTCGGTCACGCGCTCCATCAAAAAGCGGTCATGCGTCACCAGGAGCAGCGTGCCCGGCCAGCTGTCGAGCAGGTCCTCGACAATCGCCAGCATATCGGTATCCAGGTCGTTGCCCGGCTCGTCCAGGATGAGCACGTTGGGCTCGTCCAGGATCGTCAGCAGCAGCGACAGACGACGGCGCTGGCCGCCCGAAAGGTCGCCGATGCGGCTCCAGAGCTGCTGCGTCGTAAAGCCCAGGCGCTCGCAGAGCTTCTCGGGCGAGGTCTCCTTGCCGTCGATAACGTAGTACTTTTTGTAGTTGCTCAGCACCTCGCGGATTGTGTCGCCCATAAAGGGCTCGAGCTCCTCGAGCTGCTGCGACAGCACGCCAAAGCGCACCGTCTGGCCGATCTTCACGCGGCCGCGCAGGGGTGCGATCTTGCCCTGGATTACGTCGAGCAGCGTGGACTTGCCGGCGCCGTTCTCGCCCAAAAGGCCATAGCGGTCGCCCGCACCAATGAGCCAGGTCACATCGGTGAGCACCTGCTTGGGCGCGCCGTCGGTATCGGCATA
>CABUBZ010000115.1 GCA_902489945.1 uncultured Collinsella sp.
AGGCCGTTTTCGTGACGCGGGCCCAAAACAGTCTTTTGGGACGGGTGGTATCCTTGGTAGCCCTGTGCTGCAAACGCACCTTAAACGCAAGGAGTCCCATGGATCTTATCGCCCAGCTCGCCCGCGAGCTCAACCTTAAGGCCGCCAACGTCGAGGCTGCCGTCAAGCTCATCGATGAGGGCAACACCATCCCCTTTATCTCGCGCTACCGCAAGGAAGCAACGGGCGGCATGGACGACGTCGCCCTGCGCGCGCTCGACGAGCGCCTGTCCTACCTGCGCAATCTTGAGCAGCGCAAAGAGGACGTCATTCTGCTCATCGACGCCCAGGGCAAGCTCACGCCCGAACTCGAACAGCAGATTCGCGAGGCCACGCAGCTCCAGCGTGTCGAGGACCTCTACAAGCCCTACCGCAAAAAGCGCATGACCCGCGCGCAAAAGGCCCGCGAGGCCGGCCTGGAGCCGCTCGCCAACATGATCATCATGCAGGCCTCGGCCAAGGGCAGCGCACTCGACGCCGCCGCGGCATACGTCAACGAGGAAGCCGGCTTCGACACGCCCGAGAAGGCGCTCGCCGGCGCGGCCGACATCGTGGCCGAGACGGTGGCCGAAGACCCCGAGAACGTCGCCGACCTGCGCGCCTTTACGCAAAACACCGCCGACATCGTCGTCGAGGCCACCGACCCCGCCGAAAAGACTCCCTACGAGCCGTACTACAGCTATGATGAGCCGCTGCGCCGTATACCCAACCACCGCGTGCTGGCTATCGACCGCGGTGAGCGCGAGGGCAAGCTCCGCGTGCGCGTGAACGTCGACGGCGCTGCCGCCACGGCGCGCCTCGGCAGCCGTTGGCCCCGACGCCAGGGTGTGTTTGCTCCCGTCTTCGATGCCGCCATCGCCGACGGCTACAAGCGCCTCATGGCCCCCTCGCTGGAGCGCGAGGCCCGCGCCAAGCTCACCGTTCGTGCCCAGACCGAAGCCATCAACGTCTTTGCCAAGAATCTCGAAGGCTTGCTCTCGGCACGCCCCGTGCGCGGCGCCCGCGTGCTCGCGCTCGACCCGGGCTACCGCACGGGCTGCAAGGTCGCCGTCATGGACGAAACCGGCAAGCTGCTCGACCACGGCGTGGTCTACCCCACCAAGCCGCGCCACGACGTCGCCGGCACCAAGCGCGAGCTCGCCCGCCTCGTCAAGAAGGACAGCGTCAACACCATCGTCATCGGCAACGGCACCGCCAGCCGCGAGACCGAAGAAGTCGTCTCGGAGTTCATTGCCGAGCAGGCACCCGGACTGCGATACACCATCGTCAACGAGGCCGGCGCGTCGGTGTACTCCGCCTCCGAGCTCGCCAGCCTGGAGTATCCCGACCTGGACGTCACCGTGCGCGGCGCCATGAGCCTGGGCCGCCGCCTGCAGGACCCGCTGGCAGAGCTCGTCAAGATTCCGCCCCAGTCCATCGGCGTGGGCCAGTACCAGCACGACCTTGACCAGGCCGAGCTCTCGCGCACCCTGGGCCACGTGGTGGAAGACGTCGTCAACCGCGTAGGCGTCGACGTGAACACCGCAAGCGCGAGCCTGCTGGGATACGTGTCGGGCATCACGCCGAGCGTGGCCAAGAATATCGTGGCCTACCGCGAGGAAAACGGCGCCTTTACCGATCGCCGTCAGCTTAAGAAGGTCCCCAAGCTGGGGCCCAAGGCATATCTCAACGCCGCGGGCTTCCTGCGCATCAGCGGCGGCAAGAACCCGCTCGACGCGACGAGCGTCCACCCCGAGAGCTACGAGGTGGCCACGTCCGTCCTGGAACGCGCCGGCGTTAAAGCCAGCGAGCTCAGCCGCGGCGGCGTGCCCGACATTGAGCGCCGTCTGGGCAGCATCTCGGCACTGGCAAGCGACCTGGACTGCGGCACCCTCACGCTCATCGACATCGTCAATGAGCTCAAGAAGCCCGGGCGCGACCCGCGCGACGACGCGCCCGAGGTGGTCTTTAGCCGCTCGGCGCTTTCCATCGACGACCTGGAACCCGGCATGGAGCTCAAGGGCACGGTGCGCAACGTCGTCGACTTTGGCGCGTTCGTCGACGTCGGCGTGCACCAGGACGGCCTCGTACACATCTCCAAGCTGGCCAACCGCTTTGTCAAGCACCCGAGCGACGTGGTACGCGTCGGCGACACGGTAAAGGTGTGGGTAGAGAAGGTCGACCGCGACCGCAAAAAGATCTCCCTGACCATGGTGCAGGGGAAGTAAACCGCCAAAGCAAGGGTCCCCCCGGTAGCGACGGTAGCGCGCAGAGATGTGGTGTAAGAGGCGGGGCATGCCCCGCCTCTTCTCTT
>CABUBZ010000116.1 GCA_902489945.1 uncultured Collinsella sp.
GGATTTGCCGGGCTATATAGTCCTCCTTGATATCGTTTTGCCGATGAGCGGTTGTTTGCAGCAACCGCTCTCTTTTTAGACCTAGATAGGTGGATCGCGCCCTTCCTCCAAGCGTTCGACGGTGAACGCATCTCCGTGTCCGTTTCGCTATCAAGCTCCGTAAGGCGCGAACCGGCATTTGGATGACGGGCCCCTCCCTTGCGAAAGGAGACCAGCTATATGAAGTCAAGGGCTAAACCGTAGGTTTTCGAGAACAGCAAATTATCCGAACGTTGCATCTTGAGAACCGAATATCGAATGCTTTCGGGCATGGCGAAGCGGGCGGCGAGGCCGCCTGCGAAGAATCCGGCATGGACCGCCCTATTCCCTCCCCGGGTCGTACGGGACCTGGTCGCGCATCACCGCGAACACGATGTGGCACAGCTTCCTCGCCACGGCCGTGACGGCCACGCGGTGGGGCTTGCCCTCGGCGCGCTTCTTGTCGTAGAAGGCGCGCAGCCCCGGGTCGTACTGCCTGGCGCGGTTGGCCGCCAGCCACAAAGCGCGGCGAAGGTACGGCGAGCCGTGCTTGGTTATGGGGCCGCCGCCGCTGTCGAACTGCCCGGACTGGCTCACCGACGAGTTCAGCCCGGCGTAGCTCACCAGGGCGGACGCGTTTCGGAAGCGCGACACGTCGCCTATCTCCGAGACGATCTGGGCGCCCGTGGCGTATGACACCCCGGGTATCGTGAGCACGAGCGGCTCGACCTCGTCGAGCAGGGCCCTCACCCTCGCCTCGACCTTCGCGCACTCCGAATCGGCGAACTCGATCTGCCTTATCAGGGACTTGACCTGGAACGAGGCCGCCTCCTGGCCGAGCCTCACGCCGATCGACGACCTGGCCGCGGCCTTGATCCTTGCGGCGTAGCCGGCCGACTTCCCGCCGCGCCTGGACGCCTCGGCGATGTCGCGGGCGAGCGAGTCGGCGCGCCTGCGCGCCAGCTCGAAGGGCAGCGGGGACTTGGACAGCACCGCGCGGCTGCCGGCCCCGAACATGTCCGAGAATATCCCGGCGTACTCGGGGAAGTGCGCGTCCATCAGGCACACGCACTGGGTCTTGAGCTCCGCGGCCATGCCGCGCAGCGACTGCAGGTAGCGCGACAGCGACCTCAGCGACGCCACCTCGTCGGTGGCGAGCCTGGTCTCGTCGTACTGCCCTATGCGCAGCGTCTCGGCTATGAGCCAGGCGTCGATGCGGTCGTTCTTGACCTTGTCGAGCTTCTTGAGCTTGCGCACCGCCTTGACCTGCATGGGGTTTATCACGGCGACCGAGTAGCCCCGGGCGACGAGGAACGAGTAGCACGCCATCCAGTAGTGGCCGGTGGCCTCCATGCCCACGACGACGTCGGACGGCGACCCCGCAAGGCCCTCGAGCCACGCGACGGCCCTCTCTAGCCCGGCCTCGGTGTTCTTGAACGGCATCGGCCGGCACGTCTCGGTCCCGCGCTCGTCGACCGCCCCTATGACGTGGTCCGTCTTGGCGATGTCCACACCCGCGTAGATCATCCCCGGCTCCCTTCTGCGATGCGGCGGGGCCTGCCCGAGCGCCCGGGACCGCAACCTCCCAAAAGAGATCCGAGGTGGCGCGTCGCCCCTCATCCAGCTAATTCGCGGCCTTTCCCGAACGGGGCAGGATGCCACTCTCCTTTGCGAGGTCGCATCCGGCGCCTCAGCCCACATGTCGGCATCCCTGCCCGCCAGAGTCTGCATTGCACCTGAAAGCATTCGATATTCGGCTCCCAAATGCAACAACTAAAAGATAGGAGCCCGCATGGAACTGGTAACCATGCACACGCATACGAACTACACCGGCCACGGCCACGGCACCGTTGCCGAGCTGGTGGACGCCGCCGCGGCCGCCAAGCTCGGCGCCATCGCCGTCACCGAGCATTACCCCATGTCGGCGGCCATGGACCCCGACAACGTGGTCTCCATGGCGTGGGATCGCCTGCCCGATTACCTCATCGATATCGCCGCAGCGGCCGCCGCGCATCCCGAGATGCAGGTCATCCCCGGCTGCGAGATCGACTGGCTCGGCGCGCAGGAGGACCGCGACTTCTCCGCGCTCGACT
>CABUBZ010000117.1 GCA_902489945.1 uncultured Collinsella sp.
TCTCGGAAGGCACGTGCAGACCTTTCGTCATGGCCTCCTACCTTTCTTTCGGGCCTTACTGGCCGAATGTATCAGCGCCCCTCCGTATGGGACGCTGCTTGCTGACAGCTCTAGTTATATCCAAAAACCACCTGCAATTCCACCTCGCCCCCGAACGGTCAGCAAAGTGCGATGAACGGTATATCGCATATGATTCCCCCATGATGCACTTCGGTTCTCTAAAGCAGGTTTTCAAAGGTAAATGTTCTTTTTTCTAAGGAATTAAGCTAGATTGCACAAATATTTTCATGTTTAGGAATTGCATAGCTAAAACGGTTTTCTGCATATATATGTCGTTTGTCCATGATTCAATTTGGATTCGATTATATTCAGCTCGCAATCATTCTTATTCATACATCCTCACCAGTTGAGTATGGATATAGATTGTTTCCAAACGAGTTGGACAGTTAGTTGCATGCCTTGGCAGCGTAAGAAGTAGGTAAAGATACCGTTCACGCGATACGTCCGTGCCAGCGGTCGACTAAATTGAGACAATAGTGAAAAGTGTTAGGCTACCGTCCTCTGTGGGGACTGAACGGACAGATGCATATGCCGAGCAAAATCGAAAAGAAGCAAGCCGCCGCAAAGCTGCGCAAACCGCCGCGCGACTTCTCGTACACGCAAAACCGAGAGCTTAGCTGGCTGCGCTTTGACAACCGCGTGCTTGACGAAGCCTTCGATGAGACCGTTCCGCTGTTCGAGCGTCTAAAGTTCGTGTCGATTTTCGAGTCCAACCTCGACGAGTTTCTCATGGTGCGCGTGGGCGGCCTGTCCGATCTGGCAGAGCTCAAAAAACAACCTGTCGACAACAAGAGCAATATGACCGCCTCCGAACAGGTCGATGCTGTCATGGCCGAAATGCCCGGGCTCCTTACCCGTTGGGAGTCCATCTTTAAGAGCATCGAGGGCAAGCTCGACACCTTTGGCGTTCACCGCGCCCGCATCGATTCGCTTACGCCCGAGGAGCGCACCTTTGTAACCCGCTACTTCCAGGCCTACGTGTCGCCGGTCATCTCGCCGCTGGTCATCGATCCGCGCCACCCCTTCCCCAACCTGCGCAATGGCGCGCTCTATCTGGCCTGTGGTCTGGACGGCGCCACCGACGAGGAGAGCCTGCTGGGCCTTATCGAGATTCCCGCCTCGATGAACCGCGTGGTCGAGATCCCCTCGCCCACCGGCACCTACTCCTACATCTTGCTCGAGGACGTCATCCTCGCCTGCCTGGACAGCTGCTTTGGCTCCTATAAGCCGCTGGATCGTGCGCTGATCCGCGTCACCCGCAACGCCGACATCGATCCGGACGGCGAGGGCGTCGAAGAGGAAGAGGACTACCGCCAGCACATGAAGCGCATCCTCAAGAAGCGCCTGCGTCTGCAGCCGGTAGTGCTCGCGGTCTCGGGGTCGCTCGAGAAGGCAACGCTCAAGACCATCCGCAAGGCGCTCGAGCTTTCGCGCCGCTCTGTCTTTACCTGCGATATCCCGCTCGACCTGGGCTACGTCTTTGGCATTGAGGGCAAGATTCCCGAGCACCTGCGCAACGAGCTGCTCTTTACGCCGTTTAGGCCGCAGCCCAATCCCACCATCGACATGACCCGCTCCATCCGCGAGCAGGTGCTGCAGCACGACAAGCTGCTCTTTTATCCCTATGAGGCCATGAACCCGTTCTTGGACCTGGTGCACGAGGCCGCCTATGACCCCGAGTGCATCTCGTTGCGCATCACGCTCTACCGCGTGGCCAAGCAGAGCCGTCTGTGCGAGTCGTTGATTGATGCCGCTGAGAACGGCAAAGAGGTCACGGTGCTCATGGAGCTCCGCGCGCGCTTTGACGAGCAGAACAACATCGAGTGGGCCGAGCGCTTGGAAGAGGCCGGCTGCACCGTCATCTACGGCTCCGAGGGCTTTAAGTGCCACTCCAAGATCTGCCAGCTCACCTATCGCGAGGGCATGGCGCTAACGCGCCTGACGCTGCTGGGCACCGGCAACTTTAACGAGAAGACGGCCAAACTCTACAGCGACTTTATGCTCATGACCGCCCACCCCGGCATCGGCGAGGACGCCA
>CABUBZ010000118.1 GCA_902489945.1 uncultured Collinsella sp.
GCGTTTTTGTTTGGAACTCCCTGCGCTTAGTCGAGGCAACCCCAATCGATGGGGGCCGAGCCGTGTTGCTTGAGCAAATGGTTGGTAGCCGAGAAAGGGCGGGATCCCATAAAAGCCGGGAGCTCCGCCGTTGCCCGGTTGGCCGAAAGCGGCGAGGGGTGCGTGGATGCCAGGCAGAACTTGCCAGTCGCCTCGCCCGCACCAGTTGCGGCGAGCTTGCCTTCGACCATCTGCTGGGCAAAGCGTCCCCAGGCCAAAAAGACCATGGGCTGCGGCAGTAGGCAACAGCGCTCGATGGTGTAGTCGGTCAGGGTGCTCCAGCCCAGCTTGGCGTGAGAGTTGGCGGCGTGCTCGCGCACGGTGAGCGTGGTGTTTAGGAGAAGGACGCCCTGCTGCGCCCATGGTGTTAGGTCGCCCGTGGCGGGAATGGGGCAGCCAAGGTCGGCGTTGAGCTCCTTATAGATGTTGCGCAGGCTGGGCGGCAGCCTGGTCTGCGTCGCGGGAACCGAGAATGACAGTCCCATGGCTTGGTTGGGCCCGTGATAGGGATCCTGGCCCAAGATAACGACCTTGACTTGGTCGGCCGGCGTGTAGGCGAGGGCATTGAGAATGTCGTCTTGTGCCGGATAGATGGTCTGCTCGGCACGCAAAAGGGCGATGCGCTCGAGCAGCTGGTCCGTGGTGTCACGCACCGGCTGCGGCGCATCGCCCAACCAAGTTGCTATGTTGCGGTCGCGAGTTGCGGTGTCCATGGGGCTCCTTATACGTAGATGCTTTGCTGGCATCTATTGTAAGGGCGGCCGGAGGCCTTTACGCTGCGACTGCGCGAGGAGTGGGGATTAGGAGGCGTGCTCGGGCGCTCCGGCCATACGAGCGTGGCTGCGGGCGCGAAGATGCGGAAGCTCGACCGTTGCCACCATGACGCCGGAGAGAATGAGGGCGGCACCAAAGAAGGCGATGGGGCTCAGGACCTCGCCAACCAGGAAGAACGAGAAGACGGCGGAGCAAACCGGCTCGAGCGAGAAGGCAAAACCGGTGGTCTCGGCGGGCACGTGAGGCTGCACGAGCGTCTGCGTAATGAAGCCGTAGGCAGAGCAGATGAGTGCGAGTGCAACGACGACGATAACCTCGTTAGGCGTGCTGGGAAGCGTGAAGCCGCCAAAAGTGAACGCGGCGATGCCCGAGAACAGGCCACCGAAGCCCAGCTGCCAAACACCCAGGGACAGCGGGTCGACTTTTTCGACAAAACGCTTGGCGACGATGATATGGCCGGCATAGACAAAGGCGGAGAGCAGCATAATGAGCGCGCCGGGGTTGAGGCTGGTAAAGTCGGCGCCCGAGAGCAGCGACATGCCACAGGTGACGATGGCGGTGCCGACGAGTACCTTGCGCTCCGGGGCGCGATGCAGCAGGGCGGCGTTGGCAAATGGCACGATCACGACCGTCAGGCTCTGCAAAAAGCCGGCGGTTGAGGCGGACGTGAGGCTGGAGCCCAGGCACATGCAGGTGAGCTCGGTTGCCATGATGGCGCCGATAATGGCGGCGCGGACCATCAGGTCGCGGTTAATGTGGAAAGTGCGCTTGTGGAAGAGCAGCAGGCAGGCCGCGAAGGCGATGAGGCAGCGCAGCGCGACGATGCTCGTGGCGTTCATGCTATCCATGCCGATCTTCATGAGGGGATACGAAAAGCCCCATGCGACGGGAACGGAAAATGAGAGCGCGATTGCTTTTTTGCGATCCATGGGACTCCTTTTGTTACAGAACGGTTTCGCAAAAAGGATTCTGCTCCCAGATATGGATGTAGTAAAGCGAATGTATCTTCAGTATGATTAAGTAAAGCTAAAGCAGGTGCGAAAAGCGCTGGCAAAACGTTTTACGGCTGCATCGATGTGGAGGCAAGATGGCATCGCGGTATCAGATTGTTTGTATGGTGGTCGATCGCGGCAGCCTAAAGGGCGCAGCCGACGAACTGGGATATACGCAAAGTGCGGTGAGTCAGGCGGTCAAGGCACTCGAGCGCGAGCTGGGCACCACGCTCATCGAGCGCGGCAAGCAGGGTGTTTCG
>CABUBZ010000119.1 GCA_902489945.1 uncultured Collinsella sp.
CTGCGCGGCGATTACCGCTTCCTGGGTGTGGCGCCCGTAGGCCTCAAGCCGCTCATCATGCGCGGTCTGGATCGCGAGATTCAGCGCGCTCTCGCTGGCGAGCCCGCCCGCGTGTTCTTTAAACTCAACTCGCTCACCGACCGCGAGGTCATCGACAAGATCGCCGAGGCATCGTGTGCCGGCGTGCGCGTAGACATGATCATCCGCGGCATCTCGTGCCTCAAGCCCGGTGTTCCGGGCAAGACCGAGAACGTGCATGTCCGCTCCATCGTCGGACGCTTTTTGGAGCACGCCCGTGTTTACGCTTTTGGCGTGGACTCGGACATGATTTACCTGAGCTCGGCAGACATGATGACACGCAACACCGAGCACCGCGTGGAGATCGCCTTCCCCGTGCTCGACCCCACCTGCCGCGCCCTGGTACACGAGTACATGGGCATGCAGCTGCGGGACAACGTGAAGGCCCGCAGCCTGACGAGCGACGGCACCTGGGTTCCCGTGAAGCGTGCAGAGGGTGAGAAACCCTTCAACTCGCAGGAAGCCCTGCTGGAGCGCGCCTATCGCAACGCCGAGGCCGCGCCCGAGCCCGTCATTGAGGCGAAACCTGCCCCCGAGCCCGAGCCGCAGCCGGTAGCACCCAAGGTCCAAGAGGTCCAGGCGACCGTCATTGAGCCCGAGCCTGCACCTGCGCCTCAGCCCGAGCCGCAGGTCACCAAGCCCGCACCCGAGACGAGTGCCCATCGCAAGAAGCCCGCTGGCAAGACCAAGGCCATCGAGCGCCATCGCCCCGGCCGCGTGCGCATGGGCCTGGGTCTGATCGGCCTGGGTCTTAAGACGCTCATTACCGGCAAGACGAAATAGTCGTTTGTAGAAGCAGTTTGTAGAAGCGCCCCGCATTTGAGGAAAGCCTCGGATGCGGGGCGCTTTTCCCTGCTACCATGGTGCGGACAACAACGCGAATGACAGGCAGGGATATGAAGCTCACCATAGAATCGATGACGTACGGCGCCGACGGGCTAGCGCATGCCGACAACGGCAAGGCCGTCTTTGTGCAGGGCGCCGTGGCAGGCGACACCGTCGAGGCCGAGGTCGTACAGAACGGCAAGTCGTTCATGCGCGCCCGCACCACCGAGATTCTGGAGCCAAGCCCCGATCGCATTCAGCCTCCCTGCCCCTTCGTGGGCATTTGCGGCGGCTGCTCGTGGGGCAATCTCTCACGCACGGCACAGCTCGCCGCCAAGGAGCAAAACCTGCGCTCCACGCTCGAGCGCATCGGCAAGTTCGCTCCTGAGCAGGTCGATGAGCTGATACAGCCCATCCGCCACACCAAGGACGACTGGGGCTACCGCAATAAAATCGAACTCGAACCGACCGTCGTCAACGGTCGCGTTCGCCTTGGCATGCACGGTGTCGACCCCAGCAAAATCGTGACCGTCGATTCGTGCCCGCTGTTCGATAAGCGCTTCCCGAAGGCGCTCAAATCGGTCGTCGGCGCACTCAACTATCTAAGCGGCAGCCATGACTTGGGGCTCGAACGCGTGGGCATTCGCGCATCGCGCCGCACCAAGGCACTCGAGGTCGCACTCTGGACGCCCACAGGCTCTTTTCCGCGCTCGCAGGTCTCCCGCGTGCTGACGGACGCCGCTCATCCCACGAGCATCGTGCGCGTGATGAGCAAGGGCGAAAAGAAGGCCCGCCGTGTCTCCAAGGTCGAAATGCTCGCCGGAGAGGGCTCATGGACCGAGAATATCGCCGAGGGTCAGATGCGCTTGTCTGCCCCGTCTTTTTTCCAGGTCAACACCAAGGGTGCCGAGATTTTGATCGAGCTTGTCATGGAAACGCTCGATCCGCAGGAAGACGAGCTTGCCGTGGACCTGTACTGCGGTGCCGGCACCTTTAC
>CABUBZ010000120.1 GCA_902489945.1 uncultured Collinsella sp.
GGGCACGAGCTGCTTGGTGAGCACCAGGCGGCCGAGCATGGCGAAGCCCATGGCCGGCAGGATGTTGGCGGCAACGCCACAACCGTCGATGATGAAGGGCGGGATGAAGTCGAGCAAGCCCTGGATGGCGTCGGAACCCAAATAGAAGGCGCCGCCGCACAGCAGGAAGTACTCGACGCAGCCCCAGATTCCAATTCCCCAATGAACGGCGTAGATACCCTTGAGGTTCCCCTTGAGGGCAAACTTGTCTGCCATATCGACAAACACGGGGAACAAGGCATTGGTAATGTTGCCGATCGTCAGCGCAAGGACGGCGATGGGCATGGCGAGCGCGATGGCCGTCTCGGTACCCTGACCGAGCTGAATGGCGAAGGCGCAAGCGAGCACGCCGCCGACGGTTTCGTTAGGCGGTACGTAGGCGCCGATGGAGATCGAGCCCATGAACAGCAACTCCAGACTGGCGCCAACGGCAAGGCCAGTCTGCAGGTCCCCCAGCACCAGGCCCACGAGCGGGCACAGGACGATGGGGCGGAATGCGTAGAGGGTGCCGAGCTGGTAGTCGAGACATCCAAAAGCTCCGACTAAGCCGACGAGGATTGCTTGGACAAGCATAGTTCCTCCCAATAAGGAATCTCGAACCGTCGTCACTCCCGTCGCGCGCGTTATTGATATCAATCCGGGAGTTTGACCACACGGTCCGAAGCGCACCTGGCGTGCTGCTAACACCCATACCAGGCGCAAATGATTTGATACCAATTATAGGTATGCAGGTTCGCCTTATTTAATACCAGTCGCTCAGCGGGGTGTTTTTTACCGTAAACGGCAGACGCATCCTATTAGGCATGCTCTTTGTTTCGATGGCGGACAAGCGCCACCAGAAAGCCGTCGCCAAAAGCATCGGATGCCAAGTTGGCCACAATCACCAAAACGATCATCGCCGCGCCCAAGAACTCGTTCCAGCTAAAGACCTCGCCAAAGAGGAGCGCCGACCAGCAGGGAGCGAGCACGACCTCACTCATGCAGACCAAGTTGGCCGCAAACGCGTTGGTGCGCGCAATCCCCTTGGCATACAGCACACTCGCAAGGCCACTGCAAAAAAGGCCATGCACCAGCATAAGCCCCCACTCAAAGGGTTTCACGGAGCCTAGGTCGCCTGCAAAATAGACGATCGGCAGTATCGAGATGCCGCAGGAGATGAGCGAGGACACCATGGGCAACGCATCGGAGCGAGAGTTTAAAAAGAAACACAGCCCAAAGGTGGCGCCCGAAATGACGGCAAGCAGGTTGCCGAGCATGCCCTCGGCACTCAAATCACCTAAAAAGAAAAGTCCCATACCCGTAAAAGCAACCACCACGGAGGCAATCTTCGCAGGCGAGGGCAACGTGCGAGTTGCGAGCGATTGATACACGATAACGAAAATCATCGAGGTGTACTGCAGGACGATCGCGTTGCCGACCGTCGTGAGCTGGTTGGCAAAGTTAAACGTGGTGCCCGTCACGAAGTTGCAGACGGCCACAAGGACAATAAGACGGCTGACGCGGAGGACAGGCCTGCCGACGAGCAGGATAAAGAGCGCCATAAATATTGCCGTGACGGCACCAATCAAAAGAGCTGACTGCGAATTGGCGCGAACGAGGATGCCGATAAAACTCCACAAGAGCGCCGTGCCAAATAGATACATCGCCCCGCTCACGCCATTATCGGGTGGATTGTCAGATCGAATCACGAAGCACCTCCAACTAGCTTTCGGTAATAAAAAACGGCGACCGCAATGGGTCGCCGTTTCCCTTGGGGGCAGATAATAGGCCGGGCCCTTACGCCAGCACGCCGAAGAACGCGCCGATGATGCCCACGACCATG
>CABUBZ010000121.1 GCA_902489945.1 uncultured Collinsella sp.
GTATGAGTGCGTTAATACCTCCGTTCGTGGTTTGCGGCCGTTGCGCAGCCGTGCCCCAACGGGCTCCTTACTTATAGATATGCCCCGGTTTGTGCTGCTAGAGAGTCTCGAAAGGTGGGCCATGTGTCCCATGTTTGCGTTGCCGCCGCCTATCGCGTGCCATAGAAATCCGCGATGGCCAGGTACGCTGACGCTTGTGTGCTTATGGGCTAGACTTAGCACCATTATGTGATCGATACGGTCGGCAGGCGGTTGCCACACGACCGATGTATATGACTTGAAGGTGCATGCGTATGAGCCAAGAGATGATGGATAAAACCTGTCGCGGTTTTGCCGAGGCACTGGCTGCGCGCGAGCCCGTTCCCGGTGGCGGCAGCGCGAGCGCCTTTGTGGGCGCGCTGGGCGCCTCGCTGTGTGGGATGGTCGCCCGCTACGGGGCAACCAATCCCGCGCTTGCTGATCGTGCGGATGACCTGACGAGCGCATTTGCCCAGGCGGATGAGTTGGCGCAGGAGCTTGTCGACTTGGTTGCCGAGGATGTCCGTGCCTACGGGCAGGTGTCTGCCGCATACGGTATTCCGCGCGATGACCCGGCTCGAACCGCTGCGATTCAGGATGCGCTGCATGTGGCCGCTATGCCGCCGTATCGCATTATGGATGCTTGCGGGCGTGCACTGGCGCTGCTCGAGGACATGGCCGACAAGGGTTCGCGTCAGCTGCTGTCCGATGTGGCGTGCGGCGCCGTGTTCTGCCGTTCTGCTATGCAGGGCGCGAGCTTGACGCTCTTTGCGAACACCACGTCTATGAAGGATCGCGCTCGTGCCGAGGAGCTCGAGACGGCGTGTGATGAGTTGCTCGACACGTGGTTGCCGCGCGCCGATGCGCTGGCGCGCCGCGCCGCCGACGCTGCAAGGAAGAGAGGATAGCCATGGCTGAACTGCTGAAGGGTGCTCCCGTTGCTCGCGCTTTGACTGAGGAACTTGCTGCTCGCTGCGCAGTCCTGCGCGAGCGGGGCGTTGTTCCGACGTTGGCTATCGTGCGTGTGGGTGAACGCGAGGACGACCTATCCTACGAGCGCGGTGCCCTCAAGCGCTGCGAGAAGGTTGGCATTGAAGCTCGCCGCATTTTGCTTCCCGCCGATGTTTCGCAGGACGAGCTGTTGACGGCCATCGAGGACATAAATGCCGACTCGACTGTTCATGGCTGCCTGATGTTTCGCCCGCTGCCTGCTGGGCTTGATGAGGATGCGGTTGCCGCGGCGCTCGATCCCGCCAAGGACGTTGACTCCATGACGCCGGCTTCGCTGCTCACTACGCTTTCGGGGCGCGGTGAGGGTTTTGCCCCCTGCACAGCCGAAGCCGTGCTTGCTTTGCTGGATCATTACGGCGTTGAGCTGGATGGGGCCAAGGTCGCGGTTGTCGGTCGGTCGCTGGTGATCGGGCGTCCTGTTGCCGCCATGCTTACGGCGCGCAATGCGACCGTGACGACGTGCCATACGCATACACGCGATCTTGCTGCCGAGTGCCGTTCTGCCGATATCGTTGTTGCGGCCGTTGGACGCGCGAGCACGATTGGCGCGGATGCCGTTCGCGAGGGCCAGACGATCATTGATGTTGGCATTAACTGGGACGAGGCCGCTGGCAAGCTGGTCGGGGACGTTGATTTTGATGCTGCAGAGCCGGTTGTTGACACCATCACGCCCGTGCCGGGCGGCGTGGGAGCTGTGACGACGGCGATCCTCGCCAAACACGTGATCGAAGCGGCCGAGCGGGTCGCGCGCGCAGACATGGTGTAAGAGTGTCCTGAGGTCCGTCGCTGCAAGTCC
>CABUBZ010000122.1 GCA_902489945.1 uncultured Collinsella sp.
ATCATTTTTTCTTCGCCGCACAATCGAATCCCACGTTGGTTACGACCACATCGCGGCTCATTGCAAAGCCATGCCAGAGGAACGTCCCTCAAGGGCAGCCATGCAACAGCCATTATATAAATGAGCGCATTTCACTCGCGATCGTCCTTGATAACAAATTGATAACGATATGCACAATGAAAATAAGTTCACATAAACGCAACGCAACACATCAAAGATAACGCCCGAGATTTTGCGCAAATTGGTTGAGGGCCTGAGATAGAGACATGGCCCGTGTCCTGTGTACGATTTTCTGTCGCCAAACAAAACAAACCGCGATTGGAAACGAGGGCACGAAGCCATGTCACAGCAGATTCTACAGGTCGACCAGGCCATGTTGGAGACCACCCTGGACCGGATGGTCCGCAAAAGCGTCGAGGAGACCCTGAACGCGATGCTCGACGCGGAGGCCGACGAGATTACCGGCGCCGCGCGCTACGAGCGCAGCGGGGAGCGGAAGGCCTACCGGGCCGGCCACTACGAGCGCGACCTGACCGTCAAGGCCGGCAAGATGAGTCTCAAGGTGCCGAAACTGAAAGGGGCGGTGTTCGAGTCGGCGGTGATCGAACGATACCGTCGGCGCGAGGAGAGCGTCGAGGAGGCGCTGATCGACATGTATTTGGCCGGCGTCTCCACCCGGCAGGTCGACGATGTCAGCCAGCTGCTGTGGGGCGACCGCATGCCCTCGCAGACCCTGAGCGACAAGCTCAAGAAGGTATACGCCGACATCGACGAATGGCGTGGCAGGCCCCTCGAACAGGATTACCCGTACCTGTTCATGGACGGCGTGTGGCACAAAAGGTGCTGGGGCGGGTCCGTGGAGAACGTGAGCATCCTGGTGGCCGTCGGCGTCGGTATGGACGGGCGGCGCGAGGTGCTTTCGGTGGCCGAGGGCATGAAGGAGGACTCGGAAAGCTGGCGCGAATTCATCAAAGGCATGCTCGCGCGCGGCCTCAAGGGCGTGAGGCTGGTGACGGGCGACCGGTGCGCCGGACTGGTGGCGGCTGTGAACGAATTGCTGCCCGGCGCCCGCTACCAGCGGTGCATGGTCCACTTCGAACGCAACATCCTCGCCAAGGTCAACCCCAAAAACAGGGACTGGGCCGCCGACGCGCTGAAGGCCATATTCTCCATGGAATCGAGGGACAAGGCGCTGGAGAAGGCGGAATCCGTCGCCAAGGACATGGAGGCGCGGAAACTGAGGGAGGCCGCCAAATGCCTCAGGGAGGGCATCGGCGAGACCACGACCTACCTGCTCGACGACTACCCCCGCGAGCATCGCCGCCGCATCCGAACGAACAACATGATCGAACGGCTGAACCGCGAGATCCGCCGGCGCACGCGCGTGGTCGGCAGCTTCCCGGACGGGCGCAGCGCGTTGATGCTCATCTGCGCGAGAGTCCGCTACGTAACTTCCAGCGAGTGGTCGACGCGACGCTACCTCGACATGTCAAGGCTCGGTGAGAACGTACAGTCAGCGAACTGATCATCGCCACGGGGACGGGCGAAGACCAAAGTGCGCAAAAACTCGGGCACTACCCATGGCTATGCTCCTTAATCCAATATCAATATCAATGGAGGAACCTGCACTGCACCGTATGCCACCATCATAATATATCGAATATCGATATAAAAATATCGAAAAACACTTTCACCATTCACCCACACGCATCGCGACGTGATCAACCGTTCTTGCCTTGCTCGCAGCATCCACGACCAACACGGGAAAGTCACTTTAAAAAAGCACCTTATCAATGTGGATAACTCGGAAGCTAGA
>CABUBZ010000123.1 GCA_902489945.1 uncultured Collinsella sp.
CCGCCGATACGCGGCATGCCGTAATTGTTGACGCTCACGGTGTCACCGTACTGTGTGCCGGCGGGGACGCACAGCTTGACGACCTCGTCAGGCATAATGCCCTCGACCTCTATCTCGCAACCGAGCGCGGCCTGAGCAATCGAGATATCGCTCACCAGGTACAGGTCATCGCCATTACGCTTAAAACACTCGTGGTCGGCGACGCGCACGTTGACGATCAGGTCGCCCGAGGGTTCGCCGCGAAGGCCGGCCTCGCCAAAACCACTCACGCGCAGCTGGCGACCGGTCGAAACACCGGCGGGAATATCGATGTCAATCTTTTCGTGAGAAGGCGTGCGGCCCTGGCCATCGCAGGTCTCGCAGGGACGATCGATGACCGTGCCTTCGCCGTGGCAGTCGGGACAGGGCGAAGAGGACTGAACCTGGCCCAGGAAAGAGCGCTGGACCGTCGTCACATAACCTGTGCCGTGACAGCGGCTGCACTGCTTCTCGGTCGCGCCCTCGGCCTTGCCGGTACCATTACAGTCATCGCAAGGGGCAAGACGGTCGTAGCTAATCGTCTTTTTGCAGCCAAGCGCCGCCTCCTCGAGCGTCACCGAAAGGGAAATGGCCATATCGCGGCCGCGACGACGCTCGCGGCGATTTCGGGCGCCACCGCCGGCACCGCCGCCAAAGAACGACGAGAAGAGGTCGTCCATACCCATGCCGCCAAAGATATCGTTGATATCGACATAGCCAGAACCACCGGGGCCGTCCGCGGTACCGTAACGGTCGTAGTTAGCACGCTTCTGCTCGTCGGAAAGAACGGAATAGGCCTCGTTGAGCTCTTTGAACTTGGCCTCGGCCTCGGGGTCGTCCGAAACATCCGGGTGTACCGTACGGGCTTTCTTTAGAAACGCGCGCTTGATCGTCCGCGCGTCGGCATCCTTGTCAACGCCAAGTACCTCGTAGTAATCCCTATTTTCCGACACGACCGAATCCTTCCAACTTTCATTATTGTCACAGTGCGTCCTATACCCAAGCTGGGCCGGCCGCAAACAGAGGGTTTGATGTTATTGCATCCCGTAGGGCGAAAGCATGGCCTGCTGCGAGCAGCTCGCAAACCAGACCGACACGAGCGCAAACATAAAGCCGTTGGCAAAACCATTGGCAAACTGCATCGCGCCGCGCTTCCACCACAGCAGGCTGCGATGAAGCACGCCGTCCGACAGCACCATGAACAAGCCCATGGCAAACGGAATGAAGCACATCATGGCAAAGGCAGAGAACACGCCCGAGATGGCCGACAGAACCAAAAACGGCGCGATGATACCCATGAGGTAGAAGCCGGTGCGAGCCTTACCCTCCAGGCGCTCGGCCTCGACGTGCGCACGACCGACCAGATCGCCGCCCGAAGCGCCGTTCGTGCCGGCGTGACCCATGTTAGGGATGCGCACCTCGTCGCCATCATGCGTGCCGGCGGGAAACTCAATCGTCTGCTCGGAGGTCACACGGACACGGCCGCTGCCATCGCAATCGGGGCACGGGTCGGCAACGACCTTGCCGGAACCGCCGCACTCAGGACAAACCGTCTGGAACGTGCCCGCACCAAACAGGAAGGACAGGTCGACATCGATATGGCCGCGACCACCGCAACTCGGACAGGTGTGGGCATGCTCTGACGAAACGGAGCCCGATCCGCCACAATGTCCGCAGGTGTCAAAGCGGGTGTAGCGAACGGTCTTGTGGGCACCGCCCTTAGCCTCCTTGGCGTCGAGCTTGATATCGACGACCACGTTGGCGCCACTCTCGGGGTTGTAGGCCGCCTGGCCG
>CABUBZ010000124.1 GCA_902489945.1 uncultured Collinsella sp.
CGGCACCGACCTTGACGTCCTCGCCGTAGTTGGCGCGAATCCACTCGATGGTGCGCTTCTGCCACTCGCTGAAGCCCTCGGAGGAGTCGATGCACAGGACATCGGCGCCGGCCTCGATGAGCAGCGGCACGCGCTCGGCATAGTCGCGGGTGTTGATACCGGCGCCGACCATGTAGCGCTTGTCGTTATCGAGCAGCTCGTTGGGGTTGGTCTTGTGGCTGTCGTAGTCCTTGCGGAAGACGATGCCCATGAGGTGATCGTTGTCGTCGACGATGGGCAGGGCGTTGAGCTTGTTGTCCCAGATGACGTCGTTGGCAACCTTGAGGCTGATGTTCTTGTCGCCCACGATGAGCTGCTCACGCGGGGTCATGAACTCGGAGACCTTCGTCTGGTGGTCATCGCGACTGGGGCGATAGTCACGGCTGGTGACGATGCCCAGGAGCTTACCCTTGGGAGTGCCGTCGTCGGTAACCGGCATGGTGGAGTGGCCGGTCTTCTCCTTGAGCTCAATGACCTGCTCCATGGTCATGTCGGGGGTCAGCGTGGAATCGGACTGAACGAAGCCGGCCTTGTGATCCTTGACGGCCTTGACCATAGCGGCCTCAGACTCGGCGCTCTGGGAACCGTAAATGAAGGACAGGCCACCCTCGGTAGCGAGCGCGACACCCATATCGACGCCCGAGACGGACTGCATGATGGCGGAAACCATGGGGATGTTCAGGGTGATTGCCGGCTTCTCACCGCGCTTAAAGCGGGTCAGCGGCGTCTTAAGAGAGACGTTGTTGGGGATGCACTGCGAGGACGAGTAACCAGGGACCAGCAGATACTCCGAAAACGTGTGGGACTCACCGGGAAAGAACGTAGCCATGTTTCTCCTTTTTCCATGCGACCGGTCGGCTGCAGGCCTCGTAGGACCCAGCCCAACCTTGGGCGCCCAATACTGGGGAAGTATCTTAACGCACTTTGACTGCTACAATGCATGATTTAAGAAGAGCACACGAGGGCTTGACGCAGGCTTTGCGTTTGCCCAGCAAACACTTTAGCGGAGAGACGTGGAGCGCATGGAGTACAAGACGACGGCAAAACTGGTCATTCAGTCGTGCGACAAAGATCTGCCGGGCGTGTTCGGCCACGGCTGCGTCTTGCTGCTGCAGGGTATCGCCCGCGAGCACTCGCTCAACCGCGCCGCCAAGAGCATGGGAATGGCGTATTCCAAGGCCTGGCGCATTGTGAACGAAGCCGAAGGGCAGCTGAGCTGCAAGCTCATCGAGCGCGACGGCGCCCGCGGATCCACGCTCACCCCCGCCGGCGAGCGAGCCATAGCGGTCTACGAGGAGCTGCAGGCCGACATCAACAACGTCATCGCCTCAAAAGCCGACGACCTCATCGCCAGCATCAAAGAGTAGCTAACTTGCGAAGGGCGTTGTCTAGGGTGGACGCTACAACCAGGGGATCGTCGGTACCGGCGAAGAGGCGGATGGCGCTCCCCCGCTTACCGCGTGGG